>CAKZYZ010000132.1 GCA_937885075.1 uncultured bacterium | reverse complement strand
CTGTATGATGACTACACTGTAGCGTGGTTTGCTATGTACGCACGTCGTAGATATGTAGTTGCGATACCGCCGAACTTAATTACGTGTTTTTTCTGTTTTTTTTCTTTTCTTTTTTCTTCTTGTTTTCTCTTTTTTTTTTTTAATGATACGGCGACCACCGAGATCTACACTCTTTCCCTACACGACGCTCTTCCGATCTCCGCGTCATAATCCCCACCTCCGTAATTGGCTTGATAAGGATTGATTGTGGGGAAATCACCGGACACGGTATACCCGCACAGGTAGGCGGTACCGTCATCTCCGAGCGCTAACCCTTCGGCGCGATCCACCCCGCTCCCTCCCAGATATGTCGAGTAGAGGAGCGTGGACCCGGTGGAGGAGAGACGGCTGAGAAAGATATCATAATCTCCGGCATTAGCGGCCTGAAAGGAGTTGAGGGTGGGGAAATCAATGGACTTCGCTTCGCCGGAAATATAAACATGCTTTTCACTGTCGATGGCGATGCCGTACCCCCAGTCTTCATCACTCCCTCCCAGATAGGAAGAGAAGAGGAGAGTTGACCCTGAAGAGGAGAACTTGATTATTAGGGCGTCATATCCTCCGTTGATTGTTGCCTGATACGGGTTGACGACCGGGAAATTACTTGAGCGGGTATATCCGGTCAGGTAGGAACATCCATCCGAATCCAGAACGAGGTCGTATGCTCCTTCATTACTGTAGTTCGATCCCAGATAAGTGGAATATCCAAGCGTGAGTTCGCAGACATAATTGCCGGGGGTGGGTGTGGGTGACGGAGTTTTAAACCCATAGGGGGTTGGTGTAACCGATGGTGTAACCGAAGGTGACGGTGAAGGCGAGGGTGTAGGTGTAGGGGTTTTATATCCCTCTGGTGTGGGGGTGATCGATGGGGTCGGGCTGATTGACGGGGACGGGGTTGCTGTGGGAGGATATTCATAAGCCCCCATGTCGTAACCATGCCCGTTCGGTCGTGTCTCTCCTGCGAAATCGGTAGCGGGAGCGTCGGTTTGTGAACCCAGATCAATCGCCGGGGAAGTAACCTTAAGATGAAAATCAGGGGTAAAATCAGTGGAAGTTCCCCACTCGTCGACAAACATCCCGGGAACAGTAATGGAATCAAGTGATGGAGTAAATTCGATCCAGGTACAGGTATCCGATGACCAGGTATCAACATCTGTAATATAACGAGCTATCCCATCACAGTTAATCTCTATGACATCCCCTATTACATCAGTAATACTAAAATAAGTTGATTTATAAAAGTCCATTATTGCCACTTTGTTCTGCGAACCTGTCTCCAGGGCAAAGCCCGTTGCCAGAGGGGCATGAACTAGCTCGGGATATTTTTTATAAACACAGTGTGGTCCTGTAAATTCTGACCACCGGGCCACTAGGTTATAATCAAGTACTATATTATCAAGAGTGGGGTCGTCACCATCGTTACATCGAAACCAAACCATTGTACCGTCTGAATGTTTGGTGATAACGTTATTTTTTATCACTATATTTTCAAGTTGATCCGTAAAAAAAGCATCTGTCTCCCCGGTAAATTTCACCGTATCCCCGATCATATTGCTGAAAGTATTATTGATGAGATATATATTTTTCTTGAGATGAGAACCCTGGAATTGGGGATTTCGTAGTGTGTAATCGGTAATATGAAATCCCATAGAAGTTCCATAGCAGATATTATTATATATGCTGATGTTTTCAGCACTGCCGGCATACTCTGTCCCGATACTGATAGCAGGACTAGAACCTGGGCCATGCATGAATGTCCATTCTCCGTTTCCGGGGTGATATATGGAATAACCACCATGCCCCAGATGATGGATATTATTTTGAAATATCTCAATATCATGTTGCCACCGCCCTCCCGGGCAAACATAAATTCCACATCCAGTAGAATTGTGAACATGATTATTGTAAATTTTGCCATATGCGTTTCCATGTTTGCTGTTTATGCATAAGTTGTGTCCCTCCCAGACATGGTTATTTTTTACTTCAAAGTAGTAAACATGAGCTATCGGAAGGGCTTCCGGAAAGCCCCAGATATTGACATCATAAATCTCATTATTATCAACTATGACATTGGTTATCCGTTCGGATGATTCATCGGTATCACTTGCCCAGACTATGATACCGGCCGCACCGCAATGGGATACATAGTTATCCGACAACTGGATAAAGTGTACTCCTTCTCCAGCTTCCGGATAATGGTGCACCCTGATGCCGTCTAAATATGAATTGGCAATATGCAGCCCCTCAATATTTATATAACATTTATCTTTTGTGTGGTTGACGTAGCTATTGTCAGCGATATGTATTAAACCTTGGTCCCAGGGAGAGCCCCAATAAGGTCCGCCTCCCTCATCAGAATAGTAAGGATAGTATGGATAGTAAAAAAACGGAATCCACGCGCCATCAATCACCGGTCTATCACCGCTTCCATAGGCACTATAAGTGATGTAATTACCAGCAGTTCCGGAATTGCTGATTTCCAGTCTGTCCCAATCTCCGTATGTCTGCTTGGTCCAGGTCTCTCCCCGCTTGAATAAGATTGAATCCCCGGGCACAAAGCTAGATTTATTAACCTTGGTGATTGTTTTCCAGGCCTGTTCGGGAGAGAGACCATTGTTATTGTCCGCGCCGCCGCTGTAATCCACATAATAATTATCAGGATCTCTGGGGCGAGGGGTGGGGGAAGACATAACGGTAGGCGTAGCTGTTGGGGGAGGAGATTGTGCGTAACAGGCAGTAACAGAATTTAATTCAGGAGAATAAGTATCGGTACTGGAATCAAACTGAACTTCGTATTGAAAATATCTCCCGTAATTCTCAGTTTGCAAGGCAAATAACGGTGGTATTAGTGTTGTGTTCTTTAATTCGCTCCAGTATGTGTCGGTAGTTCCATCCCAGCCAACAAAACTACCGGATGGGGGATTACTTTGACCGGCTCGAGTCCGAAATTTAAATCTACAGATTCCCCGTTTATAATTAGCCGATATTTCCTCGGGGGTTAGTGCCCGGTTAAAGAAAGCCACTTCATCTATCTTTCCTTCATAAGCTGACGCAATAAGCCGCTGGGTTTTCCCTATCTCCAATGGCCATCGGGGATAATCAAAACTCCCGAGTCCGGTAATATCTTCCGGGCTGTTCGATACTTCAACCCCGTCTACAAAAAACCTCATGCTGTTTCCATTACGCATACCGATTAACTGGTGCCATTTCCCATCATAGATAGAAACATCTCCCAGAATTTGCTTATAGGTCGTCTCGTCCTTAACCACAAACTTAGCCTTCTCGCTATTCTCCTCAACGCACAAAGCATACCCACTTCCCGAGTCCCAGCTCCATGTGTCGATACAGGAACCTTTGATCAGAACCGTGGTTGGTATGTCAGAAGCTGTCTGGGGCGCCCATGTCTTTATCCAGGATGAGACGGTGAAATCACCGGTGCCGAAATTTAGACTTGGATCGTTATCGACCAGAACAGAATCATCCGCACCATCGAACTGTAACGAGGAGTTGAATCTTCCGGTTTCTCCGTAATTAACGCCCCAGAACTCAGTCCCGTCATTCCCTTCTCCGCTGGAATCAAGCAGAAGCCCCGACTCTTCATCGAAATGAAGCAGTAACACACACCCGGTCATATCCGCCCACCCGGAGGGATAGCCGCTCTCTGCTTGCTTATTTGCCAGGAACGCCTTCCAACTCGGGAACTCCGGCATCCAACTTATAGTCGTCCAGTACACATCAGTTCCGGCATCAAATACCCGGCTGGTAAAAGTCCCCGATACGCTATCACTTAACTCAAGCCAATCACTGACCTCATTCCAGCGAACATTTTCATAGGCGCCCTCAAGAAAATCAGCTTCTGCTTGATCATCGAAACATCCGATATCCGGCAGGGTTGGTGTAGGCGTAGGTGGTATGGAGGTTGGTGTTGGCGTTTGTGTTGGAGTTGGCGTAAGCGTTGGGGGTGGAGTTGGCGTTGCCGAAAGTACTGCTGTAGAGAAAGCAAGGCTAATTATAATTCCAAATAAAAAAGCCCCGTTGATTTTCTGAATAAATCTGCTTCTCATGAGTGTATCCCCGTTTCCGGGTAATGGATTAATTTATTTAATAAAAAAACTTGGTCGAATTATCGATTCGGGAGATGGGAAGTTGGACAAAGCTTGTTGGTGTGTACGATCATTATTATGCTATACACTCCTTAAATAATAACACCACTTTCAATAACTACAATCATACTCATCTCCTTGCTTCTGTCAAGATCAAACATCATTTTGCCCGGGAACATCATTTTGCCTGGGCAAAATATCCGGAAGGATAATTTATCTCTCGTGATTTCCGTTAATACTTCGACTGAGAGGAGATCGTTGAGGTCCCCTTGGATATCTACTGCCGGGTTTCCTCCCGACCCCACGGAAGTCCGGGTCACTCTATTTTCCGGTTTGAAAAAGTAACCGTGAGACTGGTAATCTCAGGCGGGCAGAAGAAGCGAATCGGATGGGTGGTCATTCCCACCCCGCGGTTGACATAGACCCAGGTATTGAGAGTTCAAAATAAGCCCTGGTCATAATGAGTCCCGGCGAAGAGGCGCCAGAAAAGATCCGATAACCGGCAATCGAATCTGGCCCCCATGGGTATGACCGCAGAGAATAAGTTGGGGGTGATATGGGATCAGTTCTTCGATCCGATAAGGTTAGACAAAACGGCCGTAGCAATAAAGAACGGCGAATAGGATTAGGATAGCGATCAGTATCATTATTATTTTAGTTTTTACCATTTTGACTAATTTATTGACCTGAAAAATAACCTGTGTAAAATAGAATTTCTAATGGTAGGTAATGATTACATACATATGTTTACAGCAATGGTGTTTGAGAGGGAGGGGTCCCTCCCTGGAAAAAAGTCCCCCCTTCTTCCTGCAAACAGCGTAATGTATATCATCTTGTCAGGACAGATGTTTTTCGATATCTTAAACCTTATTATCAGCATAGATTGCCGCAGGATAATTTTCAAATTTTGTTTAGTAGCGATGTATTAACTTGAAATTGAAAAGATAATAATTTTTGCGAAGTAAAAATTATGCGGGTTATAAAACGAATTCTCCAGATAATTGTTGCGATTATCATTATAGTTATCATCTCCCCTATCTTCCTCCTGGCTATGCTTCTGATTGTTCTCACTTCCCGGCACAGTCCGATCTATAAAGGAAAGAGGGTGGGAGAAAACGGCAAAATTTTCTTTATGTACAAGCTCCGGACTCTCCGGGTCGGGGCGGAGAGTGAGATTAAGGCACGTCTCTTAAAAGAGGGAGATCCTTATATTACACCGATCGGGGGGGTACTGCGGAAATTGAAGATTGACGAACTTCCCCAGCTCTTAAATGTAATAAAAGGTGAGATGAACTTTATCGGTCCCCGTCCGATCCGTCCGATCTTTTATGATTACTTTCTGGAATCACTTCCCCACTTTAGAGATAAGTTTACCATTAAACCGGGTTTGACGGGATTGGCGCAGGTGATGGGAGATTACCAGACGCCGGTAATCGAGAAGCTTCGTTACGAAATTTTCTATAATACCCACAAAAATTTATTCCTTGATATGAAGATTATCTTATTAACGATCAAACTATTGACCGAAAACTTATTTGCCCGGGGCAAAAAACTTTAGCATAAGCTGAGCAATGTCAATTTACTCAAATATAGAGTGATAAATAATTTATAAAAATTCTAACTTGATATATAAAATAAATATCGCAATTCCGAAGGTGATAGTTAGCGCCAAAGGCGATAACTAAAGGAGAGAGAATTATGAATGATTCCAAAGAACCCGACCGGGAGCTTGATTTGAATCAGGCCCGGAGGGAGAACTATCAAGCAATGATCGAAGAGGCGGAGCAGGCCATTCGCGAGCATCCTGACTGGCCGGATCTTCATTCTCAGCTAAGTCTTCTCTATTACGGGGTCGGCCGGATTGAAGAGGCGATGGGAGAACTAAATCATGCCCTGGAATTAAATCCGCGCTATCTGTCGGCCCGCCGGCAGTTGGGACTTTACTATCGCGACTGCGGCCGGTATGAACAGGCGATGGAAGAATTGGAGAAGGTTCTGGAATTTGAGGCGGACAACCAGGAAGCACTTCAGGAACTGGGGAGTATTGCTTCCGCGTTGGGCCGGACCGAAAAAGCCATCGAGTATTACCGGACTCTTAATCGAGTTAACCCCCAGCATTTTGATGTCTGCCTCAAACTCTCGTCACTCTACTCCGATCTGGGTGATTATAAGTCCGCTCTCCATCTGCTCCGGCAGGCGATCGGCCTCAATCCCCAATTCCCCGATCTGCACTATAATCTGGGGTTGTTGCTGGAGGCTACCGGTGATTATGATGGGGGGATACGGGAGTATCGGAAGGCCCTGGGAATTAACCCGAATTATCTCAAGGCTCACCAGAAACTTGGGGCCGCTTACAGCACTATGGGCCGCTATCGGGAAGCTCGGGATGAGCTGAAGAAGGCACTTCGGGTAAACCCGGATTTCCCGGCCCTGCATTTTCAGCTCGGAGTGGCTTACAATGCCGGGGGGAAGAAGGCGGAGGCGGAAGAGGAGTTTCGCAGGACCCTGGATATTCAGCCTCAGCATGCCGATGCCCTGACCAGTCTCGGTAATATGTATGAGAACGCCGGGAAATATCCGGAGGCGATCAAGGAATTTAAGCGGGCCACCGAGGTCAACCCCCAGAATTACTATAATTTTCTTCGTCTCGGGATCTGCTATCACAAGAATGATGAATTTGATCAAGCCATCCGGATCTATAATGAGGCGATTAAACAATTTCCCCTCGTGGCTGACCTTTTCCACAATCTCGGTTATCTCTATCTCCGCCACCGTAAGTTTAAAGAGGCAAACGATGCCTTCAACAAGGCGGTGGAACTTGACGACAGTTATCGGGCGGTCCAGGATAATTTACGGTTGATCTATGGAGACAAAGACTGGGTGGATGAAAGGATCAAGGTCTATGAGGATAAGATCGCTCTTAATCCCGATTTTGCCGATCTCCATTTTAAACTAGGTCTCTCTTACAATGAGAAGAGTATGGATGATAAGGCCATAGTCGCCTTCTCGCGGGCGCTGGAGATAAATCCTCAGTATGTTGACGCGCGCTCCAACTTGGCCTTTACCTATGCTAATAAGGGTGATTATACCCGAGCGATCGAAGAGATGGAGAAGGTGGTCATGGCTCACCCCGGGTATGCCGATATGCACTATAATCTCGGGCTCTTCTATGCCAACAACAGCCAGTATCGGGAGGCGATCGAAGAGTATGAGATTGCGATTGAGATCAACCCCAACTACGCTCACGCCCATGAGAAGATGGGTTTTCTCTTCGGAGAAAAGGGGATGTATGATCGGGCGATTGATGAGGCCAGGATAGCCCTGAAGATAGACCCTATGAATAGTGTCTTTTATTCTAATCTGGCATTCTTCTATGCCAATAAAGGTATGTATAATGACGCGGCCCGGGAATACCGAAAAGCTCTGGAACTCGATCCGGACAATCCGGAACTTCATAACAAGCTCGGTGTATTGTACGGAGATAAGGGAATGGTGGATGACGCGATCGGGCAATTTAAAAAAGCCATCTTCCTCGATGTTGACTATAAGAGCGCCTACATCAATCTGGCTCTACAGTATGAGAAGAAAGGCTGGAAAGAACAGGCGCTAAAGACCTGGAATGAATATTTGGGCCGTAACCCGGAGAAAAAGTGGAAGGACCAGGCTGTCAAATATATGAAGAAGCTGGAAAAAAATAGTAATCGGTAAGCAGTAATCGGTAAGCAGTGAGCGGTGATCAATGAGCGGGGAGGGACTATTGCGTTGTTAACTTGCTGCTTCGTAAATCTTCCGAAATACTTCGGGATTCCGGTTTGTTTAATTGATATTACCGGGACAATAAATCTTGTAAAAAAGGTAGCCGCCCCGGATTAGGTGGGCCGTTTTATTGTTTACCTTAAATGATGCGGTTACAAAAGTTGGGTCGAAGGCGCAAATTTGGTTTTAACAATAATGCTCGATCAAGAATACATCACCGGTTCGCTTCATTTCAAAGATCAGGCGGAGTTCGCTGCCTTCTGGAAGATGAAACAGAAGGCCTGGACCGAGTGGTACGCTTCTGTTCAAAGCCGCTCCCGGGCTATCCTGGAGCGGGCGCTCTATAACGGCAAAGCGCTCTGTTTCCCGGAATTTTTTCGCGAGATCAGAACTGATGCGGGGAAGGTTGCCGGTTATCTCTTTGCCACCCCGGCATTCTGGGATGGGAAGGCGGAAAGCCTCCAGAATCTTGATTATTATGATTCCTGGCATAATTATAGAAGTAAATACCATATGCTCGCTTTTGGGGCGGCTTCGATTGTTTTTCAAAATTTTAAACTTAATCGGTTCTTTCGACTTCTTCTAACTTCATTTCGGGCCCGAAAATTAAAAGATAAAAATACAGTTGTTCTGACCGCTCTTTTTGTCGAGTCAAATTTACGCGGGCAGAAGATACCATCCCGGCTCTTTCAATCAATCAAGGTTGAAGTTAAGAAACTGGGCTATCAGTGGCTGATCAGCCCGTTTCGGCCCAGCCAGTACGGAGATTATAAACGCCGGTCGGGCTTTCTCCACAATCGGGATGTTTTTACCGATTACTGTTATAAAAAGCGCGAAGACGGACTTCCGGTAGATGGTTGGCTCAGGTCCTTAACCAGGAACGGGATGGTGATGTTGAAGCCGGAAGTGGAATCATTTTCAGTCTCTCGTCCCCTGGAGAGGTTTTTCGATTTTCAAAAGTCTCATAAACCGGGTCAGTGGTACCAGCCGGTTCCCGGGGTCTGGGAGTGCGGGGAGACTCAGACCTGGTATGTTGATGAGGAGCAAGGGACAGCCACCTCGGTGGAGCCGGACCTCTGGGGGATGATCCCGGTGGAGTGAAAACATGGTAAGCAGAAAGCGGCCAGTGAGCGGTCGAACACCGAACGTCTAACATCGAACGACAGGCAATTTAGGCAGGACGATTAAAAAGCAACATAAATTAAGGCAGAATGATTTGGAGTCAGAATAATTAAAAGCAAAAATAATAAAGTCCGAGGCGAGGCCAATCATTCTGACCCAAATCATTCTGACTTTAAAAGGGGCCGAGGTAGAGGGAGTTTTAACAAGAAAAAGTGACAACTTTAAATCAGGACTTGACCCGCAGGTGTTGTTAGCCGAGTACTGATTACTTTTTGGCTCGCGAGGTATTTTATTCAATCAGCGAGTTTGATTTCAGGTAGTCTAATAAAGATCTTGCCACAACACGGTTACCCTCGCTATTCCAATGCTGTTCGTTACGATTGTAGAGTGTCTTTCCTTTCTTTTCTTCTGATTGTAATATGGGTAGGAGATCGACCATTAGTAAATTGTTATTGTTAGCAAATTGCATCAATTTATCATTTGGTAATGTTCTTATGTAATCCTCTGAATTTTTACCATGGTTCAGCAAAGTAGATGCCCATAGTTCATCTTCAACTTGAATAATTGTAGGCGCTAAGGCAAATACTATCGGTACCCCTATTTCATCTGCATATCCTTCAATTTTGAGCAAAAGCTCTTTCATAGTTCGGAACATTAGTTCCATTTTTTCAGAGGGTTGTGAACGACATAAGAATAATTCCGGAGGTATATAATCTTGAGAAAATTTAGTGATTAAAAAACGGATCTTTCTGTCAAGGAAATGATATAAATGTGACTTCAAATAGAATTTCCAAAATGGTCTAGTAGTCGTTTTTTTAGCGAATGCAGGTTGTGGAGGATAAATTATTTTAAGAGTTTGATCTTCTTCCGACCAGCTGGCGAATGGGCGAGGATACATCCAATATTCCCCCATATTATCAGTAAAATCATTCTTAATAAAAATCACCAATATTATGAGGTCAGGGTTTATTATAGGGAGCCATTTTTTGAGTAACAGATACTCTTGAACCTGTCCATAGCCATTAACGCCAAAATTTATAACCGCTGTGTTTTTTAATCTATGCTCAATAACTTCTGTAAATACATCATTATCCTCAACTGATATATTGCTTACAAAAGAATCTCCTACTACTAGAATCTTTCTGCTTTTATCGTGATCGGGAGGAAGTGGATTATCTCGAAAACCGATAGAATTGATCTCAATGTAATGGTGAGCTTCTCCTGGATAGATGATATATCCTGCCTTGTTCGATATAAATTTCCATCCTAGATATGGATCGGGTTCAAACATTTTGTCCGCGAACATTATTTGGGGGTAAAATAGCCTTACAAAAACTTCTGCTATGAAAATTGCAAAAACAAATGAAAATATCCCAAGAGCAATCTCTTTTCTTTTATTACGAAAATACAAGAAGGGGAGGATAATTACTCCTAAACTTAATGCAAGAAGTGTGAATTTGGCAAGTCGGTTCCAGTCCAATGTTTATTCCTTTTGGCTCGCAAAATATAGTGTTGTCTCTTTAACCTACCACAACCTGATCCCGCCCGTTCTCTTTCGCTCTATAAAGCGCTCGATCGGCTCTCCCGATCAGATCTTCGATCGAATGATCGTCGGTATTGAATTCGGCGATTCCGGCGCTTATCGTAACTGAAACGGGAGAAGATCCTGAGCCGTCATCATATGGAATATCCGCTATTTTTCTCCGGCACCTCTCCATCAGGGCTGCGGCCGCATCGCCGGTAGTCTCCGGTAGGATAATGAGAAATTCCTCCCCCCCGTATCTTCCCAGTATATCCTGCCTCCGCACTTCTTTGCTCAGGGTGCCGGCGAGATTAATTAATACCTTGTCTCCGAATAGATGGCCGTAGGTATCATTAACCGATTTAAAGTGGTCAATGTCCAGCATCACCACACTTAAGTCTCTCCGGTAGCGCCGGGCCCGGGCCATTTCATTATCCAGGGTTTTGAAGAGGTAGGCCCGGTTGGGTAACGCGGTGAGTCCATCCTTCATAGTCTGCTCTATATAGATTCTATGTCTTGTCAATACGGTTTCGACCAGGGCCAGGAGTTCATCACGATGGAATGGTTTTGTCAGATATGCGTCCGCGCCGGTCTGGATTCCTTTTATCCGGTCATCCACGGTGTCCTTCGCGCTTAAGAAAATAAAAGGAATCAAGGAAGTGGCTTCTTTCGACCTCAGTCGGGAACAGAGCTCATATCCATCCAACCCCGGCATCATAATATCAGAGATGACCAGAGCCGGCCGTTCTTTCCTGATAAGAATAAACGCTTCATCTCCATCCCGGGCGGTGATAACCGGATATCCCGCTTTGGTCAAAATATATTGGATGGCTTTAAGTATATTGGGCGTATCATCCACGGCCAATATGAGCTGATTTTCTTTTTTAGAGGTCATGGAAAAGATGGTAATCAGTAAGCAGTGATCTGTAAGCAGTACGCTTCACCCGGCAAGCCGGGTAACTGATTACTGTTTACTGATCACCGATTACTTTCTTCGTAAATTATCCTGTAGTGAAGCGATAGGCAGGGAAAAGCTAAACGTACTTCCTTCCCCGGATGTGCTCTCTACTCGTATCTCCCCATCATAATGAGTGATAATTTCCCGGCAGATCGATAACCCCAGGCCGGTCCCTCCGGGGCGCGTATTCTTATCGTCAGTAATCCTCACGAACTTATCGAATATCTTATCCCTCCACTCCGCCATAATCCCCGGTCCCCGGTCGGTTACGGAAACTACAACTTTCTTCCGGCCGTCTTTTTTCCCGGGGAAGATATCGACAGAAATCCGGCCCTGGGGAGGAGAGAAAGCAATAGCGTTGCTGAGCAGGTTTACCGCGACCTGTCTGATCCGGTCGGGATCGGCTAATACGGGATATGGATCTTCATCCCCATTCAGTTCGAGCGTAATTTCATTTTTTCGGGTTAATCCATTCACGGATCGGATCGCTTTTTCAACTTCATCTCTCAGGTTAAAAATAGTGTCATTCCAGATGATTGATCCGGTCTCAATCCTGGTAATATCAAGAACATTATTGACAAGCCGGGTTAGACGTTCGGTATCTTCCTTGATGATGGTCAGGAATTCGCGTCGGGTGGTTTCGTCTTCTTCATCTCCATTCAGGAGGATATCGACAAATGATGTAATCGATGTCAGGGGAGTACGGAATTCATGAGAGGTTGATGTGAGAAAATCAGATTTTAACCGGTCCAGTTCTTTCAATGATCGGTTGGCTTCCAGCAATTCTTTCTCCATCCTTTTCCGGGAGGTGATATCGGTAGTGACACCGACAGTTCCTATAGTTATATTATTTTCGTCAGAAAGCCAGGTCAGGGCTAAATGAACATTAATCAGTGTTCCGTCTTTCTTCCGATTGAATATATCTCCTTTCCAGACCCCGTTAACACCATCCCTGGACGCTTCCTCAACCAGGTTCGGTGGATTACCCTGGATCCCTTCAAAGAACTCCGCCGCTTTTTTCCCGATCATCTCTTCCGGAGTATAGCCAAGAATATCTACTGATGCCGCGTTAACATAGATAATAGTATGATTCAGATCGGTGATAATGATCATCTCGCTCAGGCTTTCCAGGGCATTGGAGAGAAAGATTAAATCTCCCCCCTTTGTACCGGTAAGTTCCCTCTGTGATTTTACCGCTGCGACCAGATTTCGTAATTCATTTAATTCCTCAATTACCTGCCGGTCATTCTCATTTTCAACCATACTGCTTTCAGGATTATTGGTTGCCATAGTGATCCTCCCTGATTCGGATTAAATGATCCTATAATATAGATACCATATTAATAAGGAAGATGAAGGTAATATTTTTGAGATGATATCCTTTTATATCGTTAAAATTATGTTACTCTATAAGTTAGCACCTTCGGCGCAACCTCGTAGCGGCCCCGCCCCGGCGGGGCCGCTACGAGCGCTATTGAAATTCCGAAGCAGTAAGTTAGCACTTCACGTTAACTTAGTTTAGAAAAAAGACTAACATTGTTAGATTGTAGATTACCTGAATGGAGCGATTATTGCGGATCTTTCTTCCCTATATCCTAGAGGAGAGGTAATGCGTCATAGTGCTTGCATCCCGAACTTGCTTCGGGGCTTCAGCGAAGGTTGTTAAAATGCGGGAATATTATAAGGCTGAATAGCCAAGCAACTCGTATGAATATATTCCTTATCTGACAAAACACGTCAAGCGTGTTTTGTCAGATAAGGAATTATAAATGATACCGTGAACAGGCTGAACAATTCTAAAATGAAGATATTGATAACCGGCGCCAATGGGTTTATAGGGTCTCATCTCCTTCGCCGGTTTTCGACGCTCAATGGCTTTCATGTGTGCGGGATGGTGCGGGAGAAATCGGATTTGTTTCGCCTTGCGGGTGGTTCATACGATCTTCGGTACGCTTCACTTAATGATCCGCTGGATGATGTTGTTCGAGGATTTGATGTAGTTATCCACACGGCGGCCCGGTCCAGCGATTGGGGGGGGTATGAGAGTTTCCGCCGGACAAATGTGGGGGGGACGGTTAATCTGGTCCGGGCATCGGTCGCGCGCGGGGTGGGGCGGTTCATTCATTTCAGCTCAACCGTGATCTATGGCTTTTCCGGGAACCGGTTGACCGGAGAGGATAGTCCGGCGGCCCCCTTCAACAATCCCTATTGCCTTACCAAGGTTAGGGCCGAGGAGGAGCTTCTCCGATATCGGGACCGGATCCGTCTGACTATCCTCCGGCCGTCCAATGTCTTCGGACCCGGTGATCTGACCACCACTTATCCGCTCTTTGAGGCGCTGCGCTTGGGGATGCCCGGTTTCCCGGCCGGGGGAAAGTATCTTACTTCGCCCTGTTATATCGATAATCTGGTCACGGCGACCGAACTGGCTATTCGGTCTGAATGCTCATCCGGGGAGGCGTTCAATATCTCCGATGGGAATGATGTTCTTTGGCGTGAATTCCTGACCAGTATTGCCGAGGAACTGGGTGTTAAACCTCCCCGGATGGCCATCCCGGCCGGTCTGCTCAAACCTTCAGCCTGGGGAATGGAGAAGCTATACACGCTCTTCCACTTATCAAAACCCCCGATAATCACCCCCTACCGGATCGCTCAGGTGATAAATGACTATAGTTTCAGCATTGAGAAAGCGAAGAGGATGTTGGGGTATCTCCCCATCTGCTCAACGGAGGAGGGGATAAGGGAGAGTGTTAAGTGGTTTATAGGTGTCGCGTCTTGACATTCAACTTAACGATTACTAAACGAGTTTGATTACTAATTGTATCATTAAACGTCATCATAATCGTTAAGTTGAATGTCAAGACGCGACACCTATCAGGAGAATATATGAATTTATCGAAGATAATATTGCCTCCATTGGCGGTATTTTTTCTATTGCCGATAGTTGGCCGGAGTGAAATTTCAAAAGGTCCGTACCTGCAGAATGTCAAACCGGATGGGATTACGGTGATGTGGGAGACAGAATCTTATCCGGAGGGCACAGTAGAGTATGGCCTAACCGACTCCTATGGGTTATCAGCCTCCGGCACGGCCGCCCTATCTCATTGCGGAAGATATATCCATGAAATCATACTGGGCGGCCTTTCCGCCGGGGCTGTTTATTACTACCGGGTGGAGAGTGGCGGTCTCCAGAGTATTGGCTCCACTTTTCGGACTGCTCCGGTTGCGCCGGCGACTTTCTCGGTTGTTGCTTATGGAGATAGCAGATCCAGTTCTCCGGGGTACTTTACTCATCACAGTGAGGTGATCCGGTCGATCCTGGACGATGATCTGCCGGATCTGGTCATTAATGTGGGAGATGTGGTTCAGACCGGAGATTTTTGCGGGGAGACCGGTGTCTCCGGCTGGGGAACCGAGTATTTTAATCCGGCCCGGACTCTATTGGAGCAGATACCGAATTATCTAGCCATTGGAAACCATGAATATCGAAATTCCGGAGATCCGGCTATTTTTCAGGATTACTTCTCCTTCCCGGATAATCATACTCTCGATTCCGGAGATCAGGATCTGTGGTATTCGTTCGATTACGCCAACGCTCATTTCATCATGCTTAACAGCAACTATTACCGTGTCGGTGGCGCTTTCTATCCAGGGAGTGAACAGTATGAGTGGCTGGTTGATGATCTTCAGGGGACCGACGCGGTCTGGAAGATTATCGCGTTTCATCATCCCCCTCATGTACGTTCGGAAGGATACAGTAAAGAGGCCAGAGAGTATCTTGTTCCCCTCTTTGAGCGATATGGAGTTCAGGCGGTTCTGAACGGTCACTTCCACTGGTATGAGAGGAGCCGGAAGCGGGGCATTAACTACATTGTTACCGGCGGCGGCGGTGCTCCCCTTTATAACCCGGGAGAACCGGAAACTAACCCCTTCAGCATATATGGCGATTCTCTCTTCCATTACTGCCGGATGGAGTTTGACGATATCCGGCTTTCCTTCTCTGCCCGTGATACCGATGGGAATAACTTTGATTCATTCCAGTTGGATCTGGATGAGGACGATGACCGGGATGGCTACCGGAATGGAGATGAATATTCATCTTCATGGGATCCAACCGATATCTACTCTCCGGTCCCCGGTTCGGTGGTCTCGGGCGACTATGATGGGGATGGAACAGATGAGGTCGCGGTCTTTCGTCCATCATCCGGTCTCTGGGCTCTGGCCGGGTTGAGCCGCTGCTACTTCGGAGAAGACGGTGATCGGCCGGTGGCCGGGGATTACCGCGGGGATGGCAGCACCGAGATCGGTATCTTCCGGCCTGATACCGGGCTCTGGGCGCTTAAAGGTCTGACCCGATTTTACTTCGGGTCCTCCGGGGATCAGCCGGTGGCGGCTGATTATAATGGTGATGATATGGTTGATGCCGCGGTATTTCGTCCCTCGGTAGGTTTGTGGATGGTACGGGCTATCACCCGGTTTTACATGGGGTCGTCGGAGGATCGCCCGGTTCCGGCCGACTATGATGGAGATGGAACCGCTGAGGGCGCGGTCTTCAGGATGGAGGATGGGCGCTGGGCGGTCAGGAATTGGACCATATCATATTTTGGCGCGGACGGTGATCTCCCGGTGATCTCCGACTACAATGGAGACGGAACCGATGAGATGGGTATTTTCCGGGGGAAGACAGGTCTCTGGGCGATCCGGGGGATGACCCGTTCCTACTTTGGCTCCTATATTGACAGAGCAATCCCCGGTGACTATGATGGCGATGGCACGGCTGAGCCGGGCATCTATCGCGGGAAGATCGGGCTCTGGGCTCTCCGTGGGGTTACCCGGAGATACTTCGGGAGAAAGAATGATCTGCCGGTTACGAGATAGTGCGGTTTACCGGGCAAAAGACCCCCGTCACTTTATGTGACGGGTGAATCAGTTCAACAGCGAATCAGTATTATCCCCCTATATCCATCTCCCGCGCCAACACCCTCGTGCGGCGCAGGGGTAATTGACCTTGCCCGAAAATTTGCATTCGGGGTGATGCAACAATTTTACCTCCCCCAGCAGACCTTCAAGGGCCCGGAACCGAAGCAGAGATAGCTCGGCCAGCGGTAGGATGGATAATAATACGGGCGGGATCTGCCGGGCTGCCGGTAGGGCTGCCGGCAGTTCCAGTACGGACGCGGCGGTGGGTAGGGGCGCGGGCAGCGGTATCCCGGGTTATTATAGTAATAATTATTGGTAACATATCTCTGCTGCCGGGGAGCACACTGGGTCCAGGCTGTTCCCGTTATGACGAATGAAATAACTAAAATTCCCACGATCAGCTTTTTCATGTTTTTCCCTCCTGCTATTTTTGGTTGCATATGATTAGACGAGGGAAAAACACAATTATTCAAAAGTAATCCTTATTTCATGGAATGGGTTCTATAATAAAACAACGGGTGCGGCGATTTTTGCCGCACCCGTTATTTTATGCCGGGGGAGGGACTCTCAGTCGCCATCTTTGATGGCGCCGGATGCGGCACCGTCTTCGACGGTGACGCAGAACCATTTCGGTAGTGCCGAAGGAGAGATTTGAACTCTCACGAGGTTGCCCTCACGGGATTTTGAATCCCGCGTGTCTGCCAATTCCACCACTCCGGCATAATTTTTCCTGCGGAAAAATTATCTGGGAAATACTTTTATCAATAATTGTTTGGTTAAGACAAGATATTTATGAAGGGGTTCAGAGGCTAATTAATCTTGAAACTTTTTAGCGCTTCCTCCCGGTTGCTGAAGGTATCAAATATGGCAAGAAACCCGCTGACTTCGAAGACTTTGCGGGGTTCTCCTTCCAGTTTAAGGAGTTTTATCTCCCCTCCGAGATTCTTTGCCTTCTTCTGTGCCCTGATCAGAGCAGCCAGAGTGGAACTGTCCAGGTATTCCAGCTCTTCCATATCAAGAATGATATTTCCCTGCCCCCGGTTAATATAGGCGTCTAAGATCTTGCTCATTTCGGGAGAGGTATAGACATCGGCCTGTCCGCCCAGAGTGACAATGGCCACGCCTTCTTCCTCCCCCAGTTCACAGGTCAGTTTCCCCATAATGCCGATGAATTCTCGTATCATAATAATTTTTCTCCGAAAAATTATGTTTTGTTTTTGTTCGATAGCGTTGTTTTTTGTTGATCATTGAAAGTTGACCAGAAGATGGTGGACAATTGCCTTAACTAGGCGACCTGATATCCTGATCCTCTGATCCCCTGACATGTTCGATGTTCATTCTTTACCAGGGCTAACGCCCCGGTCTATTGACTGTCGCCCCTTTGGGGCTGAATGTTCGATGTTCGAAGTTGAGTGTTCGACGTTCGACGTTCGATGTTCAGTTTTTACTCCATATTTCCCCTTGCCTCGGCCCCAATTAAGGGAGAATATCGAATATCGAACACCGAACTCCGAATGTCGAAGTTGCTTCGCCTTGGCTTATTTTACTTCGACATTCAATATTCGATATTCTGCGGTTCGATATTCGCTTTTTTCATGTCTACTGCCCACTCCCCACTCCCTACCCCAACAGCTCCCGGCATATCCCCTGATACCCCAGAAGAATATCCTGAAGATCCTTAATCCCGATCGATTCATTTATGGTATGGGCCTGATCTTCCCGTCCCGGCCCGTATCCGATGATTGAGATGTCTTTATCGGGAAATAGTCTGCGATAGGGAATGACCGCGCTGCCATCAGTACAGAATGAATAGTAACTCATCTCCGGTATGGTCCCCAGGGCCTGCTCTACTCCCCGGAGAGCTTTGACGACCAGAGGGCTATCTTTTCTGGTCTTCCAGGCCGGTGCGAACTTCTCCGTCTCGAGGGAGATCCCGGTCCAGGTCCGGGCCACATCGGTCGCGAACTCTATCGTCGGGTCGCGGAATTTAGGGTAGAGTTTCCGGGCGATCAATACCTCTCTCTCAAGATTGCTCCGGACCAGATTCAGGATTGACTCCCGGGTATCATCGACCAGGGTCCGGATGTCATAGGTTATCTCCACCTTTTTCGGTACGGTTGAATTCCCGCCCCGGCCGTCCAGTCCGCCTCCACCTCCGACCGGGATCTTGATGTCGGTTGGGACGATATTTCTCTTTCCAAGAATCTGGTCGATATCGGACCGGTACCAGCGGTGAAAGACATCGATCATATAGGCGGACTGTTCGATCGCGTTAATTACCTGCCGTCCGGTGGAGGCATGCTGCTCCTGGCCGAAGGAGGTGATGACGATCTCCGCCCGACCCCGCTGTCCGACATTGATCTTCCCCTCGGACGCCTCGCCCACGATGATGTAATCGGGGTGAATCTGTTTCAGAGCTTCGATAAAACAGATCCCTTCAAAGAGCTCTTCCACCACCGTCCCCACCACCGAGATCTTCCCGTTGCATGATCCCGGTTCCCGGATCAGAGCGGATGCTCCATAAAGCATGCAGACCAGAGCGGATTTCATGTCCGAGGCTCCCCGTCCGTAGAGGAGTCCGTCCCGGATTGCTCCGGTCCAGGGCCTGGTTTCGGGCGCCCAGCTTTCCGGATCGGCGTTCACGGTATCGGTATGGCCGGTCATGACAATCGTAGGCCCTTCCCCGGAACCGATAATGCCTTCCACCACCAGGTTTCCCATCCGGTCTGTCCCGACCGCGGAAAACCCCAACCGGGAAGCCACGCGCATCAGATATTTAATGACATCTTCTTCCTGTCCCGAGAGACTGGGGATGCTGATACTTTTCTGGATTGTACTGAGAACCTCTTCAAATCCGGGTTGTTCGCTCATTACTGGTGATGTAGTCATATCCGTCACATCCTGTTTAAAAGTTGTCACTTTTTGATTGCTGAAATTTTTTCTTCTCCTTATCTTGCCCCTTTCTTATGGCAGGACCATTACAGGCCCGAATGAAATTCGGGGGGCCAGGACTATTGCCCCCTACCTCGCCCCCTTTTTCAAGAACAGTAATCAGTAAACGGTAAGCGGTAAGCGGTAAACATTACCTGGCAACCGACTCCACTGCTCACCGCTTACTGCTTAGCGTTCTTTTTCAATCGTCCTGTCTGCAATCGTCCTGCTAAATTTTTGCCTGGTGTTGAACGTTGAAAGTTAAGCGCCTTGCCCGCCATTTAATCCGCCCCAGCCCGAAGGGCGACGACTGAAGCCCTGGCGAAGGCTGGTTCAACATTCAGCCTTTGTTTGTGTTTGTGGTCCTTTTACATTATGTTTTATCCTACCCGGTCGATATTTTCAATAACTATTATCATTCTATCTGCTGCTGATCTCTTAATCGCTTTCCCCTTTATTGGTCGATTTTTGGGCAGTTGATCATCTTTTAAACCAAGGACATAATAATCTTATTGGTCTAATCATGAGTCAGAATAAAATTATTAAGAGTGTCCCATTTTCTTGAGGCAGAATTGGAATATAAAGCATGGGGCATTACACTGAGGTAGATTTAATTAGCCCAATTAGAGCCTCAGGAGGTAAGCCCCATATCAGACTTTCCCGCAACATAACCCAGTTGCAACTTGCGGAGGAATCCGGCATTTCTCTCAGAACCATTGGCCGGCTGGAGAAAGGCC
>CAKZYZ010000131.1 GCA_937885075.1 uncultured bacterium | reverse complement strand
CACGGATTTCACGGATTTTCACTGATTGATCCCTCTACCTCGGACCCTTTAATGAACTACGAATTTTTACCCCGAGATGACGAAGTCATTTTTCGGGGACGCTAATTACACAAATTTAAAAACTGGAAAAAAGTACGCCTAACTTTAGTGGGTGTTTTTCACAGTCAACCAGCCTTCGCCAAGGCTATGGCGGGCAGGGCCGTCAACCAACCTCCGCCAAGGCTACGGCGGGCAAGGCTGTCAACCGTCAACTTTCTTTTTCCGTCAACCATCCTTTCCCTCATGACCGTGGATCTTTCTTAACTCTTCCAGCTTGCCCACAATATGCTCAAGCTCGGATTCCAGATCTTTGATGGCATCTTGATCGGCGACATTCTCCAGAAAGTGGTGGTCGGTTGAGATGATCTTCTCCAGCTCTTCCTCGCGGCGACGCCGGCGAAAATCCAGGAGGAAAAAGATAATCGCCCCGGTATTAAGAACAACTCCCAGGCCAATGATGGGGATAGCCCGATCGGATTGGACCAGGTGGGAAGGATAATCAATAAGATCAAGGTGGTCCTGAATATAGAGATCATAGATATAGACCCAGAGAAGGACCATCAGGGTGATATTCATCAAAATTATCAGCCAGTAGAATATCTTCATTAATTTACCGCCTACGGCACTAAATTAGTCTTGAACCAGAACCGGCATATCTATATCAGATAAGCTCCGATAATTATTTGATATTTGTGATTTGGTTTTTGGGATTTAAAAGATTACTCTTCGTAAGCTTTTAAGTGGGCCCGGTAGGACTCGAACCTACGACCATCGGATTATGAGTCCGGTGCTCTAACCAACTGAGCTACGGGCCCTTTTTGCCTTCGGCAAAAAGTTATATGGTCACAACTATACTAATTTCCATATATAGAGCAAGATATTTCATCCGATTTTCTTTTTTCGATAAGTCGATCTAATTTTTCAATATGGAAGCCCATATCCAGCATGGCCCGGACTGTATTTGTTTGATGGTCTTCAACCAGAAATATGGGGATAGGCTTATCCCGCAGTGTCGTTATTGTCCCTTGAAATTTATCTGATCTTTTCAAGCGATACCGCGGGGTGTTATATATCAAAAACCGGGGTCTGGTATTTTCACTCTCTTCGACCAGCCGCCAGAGACGGCGTTCGTACGCGGATAAAGTCTTTATCTCCCCCTTATATAAAGCTGCCATAGCGTAGTTTAATAAGGTGTCTCTCTTTGAAAAAACTACCAATTCAACCCCGGTTCGTCCACAGATTTCGGCGATCTCCGCGCTTACGGATATAACATCCGTTACGCGGGACTGGACCAGGAGCGTGCCGCCCTCTTTCATTATCATATTCACATCCGCGGCTAAAGTTATATGACGGTATCCCATATAGGCCAGGACCAAAATTGTTCCGGCAAGAAGGAGCAAATGTTTGCGTTTTTGAATAACTCCCCTAACCCGACTTTCGCAAAGGCACTACAAAAGCAAAATTATTTTAGCCAACTTTTATATTTCAAGATGCTTGATGTTGATCCGATTTAAAAAATATCAAATTTGTGGCTGAGGCACTACAAACGCCATTATCCAGGAAATTTTCTAGTATTTGCAACGACTTACATCAAATTTTCTTCTAAATATGACGTTTTTTTTACCCGAAATGCGAAAGTCGGGCTAAGTTGACCGCTTTTATAACCACATTTTAATTTATTGGACCGGGGCGGGGAATCCTTCTCTTCATCAAGATAGAGGAGCAGCAGTCCGAAGAGAAGGAGATGGGGTACCGCGAGATAAAATCTCTCATAGGAATAGTAGACTGAATAGTCCGCGTCGTGGAATTTCGTAATTCCCAGGGTTATCAGCATCAATGCGAAGCCGGCGATAATAGTAATCGCGGCTTTATACTTTCTCCGGCGAATTAATACCGCGATCAGAATAATGAAAATTATAATCAGGACAATACTGCCCTGGTTAAATATAGGAGTTACCCATTTATAATGCTTATCCATATGACAGAGGCCATCCCATAGTTTAGATATGGAAAATGCCAACGACCAGCTCCGGTGAAGGAGATATTCAGGATTTGATCTGTAAAAAAGGAATAGCGCGATCTGATAGATACTGCCGAAGAGGGCGCCGCCGGCGGCGGTAATATAAAATGGTAGTTCCCGATAATGGCAGAGAACCGCGTAGATGCCTAAAGGGAATATTAAGATTACGGCGTTGGCGGTCACTGTTACGGACAGGACGGAGAAGAATGCCCAGAAGAAAATCCCCTTTTTATTTTTAATGATTATCAAGCAATAACAGGCGATCGAAGCCAGGAATATTCCCGGCACGAACCCCCGGGGCATGAAGGATATAATCCAATATTCCAGGGGGAGGAAAAAAGGGATGAAGGAGATTACCAGAGCAATTCCATATAACTTTTTCCGGAGAGCGATGACTGCCAGAATGAGGAAAGAGCCGATTGAAAGCAGAGATGATACCAGTGGAACGGCAATCGGGATCGGAATCTTAGCCCACAATAACGGCGCGGCTAAAAGTCCTTCGAGGAGGGTATTGTAATTCTGCCCATAATAACAGGGTTCGTGGAAACTGAAATCAGCGAAGTTCGCCGCCGCCAACCACATGATAGGCTGATCATTATCAATTACTTTAAACGTGCTATGAGCAAGAATACGATAACAGTATATGCCTATTATCAACAGTCCAATAAAGTAGAGAATTGCTCTGCAAAACCGGTCTTTGAATCCACTCCGGGAGGGTTTTAGCTCTCTGATCATTTTTAACCGCGGCTTTTACCCCGCGATGCCAGAGACATTTTGCGGGGGAGCGGATTATACTGATTAAAAGAATGAACTACAGCCCCGGATTCCGCCCCGCCGGCGGGGCGGCTACAATCGCGGGTGCAGAGAACAGGCCGCTGATAATCCTAACGGGCTTGATAATATATATTTCTCAAAGAGGAAGATAGATGTTGAACGGAATTCAAAACTCTTTAATTTCTCCGCAGGAGAAATTAAAGATCCCAGATAGTATCGGTCCGGCCATCGTCATCGGCGAGATCGAGGAAGCCCTGGAGTTTCCTGGACCGGGTAGGATGACGCATCTTTCTGAGAGCCTTGGCCTCGATCTGGCGGACCCGTTCCCGGGTTACACTGAATATTTTGCCCACCTCCTCCAGAGTACGGGGTGATCCATCGGCGATTCCAAAACGGAGATTCAGAACTTTGGCTTCCCGTTTGGTGAGAGTAGTCAGGACTGTACCCATCTGTTCCCGGAGGAGAGAATAGCTGGTCGCGGTCGCCGGGGATTCCGCCCCCCGATCTTCAATGAAGTCCCCGAACTGAGTCTCATCCTTATCTCCGATCGGAGCCTGGAGTGAGATCGGATGCTGGGCTATCTTTATGATATCCCGGATCTTGTCGATCGGCACATCCATCTCTTCGGCCAGCTCTTCGGCCGAGGGCTCCTTGCCCCGTTCCTGAAGAAGTTTCTTGGTCACCCGCATCAGCTTATTTATGGTCTCGATCATATGGACCGGGATACGGATCGTCCGGGCCTGATCGGCGATAGCACGGGTAATAGCCTGGCGGATCCACCAGGTCGCGTAGGTTGAGAACTTAAATCCCCGACGGTACTCAAACTTATCAACCGCCTTCATCAATCCCATATTCCCTTCCTGGATCAGATCAAGGAAAGATAACCCCCGGTTGGTATATTTTTTGGCTATACTGATAACCAGCCTCAGGTTAGCCTCAACCATCTCTCCCTTCGCCCGGCGGGCATCAACCAGAGCCTCGCTTAACTCGCTGAATAAATGCTGGAATACCTCCACGGTCATCTCCATATTTAATTCCAGTCTACGAAGCTTGCGACGCTCGTTTTTAATCTGATTTTTGATTTTATTCGTCTTCTTCTTCCGATCAATCAATGGGGTCAGACCATCCTGAACTTCTATTAACTTATCATTATGCTTGCACAGCACCGAATACATACCCTCAATGACTACCTGCTTGAAACGAAATTGCTTCAGCAGTTTTATCATCTCACGCTTCAGTTCCGTCAGCTTAGCCTCCTGATTTTTTCGGCGAAGCTCTTTATAACGGAGGCTGCGGATAAGTTGAATCTTAGCCTTGAGTTTGTTCTCCAGTTTCTCGACCTCTTTAATATGTTTGGGCAACCCTAACAGATAACGCTCCCGGCGTTTACCTTTCCGCTCTACCACCACCCGATCAAACCTCTCCTTCCCATTATAAACCCGCCGGGCAATAATTATCATCTCCCGGGGAAGGACCCCGAAACGCAGAGTAAGGGAATAGACCCGGTTCTCCGCCTTCTCAATCCTCTTGGATATCTCAACCTCCTGCTCCCGGGTCAGGAGCGGTACCTGGCCCATCTGGCGGAGGTACATCCGAACCGGATCATCCAGTATTTCGATAGAGCGGATAGTTGGGGCCTTGGCCTTAGCTTCCTTCTCTTTCGCTTCCTTGGTGACTTCCTCCGGTATATCCAGAATCTCTACACCCAGACCCTGTAATAATATTTTGATCGCGTCATGCTCTTCCGGATTGATCAATTCAGGGGGCAGTGTTTTGTTCAGGTCGATCGGGGTGAGAAAGCCCTTCTCTGTCCCAAGCTTAATTAATTTTTTTATTCTACGATCTTTATCTGCTTTTTTCATAATTCCATCTTCTTCCGAATCCGGTCCGGGAAAGCCTTTAATTCTCCGGACAGTCTCATGCTCTGCCGAAGGATAGCATCAGTCTCCTCTTCCGCTACATCTTTGCTGGCAACAGTCTTTCTGCATTCGGCAATCTTAGCGCGAAGCAGCTTCTTCTGAATATCAATAATTATCTCCGCCGCTTCCGCGAGCTGAATCTCCTCCGAAGACTGCTCCATAAGTAAACCTGATACAATCTCTTGAGATTCCTGCTCTCTGAGAGCCGTCATTAATGATCGTGATCCGGGAGATTCCCCCTTACGAATCATAGTTAGCATCAGCTCAATAACGGGCTGAAGAGGAGGAGAGAATGCTTCCGGATCCAACTCATCTTTTATTAAGGAGAGCACTCTATCATTCTCCAATAAATACTTCAAGAGGCGAGACTCATATTTATTCACCTTAATCTCCGGGGTCTGACGGAGAGTCGGTCGGGATAATTTAGGGGTTTTTTGTTTCCGGTATTCCTCCCAGACCGCTCCCGCGGAGACACCAAGACGGGCAGCTAATTTTTTCGCGTATGTCTCCTTCAGAACCGCGCTCTCGATCTGAGTGATGGTATCCAGCATCTCCCGGACCACTGTCAGGCGGCCGCGATCTGTCTCAATATCGTGCATCCGGCAGAGTCGCTCAAGCTTAAAGTCGATCAATGGGATACTCCCCGCGACCAGTTTCTTAAAAGCCGCCACTCCGGAAGATCGGATATAACTGTCCGGATCCTGGCCTTCCGGCATAAGAACCATTCTAACCTCAAAATCTTTCTGGAGAAAAACGGTCAACCCCCGTAATGCCGCGGCGAGGCCGGCCTGATCGGCATCAAAAGCAACTACCACTTTATCAGTATAGCGTTTTAATACCTGGGCCTGGACCTCAGTAAACGCCGTCCCCTGGGAACAGACTATATTATTCAACTGCTCCTGATGAGCCATAATAACATCAAAATACCCCTCTCCCAGAATCACTTCTCCGCATTCTCTGATAGCTTCCCGGGCCTGATGGATACCAAAGAGCACATTTCCCTTCCGGAATAATGGAGTATCAGGAGAGTTGACATATTTCGGTTTCGAGTCATCAAATACCCGGGCCCCGAAAGCAATAACTCTTCCCCGGCTGTCGCAGACCGGGATGACCAGGCGATCGCGGAACCGATCGTAATATCCATCTGATTTAGATCGATCGAGGATCAAACCCGCTTCCAGAAGCATCCCGGGTTTATAGCCCTTCTTCCCGGCATATTTAAGAAAACTATCCCACCCCGGCTGAGCATAACCAAGGTTATAACTCTTAATCGCCCGATCTTTGATCCCTCGATTCTCCAGATAGGCACGAGCCTTAGCTCCGGTCTTTGACTCGGTCAGTCCCCAGTGATAGAATCCCGCGGCCAGTTCATGGAGCTTGAGGAGATGTTCTTTTTTCGAAGCGGAACGCGAATCAACCTCCGGGAGCTCGATATTAGCCCGGCGGGCCAGATAACGGACGGCTTCGGGAAAGGTCATATTCTCCCGTCGCATGATAAAAGAGAATACATTCCCGCCGGCGCCGCAACCGAAACAATGAAAGATCTGTTTATCCGGACTGACCGTAAAAGACGGTGTCTTTTCCGAATGGAAGGGACAGAGCGCCTTGAAATTGCGGCCGGACCTCTTCAGAGGGATATATTGAGATACGACCTCAACAATATCGTTGTAAGAGTTGATTAGGTCGATCTGTTCTGGAGGATAGAAGGGCATATGATAGAAGTGCCTAAAGTGAGATAAAGTTTAAAGTGCCTAAAGTGCGCTAAAGTGCCTAAAGTTGTTCGCTTTCACCCGGCTTTTCAGGCCTTCGTAAAAGTCCGTTCGCCCGAGACAGGAAAAAGTTTGAAGTTAAGAAAGCAAAACAAATCGTCGGCCTGGCTCTATAACCGAGGCCTTTACCTCGGCAATTACTCCGGCCAACGAATGAAACTACTATTTATTTTTGAAAAATGTTGTTTATTCATTAACACACAATATCTCATATGTCAAGGGTGGGAAATGGAGGGATGAGCAGGGAAGAGTGGAAAAATACGGAATATCCAATGACCAACTTCCAACTGCCAACTTCCAAGTAGTATACGCCGTGCACTTGGATATTGGATATTCCTTGTTGGTTGTTGGATATTCAAAAAAATAGTGGGAGGAGCAGGGAAGAGCTTGAGCCCGGGCCTGTCGGCCACCTGATATCCTGATATCCTGATCCCCTGATATCCTGATATCCTGATTTCCTGATCCCCTGATACCCTGATATCCCGATCTTTAATCGCCCGCTAACTTCCCTTTCAGGGCTGATCCATCGATTTCGGTTATTTTTACCCGACATAGACTTCCAATCTCTATTTTTTCTCCGGGAAAATAGACCCGGTTGTAATGGCGGTCCAGACCGGAATAATTGTCATTCTTCATCTCCCTTTCAATAATTACTTCTACTTCTCTTCCCACAAAATGGCTCCGGAACTTATGGGCTGTCTCCCCGGAGATCTTTTTCAGGAGATCGGTTCGGAGCCGGATAATCTCTGGATTAAGACCGGGATAGCCCGAGGCAACCGTACCGTCACGACGGCTATAAGGAAAGATATGCACTTTACTGAATCCTACCGCCCGGACCAGACGGGAAGTGGCTTGAGAATCCTCTTCTTCCTCTCCGGGGAAACCAACCAGACAATCAGTTGAGATCGAGATATCCGGAGTTGATTCCCTGAGAGAACGAATAATATCAATATATTCTCCGGAGGTATAATCCCGGTTCATCTTCTTAAGAACTCTGTCCGAACCGCTCTGAAGGGGAATATGCAGATGGGGACAGATCCTATCTTCAGCAGCGATCAACCGGATAAGAGATAGAGATATCTCTTTCGGCTCAATCGAACTGAGCCGAACGCGAAAAGCCCCATTCAGTTTCAGGATACGCTCTAAGAGAGTAACCAGGTTTACCCGGCATCCCGGAAGATCTTTCCCGTATATCCCCATATTTATCCCGGTCAGGACAATCTCGCGGTAACCGTTTTGAACCAGCCCGGAGATCTCCCGGACAACCTCATCAGAAGACCGACTCACCGGTACTCCCCGGAGATAGGGAATGATACAATAGGAACAGAAAAAATCGCAGCCATCCTGGACCTTGACAAAAGCTCTGCTGTGTTCCGCGGAGAAAGTGGTCAGCCATGGACCATCGGGGGAGAGATCGTCCGGGAGTTTTCCGCGACGGTCCGGAGGCACAATATCCCATAAACCACGGTTCCGGGACTCGGAATATGTCAGACCGCATCCAACCAGGAATATCCGGGATTCGGGGGCGTGCCGCAGCCATTGCCGTATCTCCTTTCTGGTTTTAGCTTCAGCCCGGGCGGTTACGGCACAGGAGTTGATGACAACCAGATGAGGAGAATCAGGATCATCCTTATAACCGATTGCCAGCAACTGCTCCCTGATCACCTGGCTCTCGTACTGGTTGACCTTGCAGCCAAAAGTGGAGATGGTAAAGGAGGGGTGTCGCGTCCAGCCGTCGCTAAAGCTATGGCGGGCAGGCTTGACATTTGACATAACACTCAACCTCGGCTCCTTTTCAGTCCACGAATTATTCTATTTATCCCCTACCTCCCCCCCTTTGCAGTCCACTAATTACACGAATTTTTTTAAAGATGACTAGCCTGGGTCAGTGGATTATTTTCACCGTCAACCGTTAACCGACACCTGTCAACTTTCTTTTCCCCCTACCTCCCCCCCTTATATGTCCACGGATTTCACGGATTACTCTGATTATTTCGCCTCGGTTGGGCGGCTTTACTGTCCACTAATTACACTAATTTCCACTAATTGCTTCCCCTACCTCGGCCTCTTTAATGAACTACGAATTACGCGAATTACACGAATTTTAAAAATCCGGGCAAACACACATTAACTCAGTTGGATTTTCACCGTCAACTGCCAACTGTCAACCAACCTCCGCCAAGGCTATGGCGGGCAGGGCCGTCAACTCTCTTTTCCCCCTGCCCCGGCCCCTTTTTGTCCACGGATTTCACGGATTTTCACTGATTGTTTCGCCTCGGCTTGGCGGCTTTGCTGTCCACTAATTACACTAATTTGCACTAATTGCTCACCCTACCCCGGCCTTTTTCGTTCGACGTTCGATGTTCAGTCTTTCAGTCTCCCCTTCTTTTGTCCACGGATTTTCACTGCTTGCTCCCCCTACCTCGGCCCCATAATGAATTTCCAACCTGTCCGCCATAGCCTTGGCGAAGGAGGATGGCCAACTTCCAATTTCCAACTTCCAAATAACGTACGCCAGGGCAAACGGTCACTTGAAATTTGGCAGTTGGGAGTCGGTCATTGGACATTCCGCTTCCCCCTGCCTCAAGACCTTTATTGCCGCAAACCAGCCGTCGCTCTTCGAGCTTCCTCCTTCGCACTCCGTGCTATGGCGGACATGATGGCGAGTCAAGAAATGCGCCCTTCGACTGCGCTCAGGATCTTCGACAAAATTCGCAAGAGATGAAACTACCGGGGTTATTTCCAATAATACCTTGAGGAAGAGATAATAGTAATATTATTACCCGAGGCCGTGTTTATTGAGAAAAGTGTGGAACTTTTCGGAGAAACTTTGGTGGAGGGGACGGTTGCGATCTGAGAATGATCCTTCCAGTTGATTCAGCAGTTCCCGCTGATCTTTATTCAGGCGGGTCGGAACTTCCACTACCACCTGAATGTGCTCATCACCGCGGCCGGAGCCGCGGAGATGGGGAATTCCCTGCCCCCGGAGGCGGAATGACTCTCCATTCTGGGTGCCGGGAGGAATCTTTAATTCAGTGTGACCGTTCAGGATCGGGACCCGGATCTCTCCTCCCAGAGCGGCCAGAGGATAACTGATCGGGACCTCAGAGTAAATATCGTCTCCGGAACGCTTGAATACGGGATGGGGCTGGACGCGAAGATAAATATTCAGATCTCCCGGGGGACCATTTCGAGGTCCAACTTCACCGCCGCCCCGCATCCTGAGAACGGAGCCATCATCTACCCCGGGGGGGATCTTGACCGTCACTTCGCGCTCCCGTTCAACTGACCTGCTGCCCCCGCATTCCCGGCACGGATCTTCGATGATACTTCCCTCCCCCTGACAGGCGGGGCAGACTGCCTCGGTAGTAAAGACACCCAGAAGCGTTCGACGGGCCTGGCGAATTCTCCCGGAACCGTGGCAGGTCGAGCACTGTGTCCGATCGGTCCCCGGTTCCGCTCCTTCTCCATCACAATGAGGGCAGGTTTCCCGGCGGAATATATTAATCTTCTTCTCAACTCCGGAAGCCGCTTCTTCCAGACTGATCTCCATCTCATAGTCAATCCCTGCCCCCTGCATGGGCCCGGACCTGGTTCGACCTCCAAATCCGAAGATATCGCCAAATATCCCCCCTCCGGCGCCGCCGCCGAAAGCCGCCCCCATAAACTGCTGGAATATATCCCCAGGATCATGGAATCCAAAACCCCGGCCTTTTAAACCATCATGGCCAAATTGGTCATAAACCTGGCGTTTGCGGTCGTTACTCAATACCTCAAAAGCCTCGGCCAGTTCCTTAAACTTCTCTTCCGCTTCCGGGTCGTCGGGGTTCTTGTCCGGATGATATCTGACCGCCAGACGGCGATAGGCTTTCTTGATCTCAATCGCTTCGGAGTGCCGGCTGACACCTAAAATTTCATAATAATCGCGTGGCATAATAAAATAAGTTAAAAGTGAGCTTCCGCCGTCGCCAAGGCTATGGCGGATAAAAAAGTGCCTAAAGTTGAAAGTTGTTCGCCTTCACCCGGCTTTTTAGCTTACTTGGCATTAATATTTCGGGAGACTTTGACGGCGGCGGGGCGGAGCATATTTCCGCGGAAGAGATACCCTTTTAGAATCACATCAAGTATCGTGTCTTCCGAACAGCTATCGGTCTCTTCGGTCTGTACCGCCTCATGGAGATGGGGGTTGAATGGTTCTCCCAGAGCTTTGATCTCCTCCAGTCCCTGCTTCTTTAACAGCTCTTCCAGCTGTTTATAGATCATCTCAACCCCCTGGAGATAGGGGGCGGACTCTTCCGTTCTTTCCACGGACTTTAGAGCTCGATCAAAATTATCCAGGACCGGAAGAAGCTCGCTTATCATCTCCCGGTTGGCATAATTAATATAATCTTTCCTATCCCGATCCAGCTTTTTTCGGAGGTTCTCCATATCGGCCATAGTTCTGAGCATCTTATCGTGATATTCAGAATCAGCCGAGGCCTTCTTCCGCAGATCATCCAGTTCTGACCTGGAAATCTTGACCATCTCATCCTTCTGATCCTGTATCTCCGCCTTATCCTTGTAATCGGGATTTATTTTCTGAGCAGGCTTCTTCCCGCCATGATGTTTCTTTCCTGTACTCATATTTTTACCCTTATCTGTTGTGGATATAAGTTTATTAAGATTGTTTCAGTGGAAAGCTGAAGAGGTATATCCCAGTTAGGATACGTTGTCAATATTTTAACTTAGCGCCTTTGGCGCTAAGTTAAACGTTGAAAAATAAGGACGTTAAATAAAAAGACGTTAAAAAGAAAGAGCGTTGAAAAATACGAACGTTAAAAATACAAACGTTGAAATGAAAGGACGGAAAAAATAAAGCCGTTGAACGCCGACAAAGGCTGAACATCTGCTTGCATCCCGAATATTTCGGGGGAACGTCGAACACTCAACTTCGAACGTCGAACGACACATTAGCAAATTCCATCGTTCCCACGCTCCGCAGGGGAGTGCATCGGAACAGCTCCGTCACGACGCGGAGCATCGTGACGAGGGGAGATGTGGATTTTCAAAGAGCTGAAGTGTTTTACACTTTTTAAGTTTTTAAATTCGTGTCCCCGAAAAATGACTTCGTCATCTCGGGGTAAAAATTCGTAGTTCATTAAAGGGTCCGAGGTAGAGGCATCTCACATATATTGTTCGATGTCTCCGCTTTGCTCCGAGGGAAATAATTAGTGCAAATTAGTGTAATTAGTGGACAGCAAAACCGCCTACCCGAGGCGAAGCAATCAGTGAAAATCCGTGAAATCCGTGGACAAAAAGGGGCCGAGGTCGGGGGAACAATTAGTGTAAATTAGTGTAATTAGTGGACGGCAAAGTCGCCAAGACGAAGCGAAACAATTACTGTAAATCCGTGGACTGCGAAGAGGCCGAGGCGGGGGGATCCTTCTCTTTCAGGGCCAGGTAGATTATGACACCGGAATTAAAGCCGTAGAGGAGGGGGTAAGATATCCAGCAGACATAGATAAACAGAAGGGAGAATCCTCCCAGATAGCCGGAGAGAGGATACGCCCAGCCCTCGGGAGGTATCCCGGAGGGAAATACCATCATGGATGTAAGATATGACGGTATCCGAAAGAAGAAAGACGGCATGGAAAGAATTACCTCCCCCGGAAGTTTTCCCAGCAGTGCGGAAGAGATGCCAAATAAGACCGCCAGGGCGGCAAATATTACAACCGTGAAGAGAAGGAAATAGATCAGGTTCAGAAAAAGCGCGGTAAAAGTATAACCCCAGAAAACGAGAAACCTGCGGCGCATCAGGCGAAAGAGCATTACAAAGGCCCGATGAGCCGGAAGATCCTCATTAATAATCATCGCGGGAAGGAGAAGTGTCTCCGCGATCAGGGTGACAATCCCGATCACCAGGAAGAGGGAGAGGAGAAACTGCGGAATAAGCAGAAACGACCAGAGCGCCGGACCGGAGATCGGAAGAGCACACGTCTGAACTCCAGTCACACTGATATATCGCGTATGCCGTCTTGTGCTTGAAAAAAAAAAGACACAA
>CAKZYZ010000130.1 GCA_937885075.1 uncultured bacterium | reverse complement strand
GATCGGTGTGTGGAGGTGTAGTACTGTTGATCATTATGTCATAGAAACAAGAGGGTTTTATGTTGTGTTTTTTTTTTTTTTTCAAGCAGAAGACGGCATACGAGATATATCAGTGTGACTGGAGTTCAGACGTGTGCTCTTCCGATCTTGATCGGTGTATATCCCGGGGATTCTCCCCGGGTTTGCATGTGGAACCCCTTCGGGGTATTTTTTTAGGCCCCCAACCGGGTCCCACATCTTAACCCCGGGTTCCACCCGGGGATAACCGCAGCACCGCCCAACCAACCATCGACCCCAACGGGGTCCAACATCTTAGCCCCGGGTTTTACCCGGGGATTGTAATGTATCACCCAAATCACATATCCGCATGGACCCCAACGGGGTCCAACATCTCAACCCCGGGTTCCACCCGGGGATATATATCATCTCACCCCACCGAAGCATAAAGCAAGACCTGACCCCATTTCCGCCTACAGAGCCGTCAGCCCGGCGAAGTTGTTGTCGCGTTCAAACCGTCTCAAAACCCACACCCGAATTTGTATACAACTCTTGCTCGTACGAGCAAGAGTTGTATACAAATTTGTCAAGGTATAAACCAATATAGTTATTCTATGGCGCGGTAAAGGGAGTCGGAATCGGTGTCATGGTCGGCAGCGGGGTAGCAGTGGGAATCGGAGTTGGTGTCCCGGTCGCGGTTGGCATCACCGTTGGGGTCGGAGTGGCGGTCGGGGCGATAGTCGGGGTTGTGGTCGGGACAATGGTTGGTGTCGGGGTCATGGTCGGGGTCGGCGTCGGGGTCAGGGGCCGGCAGAGCGGCGCTCCGATCGGGATGTCTCCGGTGGTGCCGAAATATACCCTCGTCACGCCTTTGACCGCCCAGAGGCCGCTCGTCTCCCGGAAGATGGTGATATCGACACCGGTCGTGCCGGTATAGTTAGCCGGGACCGGGCGGTCGTTTGTTCCCCCGAAGTAAGTCCTTGAGACCCCTTTCAGCGCCCAGAGGCCGGAATGAGAACGGAATAGTCCGATCTCATCCGCCCCGCTCCCGGCGTAATCAGCCGGTGCGGGCCAGTCTTCGTAACTCCCGAAATAAGCCCGGGTCACGCCCCGGATCGCCCAGAGCCCGGAGGAGGGCCGGAAGATGGCGATATCTTTGCCGGCCTGAGCCCGGAAGTATCCCGGAACCGGGCGGTCGGATGACCCCCCGAAATAAGCCCGGGTCACCCCCCGGATAGCCCAGAGGCCGGAGCTCTTCCGGAAGATCCCCACCTCGCAGACCCCGTCCCGGTCGTAATCCCCGGGAACCGGGATGTCGGAGGTAGCGCCGAAGTAAGAGCGGGTCACGCCTTTAACAGCCCAGAGCCCGGAAGGAGCACGAAAGATGGCGATATCGGAAGACCCGTCGCCGTCATAGTCCCCGGAGGCGGGGATATCGGAAGTGGAGCCGAAATAGACCCGGGTAACCCCGCGGATGGCCCAGAGACCGGAGGCAGGGCGAAAGATGGAGATATCGGAGGTCCCGTTCCCGGAAAAATCTCCGGAATCGAGGATTAAAATGGGAGGAGTGGGGGCGGGAGAAGGTGAGGGAGATGGTGTTGGGGGAGGATTATAACCTTCATATAAAACAATAATATCACTATAGCTCCAATCATCCATCAGTATAAGTTCCAGAGACCCTTCTTTAAAAGCAGCCCCAGTAAAGGTACCCGCTGCAGTAAGAGAAAACTTAAAATAATTAACATCAGTTGCATCATTTCCAGAAACTCTGAAAGTATAAAAACCAGCCCCCCCATTTTGTACACCATAAAATAAATTTTTATTTGAGTCAAATGTTATATCTCCGTTCCCAATACTAAGCATCCCCCCCTCTATCAAATTCACTGTTTTTTGTAAGTTAAGAGTTGTTGAATCATATTGATTCATACTCACGGGGTTCTGATATATTGTAACCTCCCAATTTTCGCCATCAAAAGTAACTCCTTTTGGTCCAGCTAGCCCGCCTGGAGTTCCAGGCATAGTTTTACTATTAATTTGAACTCCTGTATTAACATCATAAATTTCAAGTTCACAATCAGTTATATTTGCTGCTGCAAGTTGTGGTGCTCCAGAAACTCTTCCAAAACCAAGTCCAAAATATTCATCACCAGATTCAAGATTAAGTACAGTTTGCTCAGAAGCATCATCCCAAGTAGGGGGATTTCTTGAATAAATTTTTTGATCTTTATTGTCTATAAAATATAATTTATTATCAATATTATCATATGCAGCTCCAACTGATTTTGTTGATTCACCATACTTAAAATTGTAACCACCAAGAAAATCTCCTGGGGCAGCAACAGCATCTTTCACAGTTCCGAAAAATAAACTACCGGCTGTAAGTGTGCCTGCCAGGCAGACCCCTAACCGGGGCACTTTCCGCCCCCTCGGAAAAAGAGGTATCAATATCCGTTCAGTTCCAGTCGTTATAGCATCAATTAATATTTTAAAGGCTTTACACGGGAGAGAGTTATGAATAGATGAGCTGTTGAGATTGGATCCGAAATGTGGGGCCTGACTCAACCGGGAGAAAAAGGAGTTCAGCTTCAGCAAAATTTCCAGAATGCGGGGCCTGGATTGGATCCAGTTTTCGGGGCCGGGAGAAGACGGTGAACGGTAAGAGGTAATCAGTGAGCAGTAAGCGGTAGCCGCCGCCGCGGATTGATCGCAATATTGGGAGGGTAAATGACCAGGGGTCGGCTGTCCCGCCCCCGACTGGGGGGAGGGAGCAAGGGAGGGGGGCGAGCTGAGAAAGGCGTTTTTAAGAAAACGGAAAAAATTTCTGGTCTGCCAATTCATTAAAGTCATAAATTATCTCCCGGGTTGGGTAGTATCGAATAGGTTCGGAACTCCAATCGTAAAACTTCAGCAAATCCCGTCGCCCCGTGCGACGAGAGGGCGGGGGTTCACTGAACGCTTACACAATTCCGCAGTTCGGGATGCCCCGAAATGATCGGGATGTAAGCACAAGCACTATGGCGGATGAAAGAAATTTCGGGTAGTGTGTCAAACGACGCGCTAAGAATGCGAAGCATTTTTTAACGGGGTTACTTTTGTTCGATTTCGCCTGTCAATTACGGTGGTAAATGGTTTTTTTTGGCGTTTCCGCAAGTCAGCAACCAGCGCATGTAAATTATGGTGATGTTGTGCCGCATACGTATCACGATTATTCCAGACCTCATCAATTATTTCATCATGATATATCATCCGCATCCTCCCTTAGAAGTTCCTGGGGCGTACAAATTTCAGGGCAGGTGTATCCTGCTTCTAAACAGATAGATCTCACAAGCGGCTTTGTTTCGGCATTATTGATATGACGACAGTTCCAGGTAAGAAATAAATCAATCGATTGCACGGTCGCAATTGCAACATGCAAAGCATCAACTTCCGCCACTGAAGGAAAGCCTCCGCCGGATATTAATATAGCCGCCAGGGATTCCACTTCCTGATCAATGAGAAGTTCTTTTATTGCTCGTAAAGAATCCAATCGGCGTTGAGCAGCCGCTTTGTTGCCGGCCGCGGCTTCACGTACAACAAGTTCAGATATATATAGTTCGTATTTGTCTTTTTCTTGCTCCCACCATTGAATTGTAAGCTGTTGCCATGCAATCAAGCGTACATCACAACTTGGTCTGGCTGTCAGATAACTCGGGATGGATGTTTCTATATATACACTTTTCATGATAACAACATACTATACGAATTTTATGTTGTAATAACCGAATGGCGGATTAAAGTTCACTCTAATTCGACAATGGACAATGGAAATCCGATATTGATTATTATACTCGATATAGTGAAACAAGCAAATATTTTAAGCAAATTATTTGGGCTTTTAATTGTAAGGTTTCAGTGAACCCCGAAAACTTGTGATCATGGGCCGCGCGCTGTAGCCGCGGTCGCTGACCGCGGCAGGCCGGATGCCTCAAGTCCGCGGTCAGCGACCGCGGACTTGAGGAGGGTGCCCAGGTCGCGGATTTCTGGTCACCGGTCACTGCTTATTAAAGGTTACACTAAATCCAACAATGGGAATCAATCGATTCCAGATGTAATTATTATACTCAATATAGTGAAACAGGAAACTATATTTTAGTACTCCTATTTCACTCAAATTAGACTTATTCCTCGGAAGAGTTGTTCGAAACAGATGCTCCGGTACCGGAAATATAACCATATCCAGTCATTCAAGCACTCTCCGAATGTTTCCAGGATTACCTCATTTCTCGACGAACCGAATGATATCGGCTACTTTTTTCTATTCTGGGGGATACAAAGCACCAGTTGCTAACTTTGAATGCCGATTTATTTCAGATTATTTCAGATTTCCCGGGGTGCTTATTTACCAGGATATAGTATTATATAGCTACTATGAAGCCTTTGAATAAAAGTAATATATAGATCGGAAGAGCGTCGTGTAGGGAAAGAGTGTAGATCTCGGTGGTCGCCGTATCATTAAAAACAAAACCACCCCCCCCCCACCCCCCCTCCCCCCCCCCCCCCCCCCCCCCCCCCCCCCCCCCCCCCCCCCCCCCC
>CAKZYZ010000129.1 GCA_937885075.1 uncultured bacterium | reverse complement strand
GACGATTAAAAAGCAAAAAGAAATAAAGGCCAAGGCGAGGCTAATAGTCATGTCTGCAATGGTCCTGTCACAAAAGGGGGTGAGGTAGGGGGCAATAGTCCTGGTCCCCCCCGAATTATATTCGGGGCCTGTAATGGTCCTGCCATAAAAGGGGGAGAGGTAGGGGGAAGAAGAAGTTTTAACAAGTAGAAAGTGACAACTTTAAATCAGGACTGGACAAACAGCAAGGTGTCCGTGGTAGGGGGTGGATCCGGCTTCTCAGCTCCCGCTGAGAATTCCCAGTCCCCGCGCCTTGGCTACCGCGTCGCGGCGGCTGTGGCCGGCGAGTCTCTGGTAGATGTTACCGGTGTGACGCTTGACGGTTCCGGGAGAGATGAAGAGCCTGGCTCCGATCTCCTTGTTGGTCAATCTTTCGGCCAGCAGGGCCAGGATCTCAAGTTCGCGGGGGGAGAGCGGTTCAATAAGGGGAGTCTGCGTATCCCCGCCCGGTTGGGCCGGGGATGATGGGCTTGTGTCGGCCCGCATCGCGGCCAGGACCCGGCCGACAAAGCGGATTCCATCTTCATCAAGGTCTAACCGGCTGAGCAGCGGGGCGATCCATGGGCCCATATCCGCGAGGGCGCGGATCACACCCCCGGGCCGGGCCAGAAAGACCGCTTCGGAGAGGTACTTGATCGCCGCCGGTTTGGCTCCTTCCAACTGAGAGAGACGCGCCTGCAAAGCCAGGACATCGATCAGAAACAGGGTATTGTGGATCTTTCTCAGCCAGGTCTCCAGAAGACGGTTCAGGAGCAGCCGGGCTTCCTTGCGGCTGACCTTCGTATTCCGGGCCAATCGAATCCTGGCCAATGTCAGAGGAGGTGAGTAAAACTGATAGAGAGGAAGAAGCTGACCCGGGTCATAGTGAGCCGCCCATTTCACCGCCTTCGGTATCATGCCCTGCCGCAGGGCCAGATCGGCTTCAAAGGCCCGGGCGCTCCGGAGGACATTCTCATTCTGTGTGGTCAGGCCGAATTCCAATACTTGCTCAACGGTACCCACTGCTTTTCTGGGCAAACCAAGGGCCTGATAGAGCAGCGCCAGAGCAAACCCGCTCTGCGCGTAGTATTCGGCACTGCCGGCACTGCCGCCTTCCATGACTGAGACCAATATCTTCTCCGCTTCTTCAAGCTGGTTTTGCTGATAAGATGCTATCCCCATAAAGTAATGCCCCACCAGTATACTCTCGGGCAGTTCAGCCTCCATACCCAGTTCCAGGAGTCGGGCGCCTTCCCGGCTTAACGCCGGCAGGTCCGCGCTCATCCAGTCGGCAAAACCCAGGGCCGCGACAATTCTGGTCTGGAAGGTGGTAGCCTGCTCCGAGCTAAAGTTGGAGAGCCGCTGCAGGGCGCCCTGCCGGCCCCGGTCCGGAGTCCCGATCATCTGATGAGAGATAACATAAACGATCAGCGCCTCACCGCATTCCAGGAAATAGTTATCGGGAAGATTCTCCAGCGCCTGCTCGGCACACTCAAGCGCCCGCTTGCCCTGCCCCGCGAACCACCATTGATAGCCGCGCAGGATATTCAGGCCGGCGTTGAGCCGGTCCGCGGTCTCCCCCGATAACGGTTCCAGTTTTAGAAGTTTTTCAATCCGTTCCGCTGTCTCGAAGTATTCATCCCAGCGGCCGCGGCTCTCCAGAAAATAGGCCTTCATAAGGAGGAGCTCCGGATTATCCTCCACCAACCGGGACGGCAGACGGTGAAGCCACCTATCAAGCCAGGGCCATTGCTCCCGATTCAGGATTGTGTTTCGATGCCGGACAATCAGCCTGCCCGCCTCTTCCGGGTCCGGCACCTTCAGTAACTGCTCCATCGCCTCATCCAGCCAGCCATTTTCTTCCAGCCAGCGGGCCGCCCTCCGGTGCAGTTCAGCCAAACCTTCAGCCTCGACCTGTAAATCGAGCTGACGCCGGAGCAGCTTCTGAAGCAGGTGGTGGTAACGATGCCACTCCCCCCGGTTATCGAGATCGATGGTCAGAAGGGCGGTTCTGTCCGAGTAAGCCGGATGCACATGCTCACGGGAACAATCCGTTCCGCATTGGTTCCCGCAGAGAGTCTGGCAGAGAGGGGTACAGAAGCGATTAAGAATCGACGCCCGGCAGATACACTCTAATTCGGTCCGCGACAGGGTGGAGAGAACCTCTCCCATCAGGTAATCCTGCATACTGACCACGCCTTCGTCCAGATCGGACAGAAAACTATCGGGGTCGGCTCGTCCCTGGAGGGCGATGGCGGCCAGCCGCAGCCCCACCGGCCACCCCTCTATCCGATCCTGCAGCCGGGAGACAACCAAACTATCCAGCTTCTTCCCCGTGGCCTGCTTCAAAAATGCCGCGGTCTCCTTCTCGGTGAATTGCAGATCCGCGATCCGGATCTCCGTCATCAAGCGGCGCGCGCGCAGTGTCGCCAGGGCCAGCGGAGGATTACGGCGCGATACGATTACCAGATGGAGCGAGCACGGAGGGTGCTCCAGGAGGCGATCCAGCAGTTCATGAACCGCCGGCGCGCGGATGCGGTGATAATCATCCAGGACCAAGGCAAAGCGCTTCTTGAGACCATCCAGTTCGTTAGAGAGCGCTCCGGCCAGCACGGAGACGGGGGGTAGTTCGGGGCCACTCAACAAGGTTTCTATGTCACGACAGGCCTTCGGCGACACACCCTGGACCGCGGCCACGAAGTAGTTGAGGAATCCCCGGAGATCGCTCTCCGATTCATCCAGCGAGATCCAGGCTCCGGGCCGTCCGCCGGTATCCAGCCAATGACTTACTATGGTGCTCTTGCCGTACCCCGCCGGCGCCGAGACCAGCGTCAGCGGGAGAGTCCACCCTTCATCCAGCCGCTGCTGCAGCTCCCGGCGGCTGACAAGATCATCCGCCACCGGCGGCCGGTAGAGTTTGGTCCGGATAATCGGAGTAAGTTGGGTCTGTGTCCGCACGGTCTCTTCAGTATTTTGTCGATCTGACCTCTTCATGCGCGGCTAATAAGTTGCGAACGAAGTGAGCTAATTTATTGATTAGATCTTCCGGAGAGCCTTAATAATTATAAGCAGAACCACTGCCCCGATAAAGGACTGGATTATTAACCCCACGATTCCCCCGGCAAAAATACCGAAAAGACCCAGGAGGAACCCTCCCAGAAAAGCTCCGATCACCCCGATGACTATATCTCCGATTAAGCCCAATCCCCGCCCCCGTATTAAAGCACTGGCGAGCCATCCCGCCACTAAACCGACAATGAGAAAAACTACTATATTCATCATGACCTCCGAACTTAGCGCCTTCGGCGCTAATGTTGAAAAGAAAAAACGTTAAAGATCATTAAAATCCGTTGGCGCACCCCGGGAGATAGGGGGTGGCTGCTTTTTAACTAACGTCTGTTCTACCAATATATCTTACCAACCCGGTATTCAAAAGACAAATATATTTTATCCGGTGATTTTTCGAGTTGATTATTTGACTGTAATCTTCCTACAATAGGCCGCAGCCGAAATTAGTTTGGCTGAAATGTTTGGAACAGCTAAAATCAGGAGGGGAAAATGCCCGACTCGAAAATCTTCACCGATATCTGCAAGCCCTACTGTCTGGAGATATACTATGGCCCGATGTGGTCCCGGAAAACTCTCAATCTCCTGATCGATATCGATCGTCTGAAACAGAAGAAGATCCCTTACCAGGTCTTCAAACCCCGGATAGATACCAGGTACTTTTCCGACTATATCGTCTCCCGGTTCGATTCATTTGTCGATAAGCCGATGGAAGATACCAGCCGGTTTCTCAAAGAACCGGCGGAAGTATTCGATGAAAACAATCCGAAAGAGATCCTGGACCTGATACGGAGCGATACGAGAGCGATAATCATCAGCGAAATCCAGCTGGTCCATCCGGATATCGTCCGGGTAGTCACATCGCTCCAGAGAGAAGGTGTCTATATAATCTGTGATGGTCTCAACCTGGATTATACCGGAGAATACTTCAGTCTCGGGCTGACCAATCTCATCAGCCGGGCCACCCATCCCCACTCGCTTTACGCGATCTGTAACTTTCCCGGCTGCGGGGAAGCCGCCTACTTCTCTCAGAAATTAAATACTGATGGAACCCCGGCCGCTTATGAACCGGAGAGGGCAAAGAGACTGGAGATCGGTGATTACTGCTACGAGCCGCGCTGTATTATTCATCACGAGGTTCCGGGAAGACCGGAATTGTAGGCCGAGAGCTTGGCTTAGCAGCTTATTAAACCGCGAATCTGTGCCCCGAAGAAGGCGTGGGTCGCGCATCTTCGCTAACGAAAAAAACACGGATTAGGATATCAGAAGATCAGGGAATCAGGTAGGAGCCCGGCCTCGCCTGGTAACCTGATTCCCTGATTACCTGATTCCCTGATCTTCTGCCTCTCTGACCGTATAGATCTTCTTTCTCATCTCCTGCAATTTCCCGAAGCATACCAGCTGATCCCCGGCCAAAATTTTTGTGTCATCGGCTGGGTTGGGGATGGTCTTGCTTCCTCTCTCGATGATCAGGACCGATATGTCGTGCTGCTTGATCTCGGTCTCGCCGATAGTCTTCTCCACCGCCGGGTTGCCCTGGTCGATCTCGATCCGTGAAACGCCATAACCTCCCGGCGCGATCATCAGTTCTTCGAATCTCTCCGGCTGAATGATCCCCCGCCTGATTATCGTGGACTTGACCAGGGCGGTTATCTTATGCGCCAACCGAGTCTTCGGCAGAATCCTGAAGGTCGTGTAAATGGCCAGAATAATAATAAACAGGTTAATCCACGGCAGTAGCTCGGGCGGGATAATGGAACGGAGGAAGGGGAGGTCAAATTTGGAGATAAAGATATTGGGTCCGATGGAGTTGGCGAAGGTGGCGATCATGGCGACAAAGCCGGCGTGCCCGACAATAATCAGGTAGGTCGCGATCTTCCGCCGCCGGGGACTGGCTACCACCAGTTCGGACTCCCGGGTGGTAAAACCGGTGCCGGTAAAACAGGACATAGCCTGGAACTTGGCCACATTCCATTTCAGCCCGGTCAGATTAAAAGCCACCGCCCCGATTCTAACCACCAGCACCGAGACCATGATAGTAACAATAAATAATAATATATTCATAATTCGTCCTTTAAAGAACTTATTGAAATTATCTTTCTTTTTATCTTTGCGGTTTATTGTCGTATCACAGCCAGAACCTCGTCCCGGAGCTGCTCCATCTGCTCCCTGGTCTTCGCCTCACAGTTGAGACGGAAGAGGGGTTCGGTATTGCTCTTCCGGACATTGAACCACCAGGTATCGCCGATTATGCTGATCCCGTCTATTGTTACCATCCGTCCTTTATCTTTATATTTCTCCCGGATCCGGTCCATGACCGCGTCCGGGTCGGAGACAGTGGAGTTGATCTCTCCGCTGATATGATAGTTTTTGGTCTCGGCCAGCGCGGTAGAGAGGGTTTCTCCTCGATCGCTCAGGACCTTCAGCAGGAGGAGGGCGGTCAGATTTCCGCTGTCGAAATAAGCGCCTTTGTACTTGAAGTAATAATGTCCGCTCACCTCGCCCCCGAACTCGGCCCCGATCTCCCTCATAAAATTTTTAGCGTAGGCGTGACCGACTTTACCCATGTGGGCGGTCCCTCCGAGTTTCTTCACCGTATCCCGGACATAATCGGAACAGCGGACATCATAGACTATCTTAGCCCCCGGGTGAGCCTGAAGTACCGGTTGGGCCAGCAGCCCGAGGATGAAGTCGGCCGAACAGTACTCCCCCTTCTCATCGACGAAGAAAGCCCGATCGGTATCGCCATCCAGTCCGATCCCGAGATCGGCTTTCTCCTCCAGAACTTTCCTGACCAGATCCCGTCGATTCTCCGGAAGGAGCGGGTTGGCTTCATGATTGGGGAAGTTTCCGTCTAATTCGAAGAAGAGGGGAATGATCTCAACCGGGCTCCCCTCAAAGAGATGGGGAACAATCATTCCCCCCATGCCGTTCCCGGTATCTATTACCACCTTCATCGGAGCGAGCCGGACCGGATCGACAAAGCCGCGCATAAAGGCGATAAAATCTTCCAGGACATCCTCCTTCCTGACCTGACCGATTCTCCCGGGTTTATCGAATACCCCGGCCCGCACTCTCTCCTCGATCTCCGCCAGGCCGCTCTCGATCCCCATCGGAATCGCGGCCTTACGGACAAACTTAAACCCGTTGTATTTCGCCGGGTTATGGGAAGCGGTTATCACCACCCCTCCGTCCGTGCCTTGATGGATGACCGCGAAGTACATCATATCCGTGCTGGCCAGACCGATGTAAGTCACATCTGCGCCCCCTTCAGTCAGCCCCCGGATTAGAGCTTCGGAGAGCGGTTCACTGGAGGGACGCATATCGTGCCCCACGATTACATTTTTCGGGCCGATCAGATCGCAGTAAGCCCGCCCCAGCCGGTAGGCCAGATCCTCCGTAACTTCCGTTCCATAAATACCCCGAACATCATAAGCCTTAAATGGTGCGGTCATAATTTTTACTCCATAAAAATCATTATCTTTTAAATTCTGTCTTAATCTGTGGTTGGAAGAATAATAAGGTTCAAATAGTACTTAATTTTCCTTGCCGGATAAATGAAGTGGTGAAGCCGCTACTTTTATTATAATATAAAAATTGTCGATTAAAAGTGATTATTAATCTCCATCAAATCCTTATCCGGAAGAATATAATGAAGAGAGTGACATTATTTCTTTCCTCAGTAATCCTACTGGTCATGGGAGGATATGCAATCCCTCCTTTTTCCCTGGCCCATAACCTCTTCACCCGGTCATATATGATCCCGGAAAGGGACAATCCGTCCTGCATGCGGCTCTTCTGGCAGACCGACACCGCTCTTCACGGGGGCTGGATCCGGTGGGGCTACCATGAGGACCACCTGGATAATCTGGAGGACGCCAATTCCGAACACCAGAACATCAAGAACGAGGTACATAAAGGACAGCGCGCCCAGGACTTCATCCGCTGGGACTCCGAGATATGCGCGGAGCCCGGAGTTCCCATCTACTATGAGATCTATGTCTCGGAGCATCAGGATTATGACGATCATAAGGCCAAATATACCATCGGACCCGGCTGGTTCGTGCTCCCGCTCCCCCCGGACGCCCGCCATCTCACCTTCTTCGGCTACGGCGATAACCGGAACGGCGACAAGTTTGACGATGTCTCCAGCTGGCTCAAAGGCAATGTGGAGAACGATCCGATCAATCGCAAGACCTTCCTCCTTCATTCCGGCGATATCTGCTATAACGGCGGCCAGACGTTCGAGCAATATAAAGATAATGAGTGGAGCCACTACTTCCACAAGTATGAATCGGCCCGGACTGTTCTTTCCTGGATGCCGGTCATGGCGGCGCAGGGAAACCACGACTTCAACTGGCAGGGTCATTACGACACCTCAAAGTATTTTTTCACCAATTGGCCTTACCCCCAGTACGTTGACAGCATCGGCATGGTCCCCTACATCGATGAGAAAGGGAAACTGGTGAGCAAATCGACCGGCAGCGCTAAGGACGCCGTCAGCGACGCCTACTATTCCTTCGACTACGGACCGGTTCATGTGGCGGTGGTGAACTCATACAGTGAGTTCAACGACTGGGACCACCTCGGCAGGTGCTCGATCGGGGACGGTCTCAAGAAGGGCCATACGGAATACAAGTGGTTGAAGAAAGACCTCCTCGAATCGGACAAGCCCTGGAAAGTGATTTTGACGCACGTCTCCCCCCTGAGCTGCGACTGCTCCATCACCGACGATGTCCGCCATGATATCGAGTTCCTGGCCCAGACCGGCGGTGTCGATCTCCTGGTCTCCGGCCACGACCACTATTACAAACGAACGAAATATAACGACCTCTGGCATTTCGTCCTGGGCGGAGCCGGGGCGCCCCTTGATTGCGGTGACTCCTGCAAGATCTGCGTCTATCATTATGCCCGCTTTCACGTCGTAAATGATGGTGAGCTTAAGATAGAGGTATTTGGGCACTACGATGACGCGAGTTCCTCTTCATTTTATGACACTCTAACCATCAACAAGGCCGCGCCCATAACCAGTACCGCCGGCTTCGAGGTCTCCTTGACATCCGCCGACTACCGGTATCCGCGCCGCTTCTCCTGCGCCAGCCCGGGGATCCATTCCCACCACCTCTGGGATTTTGGAGACACCACCAGTTCCACGGAAGAAAATCCCCTCCACTCCTATCAGAAACCCACCGATCCCAGCGGAATCGAGACCTACACTGCTTCTCTCCGGGTCTCCACCGACGGAACAAACTGGCTGGCCCAGACGGAAAAAGAGATCACTGTTTACATCCAGGGATCTCTTGAACCCATAGTAAATGTCGGGATGAATAAGTACGCTCTCTTCCTCCGTCCCAAGGGTGAGCCCCTTGATGAGATCGCTGACTTCCAGGGGATCTACTGGTATCCCGGTATCCCCCAGTACGAACATCTCATGCCCGGGGACTATACCCTGACCATCCGCGCGCTCGGCTATCAGGACTGGGAGAAAGACATTACCATACACCCGGACAAGGGGGAGATGCCGCGGATTTATCCCCAACCGATCCCCCTTCTCAACGCCACCGTCGCCATCGGCTCGGTACCCACCGGTGCCGATGTCACCGTGACGCTCGGATTGACGACACTCACCGGGACGACCCCGTTTTACAAAGAAATCTGCTGTTCTGATGATTGGTTTTCTGCGCAATGCACCTTTGACTACACTGTCAAAAAGGGAGCGATTGAAGTCAAGGGCGCCGGTGATATTTCCACTAAGAAAACGGAGGGCGGCTGCGAAAACGAAATACCCGGTCTGCTCGCGAATGTTTACGTAGACCTTCGCCCCGCCGGGCAGGAGGCGGGCGGCGGCAGCGGATTGGTGATAATGAGCCAGCCTTCCGACCAGGAGACGGTGGAGGACGCCCCGGCCCATCTCCGGATCAGCGCCCGGTCGCGCGATCGGCTCACTTACCGCTGGTACGAAGGGATATCCGGTGACACCTCCAAACCAATATATGGTGCCACCGGCCCGATCTACATCACACCGGAGCTTACGGAAGCGAAAGACTATTGGGTGCGGGTCAATGCCGGTCAGAATTCCGCCGATAGCCGGACCGCCTGGGTAACGGTCACCGACCCGACCCGGGGACCCGAGCTGACCGGAGCTCTCCCTCCCTACGCCAGCCCCACCTCCCAGATTACGCTCCAGGGTCTGAGATTTGATCCCGGCGAATACGGTGAGAACCGGGTCTTCTTCGGAGAATACGAAGCCTCCGTGGAATCCGCGACCGAGACCGAATGTGTGGTAACGGCGCCTTATGAGCTGGAGACCGGCGAATCCGTGGATCTCCAGATCGAGGTCTCCGATATCTGGAGCAACACCATTCAGTTGGAAGCGCGGGATGGCCTCCCGGTCCTCCAATCCGGCGACTATGACGGCGACGGAAAATCGGATATCGCTCTCTTCCGGCCCGATACCGGTCTCTGGGCGGTGAGAGGGCTGGGGAGGCTTTATTTCGGCACGGATGGCGATATCCCGGTCAGCGGCGATTATAACGGGGACGGCTATACCGACGTCTCCATCTTCCGGCCTTCGAGCGGCCTCTGGGCGGTCAAGGGTGTGACCCGGGCCTACTTCGGGGATGCTGATGACATCCCGGTCCCCGGGGATTATGACGGAGACGGCTCCTGCGATATCGCCGTGCTGGGACGAACCACCGCCCGCTGGGCCGTGAGAGGAATCAGCAGAGTATATTTCGGCAGATCCGATAACTACCCGGTGCCGGGGGATTACAACGGCGATGGAAGAACTGATATCGCCGCCTTTCTGCCTTCATCCGGACTCTGGGCGATCCGGAATATCACCCGTTCCTACTTCGGAAGAATAGGGGACATCCCGCTCCCGGGAGTTTACCGCTGGTACGGCACGGCCCGCGCCGCCGGGCCCTTCAAAACCCAGATCGCCATCTTCCGTCCCACAACCGGACTCTGGGCGATCCGGGGACTGAGCCGGTTTTACTTCGGCACTTCCGGAGACACCCCGATCCGGGGAAACTTCTCCGGCAGCCAACTTGACGATCCCGGCATCTTCCGCGGCACCACCGGCCTCTGGGCAATCCGAGCTCTCACCCGTACATATTTCGGGGAATCAAACGATTCTCCGGCAACCAGGTAGCCGCTCCCGTCAGATTACCGGCAGCTGATTACTGATTACTGGCCACGTTTAGGGGACGTTGTTAAGTTGTTAAGTTATTCTGCAGGAAATATTACTCTCTCTTCTCTTGAGACCTGCTCACCATTACTTTTCGCTTGAAAAACTGCCGACCGGCTTAATTGGAGGAATTCCGCTACTGCGGCCAATGAGAAGCCCAGGTCATTTGTTGCCCAATAGCAGAACAACGATCGAGCTTTACTGGTGGTGGCATCTCTTCTCTTTCCCTGGATTGAACTGCTATCTATGTGAAATATCTCGGATACGGTCTCCAGAAGGAGTTCCAAACTCCATCCGGATTGTTTATGCTGTTCTTTTTTTGTGAGTTTATCCTCAGCTTCTAAGAGGACATTGCGGACGAATTCACTGTCACCAAGAATTCTTTCATCCCCCCACATCCTCTCCCCGTGCTTGCTTAACTCCAGCAAATTATGCCATCCACCGGCGCTCCTGATCAATCCTCCCCCGGTAAGATCCGAACGCTGACCTTGCGGAATCCCCTTAATTACAAATTCGATATACTTCTTTCTTGCTCTATGTAGTGTCGAACCGAAGTGACTGAGTGTTGCTTTCTTATCCAGCCACGATGCGGATTGCTTACTCACGAGTATCGAGTGTCCACACCAGGGGAATGAATTTAATTCTCCTATATCTTTGACCAGTCCGGCTCGGAGAGGATTGAGGTGAATATATCTAATCAGTTGAAGGAGGTAGGATTCTTTATCACAGAGGATAGAGATCGGAAGAGCGTCGTGTAGGGAAAGAGTGTAGATCTCGGTGGTCGCCGTTTCATTAAAAAACAAATTTTTTTTTTCTCTCTTTTTTTATTTCTACGTATTCCTCCTCCACTATCCCCTTCCTCATTTACCTCATCATTCTTTTACACGACAGTCTTTTACCTC
>CAKZYZ010000128.1 GCA_937885075.1 uncultured bacterium | reverse complement strand
ACGAGAGTAGGAAGGGATACGATGTTCATAAGGGTGAAGGAGATACAGAGGTGTGATATGACGGAATAGTGGGGGGGGGGGGAGGGGGGGTGGGGGGGGGGGGTTTTGTTTTTCAAGCAGAAGACGGCATACGAGATATATCAGTGTGACTGGAGTTCAGACGTGTGCTCTTCCGATCTCCCAGCTTGGCCCCAACCCCATCCCCAACTCTAAGCGTAACCCCAACGCCAAGTGTGGCCTCTACGCCGGTAGTGGAACCGACCGCCCCGCACTTGGTGGTTGACTGGGATGACTATGACGGTGACGGGACCAGTGACTTCGCGGTCTATATCCCCGCTACCGGGGCTTGGGATATCCATAACATAACCTCAGGTGTGGTCTGGGGGGGCTACGCCGGAGACATTCCCACGCCCGGTGATTATGACGGTGACGGGACGGCCGACCTGGCCTACTTCGATCGGTACAGCGGCCTGTGGCATGTAAAGGACACCATCACCGGCGCCGTGATCACGGAAGGAGTCATCTGGGGCGCCTGGGGAGATGTGCCGGCCCCGGGAGATTATGATGGTGACGGGTCCTGTGACTTCGCTACCTGGCGTCCGTCCGACGGGCGGTGGCGGATCATGGATATTACCAATATCTGGTATGGCCAAGCCCCCGGGATGTATCCGGTTCCCGGCGACTATAACGGCGATGGGACAACCAATATCGCGATGATGTATCCTGGTTCAGCCGGCGGGACCAATATGTGGTACGTGAATGGCATCACCATCCGGGCCTGGATGACTAATGACGGGATTGCCATACCGATGGACTATGACGGAGATGGGACAACCGATCTGTGCTGCTACCGGTCGGTAAACCATCAATGGTCAATCCGACACCTGGAGAGTCCGACGATGTACTTCAAAATATGGGGCATTGCCGATGATATTCCAGTGGTGGGTGACTTCGACGGAGACGGGCAGGCCGACCTGACTACCTTCCGGAACACGGCCGGCCAGGCCTGGTGGTGGATCCTCTACTCGAGTAAGCCCTACTACTACTCGAACTTCTCGGCCCAGACCACCGACTCGATCGTTATCGGGGCGCCGGGGTATTGAAAGCGGTGATCGGTAAGCAGTAAGCAGTGATCGCAGGATGCCAGACTCCGGTAAAACCCGGTTAAAGCTTCGGGGTCGGCACCACCTCGCACTAACCTGGTAGAAGAAACAGGCAGAAAGAACCCAACCAAAGTTGAGCTCCGTGGTTTATGTCTATTCATATTTGAAGCTTCAAACGGAAAAGATGGGAATTGTTAACGCCATCAATTCATACTAAATTCCCGTTTTATGAGATCTCTTCAAGCTATCTTCCGGAGAGAAAATGGGGATTTTGTTGCATATATCCCTAAATATAGTCAAAACCACTTAAATAGAAGCAAATAAGGTCGAGCTAAAGCTGAAGTGAAAAATATGTACGCTAATACGGGATTTACCTTCCATCGCTTAGAACCGGGAGACAATCTGGAGTTAGTCGAACAGATTGCTCAAATGAAGCAGGAGGGAGATTCCCATAATGCCGGTATATTTGATTATATGTTCTGGGAATGGCAATATTCTCAACTCCCTTCAGGCCAATCCCGAATTTACATCGTAAAACATAACGGTCGTATAGTCGGATATTATCATGTCCCGATTTACTCCGGACTGGTAGAAGGAGAGAAGAAGCAACTGGCAGTTATTCAGGAAGTTGCCATTCACAGGTCGTTACGAAATCGAGGAGTATTTCGGTCTCTATCGGAATTCGCGCACCGAAACCTTTTGAACGAGGGGATTGATTGTATCTATACTTTCCCCAACAAAAAAAGCATCCATACTTTTATTAAATATTACTCTTATCGGCAGATTACTACTCTGAGCAGCTACATTGCCCCGGTAAATACTGCTCGCCTCCTGCGGAGTAAAGCGAGACTATTCGGGATTGAAACCGTATTAGGCAAATTATCGGATATCGGCTTTAGAGCATTTACGAGACCGCTTGAATCCGGGGCCTATTTAAAGATACACCCGGAATTCAATCGGGAGATAGAAGAAATCTTTCGGGAATACCAACGAAAATTCAAAATCAGTGTCACAAGAAATAGACATTATCTCAACTGGCGATATACCGATAAACCGAAAGTAAAACATTATGTCATTTCGATTTTGAAATCGGATAAAATCATGGCAACTGTAATTTTAAAACCTGATGTAATCTTCGACAACCCGGTATTAATCTTAATGGACTTTGCCGCAAGATCAGGGAAAGAAGAGTATTTATTACAACTACTAAGCGAACTCAGGTTAAACCATGGAAAATATATCCAGGATGAGTTCAATCTGATATATACCAGCGGCCGGGATGATTTTCTTAGTTGTTTATATAAAATTGGTTTTATCAAGATCCCCGCTAAATTTAATCCCAGGCCTCTTAACCTATTAGTTAAAAATTGCCGGCTCCCGGATCAGAATCTTATATTTAATCCTGACAACTGGAGAATTACCCTCTCTGACTGGGAAGTCTTTTGACGTTGGTTCCAATATAGTTTATTGATTTACGGCAAGTTATCTTTAATAGCGGTAAAATCAAAATGATCTAAAAGTAACCGCAGATATTTTTCAGTTTTATTCAAGTGATAATAATGGCGAAATTGTTTTATCTTCGACGCGGTAACCCTTGGCTGTTGGGGATCAAATTCCCATGAATGGATATTAAGCATGACGGGCCAACCCCGGCGGATGTATTGATTAATCCAGTATCGGGTCAAATATATTGGGAAAAAACGGAAGTACCCCCCGCTTCCAAAGGGGAGCATTAACTTGAAATAGCTGATCGAAGAGAGGGGAAATTCATGGAGGCCGGGCGACAGTTCAAAGGGTTGAGGAGAGACGCTCCGGATCCCATAGTTTTTCCTCATATTGGTAGGATAGATAGAAGAATCATATTTTATACCAACCTGCTTCAAGATTTCTTTTGCCCAGAGTGTCCTATCCGTTAAAGAATAATTAGGAGCCCGAAATCCTACTACTTCTTCTTTTGTAATCTCCCGGATTGCCCGGATGGATCTCTCCAGATCAGCTTTAAACTCATCGGGAGCCATGCTATCAATCGTTCTGTGCTTATAACCGTGAGAAGCGACCTCATGTCCCCGGTTGTGGATATCTCTTACCATCTCCGGATGTCTCTCCGCGATCCAACCTAAAATGAAGAAGGTAGCTCTGGTATTATAAGAATCCAAGATTCTCAAAATGGTGGCCAGATCCCGTTCAATCCTTGTCTCACAATCCTCCCATTTTTCATATGGGAATATTGCCGAGAATTTATTGACCTGGAACCATTCTTCGATATCAAAAGTGAGCATGTTTTTCATCGGTAAATACATATATTTCTTCCTTTTTAATTACTTTAAGCTATTCTGTCATGCATGTCACTTAGAATTTGGATTTTAATCATCTTCCTCACCATATTCGTCCTTCTTTACTGCTATGGTCGGTTCGTCGAGCCTTATCAACTTGCCGTTACAAGGCTTAATCTGAAGACAGAAGGATATTTCAGATCCGCCGGACAGATCCGGGCGGTTCTTATTTCCGACCTTCATATAAAGGATTTCGGACGGATAGAAGAGAACGTTCTTCAAAAAGTCTCCGATTTAAAACCGGATATCATTCTGATCACCGGAGACTTTATTCAAACCGAAGCCGCTCCCGAAGGCGCGGCAAAATTCGTCTCCCGTCTTACAGCTCCCCTGGGAATATGGGGCATTATCGGCAATATCGATACTACCGCTCCCGATAAGAATGAATTGATCGCCCAACTGAAGGCGGCTGGTATGAATCTGCTTTACAACGAACTACGGCGCATCGAAAAAGACGGCCTTGAGTTCGACTTGATCGGCCTGTCACTCAATCCGGAAAAGGAGAAGATCGACGCTCTTTTTCGAAAAGGCGGAAACGGTGTGCCAGAGATCGTCCTTATTCATTGGCCTCGCCTGATCGGGAAGGTTATCTCTTATCAGCCCCAACTCATCCTCTGCGGACACACTCACGGGGGACAGATCAGACTACCTCTGATAGGGAGATATATCACCCGTTTCATCTCGGGAACTCATTATGACATGGGATTATTTAAAATATTTAATACCTGGGCGTATGTAAGCCGAGGAATAGGCATGACCAGCCATCCAATTCGGCTCTTCTGTCCCCCGGAGCTAACCGTAATCAATCTGGAAGTTACTCAACTCCCGTTTAATTAGAAATCAAAAACGATGAACAATAAAAGTTATTCACTATGAATCAGTCCGAAAAAGGTTCTAAAAATTTGAATATCCTATTCCTTGCCAGCACCTTCCCCTGGCCATTGGAATCCGGATTGTCTCACCGGGTTTACGCATCCGCGATATATCTTGCCCGGCGATGCCGGGTGACTCTATATGGACTTAGCAAATATTCCAAAGGAGTAAGTTCCCCACTTGAAAGTATGAGCTCATCCTTCCAGCGGATCCGGGTATTGCCGATTACCCGTGAGGAAAAGATCCGCCGGGCAATTTTCTCCCCCTTCAGTCGACTCCCCTGGAGAGTGAGCGGCTTCCAGTCTCGCCGTTTAAAAAAGGCCCTATCCACTGACCTGGCTGATACTCGCTGGGATATCGTATACGCCGTTGATTCGAATATGGCTCCTTACGCACTCTCCATACCGTCCCGGTTAACGGCAATAGACTTCACTGATGCCTATTCACGCTACTGGAAGAGCATTCTGGCGTTCTCCCCTTTAATCTTGCGCCCATTAATCTACATCGAGTATCTCCGTATGCTCTCTTTCGAGAGGGAAATCTACCGAAGAGCAGACCGCTGCTTCATCGCCTCCCCGGTTGACCGGGACTTTATCAGTGGAGATGGCGACCGCAAAAAGTGGACCATCCTGCCGAATACTGTTGATACCAACCACTTCACATTTCAACCGCCACCGCATAATCATCATCTCATCTTCGTCGGACGGATGAGCTATCTTCCCAATAAACAGGCCGCGTTGCGCCTCTGCCGGGAGATCATGCCCGGTATAATCAGGAGGATACCGGATGCCGTGCTCTTTTTGGTAGGTTCCAACCCCCCCCCAGAGATCCTGGCACTTGACAATGGATCCTCAATTCGGGTCACCGGGGCAGTAGACAAGATTCTCCCTTACCTGCGTGATTCTGAAGTGCTGCTCTGTCCACTCAGTCTGGGGACAGGTACCCGCCTTAAGGTACTGGAGGCGATGGCGGCAGGCATCCCGGTTATCTCCTCGAATACCGGCTGCGAGGGAATCCCGGTCTCGACAGGTAAGGATATTATCCTGGCCGAAACTAATGACCAATTCATCCGGGAAACCAGCAATTTATTAAAATCACCGGGGCTGGGAAATCAAATCTCCCTGAAAGCCCGGCGATTGGTGGAAGATAAGTATTCTCAGGACGAGATAGGAAGATGTCTGACGGAGGGATTAAGCTTAACTGCCGGACCGGATTAATTAGCTACTATCGCTAAACAGCCGGACCTCACTTTAATAATCCAATCACTACTATCCGGCAATAGCGACGGAGGAAAGAGAACCGGCGAAGCAAGTAATTATCTAATCTCCGGAGACCGGGAAACTTTTTTTGGGATTTCAAACCACGTTCCAGCATGCTTATTAATTGAATTTCGCGCACATGAACCTCGCTAAAACCCCGACTCCATTTTAGTATATCCTCGTAGGTTAATGGCTGATCGACACCGACCGGGTTTTTATCTGCGTATCGTACATGCTTCCGAACAAATGAGAGAACCGGGTTCATCCCCAACGGTTCACTGAATACTGCTTTCCCTCCTTTTTTCAGCACCCGGCAAAGTTCAGGCTGACTGATTTTCGGGACAAGATGATGTAATATCGATCTGCCGAAAACAACATCAAAACTTCCTTCAGCGAACGGCAAATTCTCGCCGGCGGCGACAGTCAGTGACACCAGAGAGGAGATGTTGTTGATTGAGGCTCGCCGGGCGGTTACAGCCAGGCTATCCCGGGAAAGGTCAAATGCGGTTACCTTCGCTCCATCCAGAGCCATCAAAACGGTCATCGCCCCCAAACCACAACCATAGTCTAAAACCCTTTTGCCTTTCAGGCTGCCAATAAATTCCGCTACTCCGGTTAAACCAATATCCCCGGAGGCATATCTAAGGAAGCCGCTATCCGGTGGATAGGCATAAATTTCGTCCCATTTTTCCTGAGCGATCTCATCCCACTTCTCCCGCTCGGACTGATATCTTTCTTCAATCATCATTTTTTATCGTGGTAATGTGCTGCCCTGAATAAAACCCGGCATATTATGGGGTCGATTCATCCTGATCTACACCCCCTCGTTGTCTCTTCTTATTCATCCGCTTCTTCCATTAACTTCTGATAAAAATCATCCATCTGGGCTACCATTCGACGATCGGAATATTCACTCTCTATCAGGGCACGTCCATTCTCTCCCAGGCGACGACGGAAATCGGGAGATTCTAAAAGGAGCTCTACCTTATTAATCAACTCCTCCCTATTCCCGGGCGGGATTAACATACCATTCTCTCCGTCAATTATAACATCGGGAACTCCACCGACAGCAGTCGCTACCACCGGTTTCTTAAAGGCCATGCCTTCCAACAGGCACTTGGGAATACCTTCCGTCCAAGAAGTTATTATCAGTATATCCGTCAGAGATATCAGGCTAAGAGCATCTCCACGATAACCTGTAAAAATAACAGCTCGGGAAACACTTAATTCACCGGCTCGATGAATTAAACTTTCTTTTAATTCTCCTTCACCAATAAAAAAACACTTTAAGCCGGGGATTTTATTCATGAGTGCCGGTAAAGCTTCCATTAATAGACCGGGATTTTTCTCCCGATCAAGCCTGCCCACATAACTTATTACCGTATTTGACTTTTTAAGTCCGAATTCATCTCTTAATTCAGCAACCTTATCTTCCATCTTTACCATGAGAGAAATGTCTATCGCGTTTGGTATAACCATGACCTTATCAGATGGGAGCCCTTCAGAGATGGCTTCCAGCCGAAGGGGAATAGAAACAGTTTTGATTAAATTAAATTGTTTCAGCAGTTTAAAATCAACCCTCTTATAAAATTTCAACCGCCTGGTCTTCTCCACCCAGCCATGCAAAGTGGTAGCTAATTTTATGGAACAACATTTAGATGCAAGATAAGTTAGAATATCAGTCTTGTAATTATGGGAATGGACTACTTGAATTCGGTTTTTCTTAACAAATATTATTATCTTCAGAAGCGCCAACAGATTGCATTTACCCCAGGTAGAGATTAGGACCGACGATATCCCCAAAGCCCGACTTTTTCCGACCAGAAGATGATTTATGGTTTTGGAACATCTTAAGAATATCAAATATTGTTTATACCTATCGTGAGGCAACTTTTTAAACATAGAGAGCACGGTCGCGTCCGGTCCGCCGAATGACGGAGTTGCTATCATGTGGGCGATTTTAATTATATCTTGTTTCATCTCTTCCTTCCACTGGCATATGAACGAAAAAGATTATTGTAAAGCTGATCTGTATTGAATACCATTTGAGCAACTGAGAAAGATTCCTT
>CAKZYZ010000127.1 GCA_937885075.1 uncultured bacterium | reverse complement strand
TTGTTTCTTTTTTTTTTTTTTTCGTTATTTTTTTTTTTTTTCAAGCAGAAGACGGCATACGAGATATATCAGTGTGACTGGAGTTCAGACGTGTGCTCTTCCGATCTCGGAATCTTCGCGGAACATCCGGTCGCGATAAGCACCTTATCGGCTTCGATTCTTTTATCGCCCACCTTTATAACATGCTCAGACTCAAAAACTCCTTTTCCGTCAATCCAGTTCACCTGTTTAAAACTTCCCAGCACATCCTGATAATTCTTTTGCCGCAAAAACCCCAGAAGAACTTCCTTATCCTTCATGGCCTTTCCAAAATCAAAATTCGGTTGGCCGGAAGAAACGGACTTGAATTTTGGATGTTCGGAAGAATAAAGCTCTTTTCCGACAGCTAATATATGTTTAGTCGGCACACAGCCGACATTCACGCACGTTCCACCTATAGGAAGACCGTAATTTACTACTGCCGTTTTTACCTCCAGTTCATTAGCCTTGGTGGCGGCGGCAAAACCGGCCGCGCCACCGCCTATTACTACTAAATCGAATTTTTTCAAAATAGATCCCTTATTATTTACTAATAAATCTTAAATATTCCTAATCACTGCCCGGAAAGTGATGGATATGAGTCCTTAATTATCCCGGCGACCTCCCCCAGGCAGCACGAACCCTGTGGATTCCTTATTTCGCACTGGCAACTCCCTGTCTTAGTTTTCCGGGCTATTATTTCCCGTATGGTAGATCGCCCATTTTGGATCAGGTCATCCTGAATCATATCTCTGGTATACCCGTAACAGTAGCAGACGGGTATCGGGGGTTCGGTCTCTTTGATCCCTACTCTTACTTTCAGATCAGCCGTATAGAAGGCTTCTCCGGCATCCGGGAAGTAGACTACATCACAGTCGGGCGTGGGGCAGAAAAAATAAGATACATCCCGTATATAGGGCACTTTCTCTTCCCGAAGTAAATGGGTGAGCGTTATTCTTTTTACCGGTTTACCGGTATTTCCGCATTCTTTACACCGCGAGACTTGATTCTCCCTATCCTTTGTTGTTTCACAGCATGCCGACATTTCTCATCCTCGCTATTTTTCCAAATCATTCCTCATCCTTTCATACTCATCCCGGGTGATCTCGCCCGCGGCATAACGCTTTTTCAGGATCTCCAGCGGTCTTTCCGGGGAACTCCCGCCGCGCTCGTCCGGTCGGCTTTTTTTCAGAACGAAATAGATCACCACTCCGATTATAATTATGAGAATTATCCACATATAGATACCTCCATATCTAAAATTCATCATACACCCACCCTCGTCACCGTGGGCGAAAACAGAATTCGACCAGATCATTAAACCAGCGGCTAAAAGATATATTTTTCTCAACATTCTATCCCTCCTTTTCTACCTTTAACATTTTCGCGTTAATAGCTACGATAACCGTACTCAGGGACATCAAGACCGCCCCCATCGCCGGGGAGATGAGAATTCCCGCTTTATATAAGACCCCGGCCGCCAGGGGGATGGCAAAGAAGTTATAGCCGGTCGCCCACCAGAGGTTCTGGACCATCTTCCGGTAGGTCGCCTTCCCGAAGAGGATGAGAGCCGTCACATCCTCCGGGTTGCTGTTGACCAGGATGATATCCGCTGTCTCGGCGGCGACATCGGTCCCGGAGCCGATCGCTATCCCCACATCGGCCTGGGCCAGAGCCGGGGCGTCGTTCACGCCGTCGCCGGTCATGGCCACGAACTCTCCCACCGCCTGCAGCTCTTTCACCTTCTCCTGCTTCTGGTCGGGCAGGACCTCGGCAAAATAGCCGTCCAGGTCGAGTTCATCGGCGACACTTTTCGCCACCTCTTTATTATCACCGGTCAGCATCCAGCATTGTATCCCCGTCTTCTTCAACCGGCGGATCGCCTCCCGGGATTCGGGGCGGATCTGATCGGAGAGACTGATCGCGCCGACCAGCTCATCTCCCTCCAGGAGATAAATAACCGTGGCCATCTCTCTCAACTCCGGCCCCGCGGGGATTTTAATTCCTTTTTCCTTCAGGTAACCGGGGCTGACCACCTTATACATCTTATCCCCCACCTTCCCCTCTACCCCCTTCCCCTTGATGGCCCGGAAATCGGAGATCGCCGGCACATCCAGGCCCAGTTCCCGGGATTTCTCCATTACCCCGGTAGCTATGGGATGCTCCGAGTTCTGCTCCAGAGAAGCCGCCCGCCGGATTATCTCATTTTCATCCATCTCCGGGGCAAAGGAATCGATTGAACTGACGCCGAACTTGCCCAGGGTCAGTGTCCCGGTCTTATCAAAGAGAACAATGCTGATTTTCCGGGCGTTCTCAAAGGCGCTTCGGTTCCGGATCAGCAGTCCGTTTTTCGCCGCCAGCGCCGTGGAGACCGCCACCACCAGGGGGACGGCCAGGCCGAGCGCGTGCGGACAGGTAATCACCATCACCGTGGCCATCCGCTCCATCGCGAAGGCGAATTCCTTCCCGGCGATCAGCCAGACCGCCAGGGTCACGCTCCCGGCGGCGAGCGCGATTATCGTCAGCCAGAACGCCGCTTTATCGGCCAGGGTCTGAGTATTCGACTTCGATTCCTGGGCGCGCCGGACCAGTTCGATCACCTTGGACAGATAGGAGTCTTTCCCGGTGCCTCCCACCCTCACCTCCAGGGCTCCATCGCCGTTGATGGTCCCACCGATAACCTTATCCCCCTCCTGTTTATGAACCGGTTTCGACTCGCCGGTGACCATGGCTTCATTGATATAGCTCTTCCCTTTTTCAATAAGACCGTCGGTCGGGAGCTTCTCCCCCGGCTTGATCAGAACCAGATCTCCCTTCACCAGTTCGCTGACCTTCACATCATCAACCTGCCCATCTATCATCTTATGGGCGGTATCCGGCATCAATTGCGCCAGTTTCTCCAGCGCGTTGGACGCCCCCAGCACCGACTTCATCTCAATCCAGTGCCCCAGCAGCATGATGTCGATCAGGGTGGCCAGTTCCCAGAAAAAGAACTTCCCCTTGAGACCAAATACCACGACCGCGCTGTAACCATAAGCGACCGAGATAGCCAAACCGATCAGGGTCATCATCCCGGGAGATTTCTTTTTCAGTTCAGCGTAAAGCCCGGCCAGAAACGGCCAGCCGCCGTAGAAGAAGACAAAGGTGGCCAGGGCGAAGAGGATAAGCTCACTACCGGCCAGCTCTATTGATATGCCCAGAATGGACTGAATGAGGGGGGAGAGGATCAGAATCGGAACCGTAACAGCCAGAGAGATAAAAAACCGGCGGCGAAAATCATTGATCATCATCCGGTGGTGGGCGGCGTGATCATGGTGCTGGTGGCCGCCATGGTCCGCCGCCCCGGCCGCGACTTCGTCCCCCATCTTCATTCCTTTATGCCCGGCGACTGAGTGGTCGTGACGCGGGTGACCGCCATGATGCTCCGGCGCGGCGGAGCCATCCATCTTCATATTTTTCATACTCTTCATCTTCAATAACCTCCTTCTTGTTGATTTCATCATTTATAGACCACGCCACTAATTTTGTACCATCTAATATGCTCATAGTAGCTCGACCATAATCCGCCAAATGCGAGAGCAAACAGCAGTTCTTCTATAGGGATTCCCAAAACAAGAACCCCGCTTATGGCCTGAAGATTCCATACTTGCTCAACAATTCCGGGATACACCAAATTAAATGACAGGAAAAATACAAAATACAAAGCCAAAAATAATACCGCTCCAATAAATATTTTCTTTGTTAAGTCTGGCCTGCATAACACTGTAGCTACTGCGCCAACAACCATGGCAAGGCTCGCGGAGTAAATTGGGTTAAGAGAAGAAAAAATATATAACGGTAGAAATACAATAAAAGGGGAAGCTAACACTAGTTTATGAAATTTGTGTCTTGAAGATGATATTTCATGATGACTCATTTTGCTATGTTCGACTTTTACAAATGCTTCATAAAGAACAGCCGCAATTCCTCCTATTGCAAAGGAAAAAATAAGACTTTCGATATCAAAGCCAGTGCTGGCTGCGAGATTAAATAATGAAGGAGGATTCCAGTATTCTGGCACAAAAATAGGTTCCGTTAATCCAAAAGGAGCGGTAAGAATACTTGCCCAAACCATTTCTTTTCTCACTGAAGGTTTCACTATCCAAATTATTGCCCAGATTCCGCCAAGGATTAGTGAAAAGGTTAACCAAGCATTCATTTCATTCACTTTGCAGATTGCACGTCGTGGCCACGGATTATTGGATTACCGATTTAGTACTTATTAATAATATTCTAATCATTTATAGATTTCTATGTAATCGAGGTAAGAGACTGATCTTTCACCGGTATTGTCGGAATCATTCATAACCGCGATACTGGCGATCGGGGGAGGATCTTCCCCGAAAGCTTTTCGATAATCTTCCAGGATATTTACATCTTCCGTTATCCATTTACCGACATTGGAGCTCCCCTTTTGAAGCAGGATCATCTCCGCGCGGTCGGTATAGGTGTTGGTAATTATTTCTTCTTTATAGTCCCGATTGGCCCAGATGTAGTTCAAGGCGCTATGAGGTGGATATTCACCATATATGAGCTTGGCGGAGCTGTATTTTAAACTTTCAAAGAATCCGGCCCGGTCCGGGTCATATTTAAAAATGATGTAGATCCGTAAGGGATAGTCGTCACCGCTTTTCTCTTTCGCGTTTCCTTTTTTATAAACGTTTTCAACCATCCAGCGCCATCTGATCCGGGGATAATCATAGACATTAAATGTATTTTTATAGATCAGGCCGGAGGCGGAGGCATTACTCTCGGCCTGGAGATAATTTCCGCCATCATCCATCTTCACCTTGTAAATGGAATGATTTTTGATCTGGGGAAAAGTTAACGGTTCCCAATTATTGAGATCGGAGAAATCTTCCCGGAACAATACCCCCGCCTGGGAGATTAAAAGGGGAAAATGTTGAATATTAAAAGTATTGGAAAATAATTAAGAATTCTCATAAGCCTCCGGTATTAAGATCAGCCTTTCCTCCTGATGGGCAATAACGATTTGATAGATCACGCCAAACGTGTATTTCAAAACTCTGTTCATCCACAGCTTTCCATACCTTCTTTCCCGGTTCTGATATGAATTACTTCTTCTATGGGAGAGATGGTAATCAAACCATCGCCTTTATGACCGGTCCGGGCGTTTTCGCGGATAATGTCGCATACCATGGAAATACAGTCATCCTGGCAGACTATCTCCAGTTTAACCATGGTGGTATAGGTGCTGCCCAGTTCCGATGAGAGCGCGACTTGATCATCCTCAATCTCATCTCCGACTCTTTTTACATCAATAGTGGTAAGTCGGTGGATATTGAGATCCTTTAACGCCCGGATGACCTTATCCGCCATGAATGTTCTGATATAAGCTTTGATCAGTTTCATTGTTCAACTCCTCGTCTTCTCTAACTCCTACCTGGCAGATACCGGTCCGGCTCCTTTTTAAACTTCTCTTCGCACCCCGGACTGCAGAAATAATATGATTTTCCTCTATAACAGAAGACAGCCTTTGCTTTCTCTCTATCAAATTCCATACCACAGACAAGATCCTTTACTCTCTCACTCATTTTGTCCCTCCATCCTGGTAAGAACAGAACTAACAATAATTATTCAGGAAAAATCCGCGATCATGGGAAAATTCCTGAGACAGCCTGGGCCAAAACCAATAAACTTTTTCGTGTGAATATTTAATTTATTGAACACAAAAGGTTAACAATTCCTTTTCGATTAGGCAATAACTACTCCATCTCCATTCCACCCATCTTTCCTTTTTTCATCATCTGTCCATTTTTCATCATCGGGCATTGCTTCATCATCATCTCTGATTTCTCCATCATCTTCCGGCATTGTGCCATCATCTCGGGATCGTTCTGATTGGCCGCGCACTTCTCCATCATGCCGGACATATCCTGCATCATCCCGCACATCCCCTTCATCATCCCCGGACCGGGCATCATCATCCCCTCTTTCTTCATCATCTTCCGGCAGATCCCCATCATATTGCCCGACTGCTTCATGATTTCCCGGCATTTTTTCATCATTTCAGGGTCTTTCCGGACAGCCTCGCTCTTCTTCATCATTCCGGACATCTCCTTCATCATCCCGCACATCTCCATCATCATCCCCGGACCGGGCATCATCATCCCCTGATCTTTCATCATCCCCTGATCTTTCATCATCCCCTGATCTTTCATCATCCCCTGATCTTTCATCATCCCCTGATCTTTCATCATTCCCTGATCGCTTTCTTGCGAGAAAGCGAGGGGGATGATCGCGAGAGAGACTAATATCCCTATTAAGATAGACATACTTTTCATAATCTGACCTCCTTTTTTAGTTTCATGGCTTTGGCCCAAGCCATCGTATTTATTAAGGTATATAACCATGTTCCATACTCAAGATCGAATCCCTGTCCTCAAAATAATCATTAAGGTTCAGAGTAAGTTCCAGCCGCATTTATCCGCAGAAGATATCCATGAACCGACAGAGCCGCCTTGGCTCCTTCCCCGGAAGCGATGACAATCCTCTTGCCGAAGGCGTCGGTTACATCTCCACAGGCAAAAATTCCTTCCCGACTGGTAGAGCAATCGGGTCCGATCATAATCTCTCCCTTTTCATTTATCTCCACCAGGCGGGAGCAAACAGAAGAATTGGCGAGCAGCCCCACCTGGATGAAAACTCCCCGGCAGGCGTGGAGGGTCTCTTCGCCGGTATCCCGGGAGACGATAAGGACGGCTTCCACGTTATCATTCCCCTGAATTTCTTTTGTCTCATATCCCTCGTAAACTATAATATTTTTCGATGTTCTTACTTTATCTATATCCGAAGGATCCCCGGTCAATGGGCCATGGGATAAAAGCAACACTTCACAGTTCATACCCCCCAGTTCCAGAGCCGTCTGGATGCCGGAATTTCCTCCTCCAATAACGGCCACCGGTAACCCCGAAAACAGAGTCATATCCTGAACCGCGCGGTAGGCTACTCCCCTCCTCTGAAATTTTTCCTCGCCGGGAATATTAAGCCGCCGGCGCATCATCCCGGTGGCCATAATTACCGTCCGGGCCTCATACTCTCCGCCTTCCCGGGTTGTTATCTCAAACCCGTCCTGGGCCCGAGCAATTTTCATCACTTCGGATATCTGATGATCGATGTAATGTTCCTGAATTAGTTGATCCTGGAATCTCATCGTCAGTTCCGGACCGGTAATGAAATCGTATCCCATATAATTCTTGATCTTAGTGCTGTCCACCGCCTGTCCGCCGATATCTTTTGACAACAGTAAAGTATCGATTTTCAGGATGGACGCATACACACCCGCGGTCAACCCGGCCGGCCCGGCCCCGATTATTATTAGTTCGTACCCCTGTTTTTCAGAATACGTCTCGGGAGACTCTTTAAACTTTTCCAGACAACCTCGGGAACAGAAATAGAACTTCTTTTTTCCGATTTCGAGAGAAAACTCGTCTTTTTCTACTTCCATCCCGCAGACCGGATCTTTAGCTTTTTCTTTCAAGATCGGAAGAGCGTCGTGTAGGGAAAGAGTGTAGATCTCGGTGGTCGCCGTATCATTAAAAAAAAAAAAATAGAAATAGAAATAGAAATAGAA
>CAKZYZ010000126.1 GCA_937885075.1 uncultured bacterium | reverse complement strand
AAGATGTAAGGGCACAGAAAGTTGAGGGAGATAATAGGAAAGCAAAGGAGAAGATATGCAAGGAGAAAGGCCGGGCTTAATCCTGAAGAAGAAAAAGAAAAGAAGAAAGATAAGAGTTTTTTTTTTTAATGATACGGCGACCACCGAGATCTACACTCTTTCCCTACACGACGCTCTTCCGATCTCAAAATAATCGCGATAGAGGCGGTAGAGGCGGTAATGGGGATCGGGATCGGACGGGTTGATCCGGCTCCAGATACGGTAGTGGGCGGCGGCTTCATCGTACCGTTCAAGAAGTCGGTAGAGGTCACCTAACTTGCGATGGTAGTATGTCGACCGTTCCGGTTCCTCCTCCATCCGATCGCGATATACTATCAATAACTCATCGTAATATTCCCCGGCCTTATCCGATTCCCCGGCTTTCTCCGCCAATTCAGCCAGTCGCTCAAGGAGAGACTCATCGGCAACTTCTTCTCCCAGGTCTTCTCTCCAGAGATCATGTGCCTTCTTATAGGCACGGGCGGCTTCCTCATTCCGGTCGAGATCAGTGAGGATCCGGCCGATCTTCTCCATCACCCTGGCCCGCTGCCGGAGATCGAGAAGTTCCAGGGTCTCCCGGTAAACTGCCAGCGCTTCTTCCGGCTGATCATTCCAGGCATGAGATTGCGCGATATCCAGCTTTATCCTTGCGCCCTCTTCTCCCCCTACCGCGGCGGCCTTCTCCATCCATAAGAGTGATCCCGGAATGTCCCCTTTATCTTTGAGAAGGTCGGCTACCTTAAGCCGGAGGCGGACTAAATCCACCCCATCCCTCATCTCCGCCCGCTGATATAATTCCAGCGCCCGATCTCTCTCCTCCAGTGAAGCTAAGAATGCCGCTTTCTTTATAAGCGCTCTGCCGCCCGACTCCCCTTCAATCTCAATCGCCCGGTCATACTCCCGTTCGGCGGAGGCCATATCTCCAATCCCCTCATAAATATCCGCGATCCAATAAGTATAGTCCAGGGTCCGCTCCGGTTTTTCACCGGCCTGTTGACGATAAATTTTTATCAGCCAGCGATAATAGCGATCAGCTTCGGTCTTATCTCCCCGCTCCGCCAGGAGGCGCGCGATCTTACGAATATATACATTTCTGGATTCTCGTTTAGTCCAGAGGAGAAAAAGGTACTGCTGAAGTAAAAGATCATCTCTCCCTTCCTCTTCCCATTTCTGGATCTGTCGATTCAATCGTCGCCCGGAACCGGGTTTCCGACCGCTCTCGGCCAGGTTATATTCTATCCCGGCCAGGTCTTCCCGACCCATCCTTTTATAGATATCCCCGATCTTACGGTGATAGTTAGAGGCCCGGTCTGATTCGACTATTATCCCGTAACGATAGAGGGTTATCGCCTTCTCCGGTTCTCCAGCCTTGAGGTATAACTTTGCCAGACGGGATCGATTAGAGGCAGCGGAACCGGGATTATGGGCCATCTTCAATTTTGCCCGGATAATCTCTCTCCGGATTTCAGCCCGGTTTGATGGCGTGGAATGAGGAGATGGCGAAGGAGACGGGAAGGCAACTGGAGGGATAGCAAGAAAAAATGCCTGAATTGCTACTAATGGGAAAGATAACAGCACTAAATTAAATACTTTTTTCAGCTTACTCTCCATCTTCTTCCCGGGGCATCTCCGGGATATTATGGAGAGCCTGAACAAATCTTTCCTTATTGCCGGTAGTCGCACCTTTTAAGGTGCGTTATTATACTATTGCTTCTCCCCATAAGGGGATCTTTCCTCTCTCAACATATGTACGCAGGAAGAGTTCAGGCTCTCTCCATGACGGAGTGCCTCTATGGCTAAAGCCTTGCGGAGATTCGTTCCAACTCTTACCACGAATTTTCCCGAGTATTCCTTTCCCGCAGTAGCGGCGGGCAAAGGCTCTCTGTCATCCTGATAAATCTCAATCCATTCTTCCACGGCCTGGCAGAGTTCTTTATATACCCGGGTTTCATTGTCTCCATGAATACCACCCAGCATGAGCCCAGGACAAGTGCCAATATAACACTGATCTTCCTCCGACCACTCCACAATCTTGAGGTATTTATCTCTCACCTTCATTTCTTCACCTCTTGAATAGCCTTTCCTACATCTCGTTCTTGATATTTCTTAGTCGGAATTCGTCCTTCCAATCTACTTGAGCATTTGGTCGTACCTTCTAAAATCAGGATAATTGCAGAATAGAAACGATACTGTCTGCAATGGTCCTGATATCCTGGTTGGAGGCAGCCTCTATTCGTGATTTAAGGCGATGTTTAGCGACGGCACGGACTTGATCAATGATGGCTCCGGCTGGTTTCCCCTGACAGGTCACCGAAACCGTAATTGGAGGATGTGGTTTTGCCGCTGAGGAAAGAGGAACAACCACCACTGTTCTACGCAATTGGTTGAGAGTATTGTGTGAAAGAATAAGACAGGGTCGGGTCTTTCTAATCTCAGACCCCTGGGTAGGATCAAGATTGACCCACCAGATATCCCCCCGCAGAAGCTTTTGTTGGGTCATTCCTGAACCCCATCATCAATTGACTGCCAATCGTCGATCTCTCTCTGCAAGGCTTTATCCCGATTCGCTGAGCGACATGCCGCAGCGAGGGTATTGTCGCGTCTGGTCAATTCCTCTATAATCAGGCGTGTAACTACACGCGACCGACGCCGTGGGCGTATAGCGGCTTTGAACCGCTCCGCAACAGGATCTGGTATGGATAATGTGACTCTCATAATGGTACAATATGTTTTATGACTTATGACTGTCAATTCTTCATTTATATTTTCCGATACAGGAACTTAGCCCTCGCTTTGCTCGGGCAACTTTACCTCTAAGGAAAGCATGAAATCAGGAGAATTTAAAGTAATCCCCCTCCTGCCTTCCTGCTTTCCTTAGAGGTTATTTAAATTACGATGCTGAGGATATGGAAGATGCAAAAATCTTTTGACTAATCCTTTTCAGGCACGGAGGCAAAAGTCAACTCGCCGTTCTTCATCCCGACTTTGACCTTAACGCCATTGGTGATATCCCCTCTTAATATCTGTTCGGCCATCGGATCTTCCAGGTACCTCTCCAGTGATCGGCGGAGCGGCCGGGCCCCCAGGGTTTCATCATAACTCTTGTCGACCAGGTATTCCTTGGCCGGACCGGTCAGTTCCAGCGTTATCTTCCGGTCCTGAAGCCGGCCCTGGATCTCCTTCATCTGGATATCCAGGATCTTAATCAGATCGGATTTACTTAGCTGATGGAAGACAATCGTTTCATCGACCCGGTTTAAAAACTCCGGCTTGAAAATCTTCTTCAGTTCCGCCATCACCGAGGATTTGATCTCCTTGTGCTCGGGACCGGAATCCCGGGCCCCGAATCCCAGGGCGCCTTCTTTCCGGAGCCGGTCGGCGCCGGCATTAGAGGTCATGATAACTACGGTATTCCGAAAATCCACCGCCCTCCCCCAGTTATCGGTCAGAGTACCTTCTTCAAGTATCTGCAATAGTATCCCCATCACCTCGGGATGGGCTTTCTCCACTTCATCGAAGAGCACCACCGAATAGGGACGGCGGCGGACCTGCTCGGTCAGCTGGCCGCCTTCCTCGTACCCGATATATCCGGGAGGAGATCCCACCATCCGGGAGACAGCGAACTTCTCCATATACTCCGACATATCAAGCTGGATCAGGGCGTCTTCTTCACCGAACATAAACTCGGCCAGGGCCCGGGCGAGATAAGTCTTTCCCACACCGGTGGGTCCGAGAAAGATGAAGGAACCGATCGGACGACGGGGATCCTTGAGATTAGCCCGACTACGACGCAGAGAACGGGAGATCGCCGCGATCGCCTCATTCTGACCGACTACTCTATGGTGGATCTCCTCTTCCATCCTCAACAGTCTCTCAGTCTCTTCTTCTTCCATCCGGGAGACCGGAATCCCGGTCCAGCGGGAGAGAATCTGGGCTACCTCTTCTTCTCCCACGGTCACCTTCCGGGATGCGCCGGTCTTCTTCCATTTTGCCAGCGCGGTATCCCATCGCTCCTTAGCTTTCTTCTCCGCGTCCCGTAATTTAGCGGCCTGTTCAAAGTTCTGTTTTTTTACCGCGGCCTCTTTTCTCGCGCTAAGTTTATTGACCTTCTCTTCGAACTTCTTCAATTTCGGAGGCCGGGTCATAACTTTGATCCGAACCCGGGCGGCGGCTTCATCAATCAGATCAAGGGCTTTGTCAGGCAGGTAGCGCCCGGGGAGATAACGATCCGACATCTCCGCGGCCGCCGTTATCGCCTCATCAGTGATCACAGCATTATGGTGTTCTTCGTACTTCTTCCGGAGCCCTTTGAGAATATCAATACTCTCAGCAACCGTGTTGGGTTCGACCCGGATGACCTGGAAACGCCGTTCCAGCGCGGCATCCTTCTCGATATATTTTCGGTACTCATTCAATGTAGTAGCCCCGATACACTGGATCTCCCCCCGGGATAAAGCCGGTTTAAGGATATTGGACGCGTCCATCGCGCCTTCGGCGCCGCCGGCGCCGACGATGGTATGAAGCTCATCGATAAAGAGCAGGACATTCTTGGTCCGGCGGATCTCGTCCATTACCGCTTTCAGACGTTCCTCAAACTGCCCCCGGTACTTGGTCCCCGCCACCATCAGCACCAGATCCAATGTTATCAGTTTTTTATCCCGCAGGATTTCCGGGACCTCTCCGGCAACAATTTTTTGAGCTATCCCCTCTACGATCGCGGTCTTTCCCACCCCGGCTTCCCCGATCAGAACCGGATTATTCTTGGTCCTCCGGCATAATATCTGGCTGACCCTTTCGATTGTTTTGGCCCGCCCGATGATGGGGTCAAGTTTACCGGCTCTGGCCAACTCCGTCAGATCCCGGCCAAACGCGTTCAGGGCCGGGGTCTTGGTCCCCTTCTTCTTTCCCTTAGTTCCTTTCTGAGCCGAGGGGGAATATTCCGCCTTCAGCTTTATTAGAATCCTCTTTCGGGTCTCCTCCAGATCAACCCCCAGGTTGTTAAGAACCTGGGCCGCCACGCCTTCCCCCTCCTTGATCAATCCCAGCAAGAGATGTTCGGTCCCGATATAACTATGCTTGAGATGTTTTGCTTCGGCCAGAGACAACTCGATGACCCGCCGGGCTTTGACGGTCAGGGGGACTTCTCCGATTACTTTGGTCTCCGGGCCGCTCCCCACCGCCCGCTCAACTTCGCGCCAGAGGGTCTCAAAATCAACCCCCATCTCCCGCAGTACATCCAGCGCGACCCCCTCACCCAGTTTAACCAACCCCAGCAGGATATGTTCGGTGCCGATATAATTGTGATTGAAGCGGTCCGCTTCTTTGCGAGCCAGGAGGATAACCTGACGCGCCCGTGGTGTGAATTGTTCAAACATGAATTTGCTCCTTCGTTATAATAAAAAGCTATTTAAACCACGAAGGACATTCTTTTCAATACCCCCTTGAGGGGTACGAAGATCACGAAGAATTTAAAAAAATAGGCTTACACCTGATTTCTCAATTACTCTTCGTGTTCTTCGTGATCTTCGTGGTTAATCACTTCGTTGGTCCAGATAAGATTTTTAAGATTTCTTATTGAGTAATACTCTATCTTCCTTCTTTTTCTATTTTATCCCGGATCAGTTTTGCCCGGAGCGCGTCCCGTTTTGTGGCATCGAGGGAAGAACCGGCCAATTTCTGCAGATGGGCCGGCTGAGTATATAAGAACAGCTGATTTACGGTTCCGCGGGTGATCGTCTCCAGCACTTCAAGATCAACACCCATCCTCAACGCGGATAAGAGATCTATCGTCTCTTCGCTGGTGATCAGCCGGGCGTTATTAAGAATGCCCAGCGCCCGATAGATCTGATCTTCAATCCGGAGCAACTGCCTCTCCAGCAGTACCCGGCGGCCGTTGCGTTCATGGACGATGATCTTACTGATAATCTTCTCCAGATCCCCCAGAATTTCTTCTTCTGATTTTCCCAGAGTGGACTGATTGGAGATCTGAAACATATTACCGGCAGCCTGAGACCCTTCCCCGTTAATCCCGCGGACCGCCAGACCCAGCTTCCCTACTGTCTGGATTATTTTATCAATCTGTTTATGGAGAACCAGTGCCGGGAGATGAATCATCACCGACGCCCTCATCCCGGTTCCGACGTTGCTCGGACAGGCGGTTAGATATCCATAGACGGGAGAATACTCATACTCCAGAACTTTCTCCAGCTCCGCGTCCACCTTTTGAATCTCCTCCCAGCAGCGGGAGAGACTCATGCCGGAGCGGATAATCTGGATCCGGAGATGGTCTTCCTCATTGATCATCAAACTTACAATCTCTTCGGGACCGATGATTACCGCGCCCTGATAATCCGGGGATAATTCCCGACTGATAAGATGCCGTTCCATTAAGAATAACCGATCCAGGTCCGGCAGTCCTTCCAGTTTCACTACCGTCGATCCGGACAGAGGGGATACTTTATCAATCACTCCACATATAAGATCGAGAATTTCACGGCGGCTCGCTTCACCTGTCTTACGGAGGAAGTTAAACCCTTTCAGGTTACGGGCCAGACGGATCCGGCTGGATAAGACAATATCCGCCTCCGGCCCGTCACCGGTCAACCAGGGAGCAATATTTGTTAATAGATATTCCAGTTCCATAATAAGTTATCGCCTGCGGCGCTAGCTTGGCCGTACTCGAAAAGGTATTTTTAACATTCTGTGCTAAAAAAACTAAATATTCACCACGAAGGTCACGAAGAACACGAAGAAAAACAAAGAAAACTATGGAATTTTCCTTTGTTTCTTCAAATTCCTTCGTGAACTTCGTGTTCTTCGTGGTTTAAAAGGCTTTTCGAGTAAGGTCTAGCTTAATGGAAAAACATTGAAGCTAACACCATTTAAAGATGTAATAATCTTCAGGTAATATAATATCTAATTTCTTTGCTTTTCTATTTGGACTCCAGGTCCTTAATCCAGTCCCGGAGGTGGGCGGCTTGTTCGTACTCTTCGATAGCAATAGCGGCTTTGATCTTGCCCCTTAATTCCTTGATCCGCGCCTCCTTATCTATTGCCACTTTCTCATTACTCTCCATCACCGGGGGAGCCGGGACGGTTTTAATGCTTACTTCCTCCTTAAAACCGGGGGGACTTTTCCCGGTATGTTTCGGACCCTTTTGAATATTTTTTATCAGGGCGCTGAGACTATCTTCGAAGGCCGTATAGCATTCCCCGCAGCCAAGACGCCCCCCCTGACGAAGTTCCTTGAAACTTAAGCCGCAACGCGGACAACAACGACCATCATCCTCGGTTTGAGCCTGGCCACCGGTCATACCGCTGATAAACTCGGAGAAGGCATTGGATACGGTCAGGGAGATTCCTTTCTTCTCCGCGCATTTCTTGCAGAGGTTCAGTTCGTTTACTTTACTATCGATGATCTCGGTAAAGTGAACGGTAGCTTCTTCTTTCTGACAATTTTGACAGATCATTATAACTTAGTTTCGCGACTTTTTTTGCCACGAAGACACTAAGACACAAAGGAAAGAATTAAAGATGCAGTAACAACATTATTTATGCTTTCTTAATTTTTTCTTAGTGTCTTTGTGCCTTTGTGGCGGATTTATTGTCGGAGATCCGGCTTCAGACTGGATATTATGAAACAGGGGCCTTCAGGCATTTACCAGATGGTGGTACTCTTTTATGAAATCCCGGGTGATCTTTCCCGGTTTGCCGTCACCGATCACCCGGCCGTCGATCTTTATTACCGGGACGATCTCAGCGGCGGAACCGGTCAGGAAAACCTCATCAGCGATAAAGAGATCATGCCGGGTCATTACAATCTGCTTAACTTCAATGCCTTTTTCCCGCGCCATCTCGATAACCACATTCCGGGTGATTCCCTCTAAAACTCCCATGCTGATTGATGGGGTCATCAGAATTCCTTTACGGGTAGCAAAGAGGTTATCTCCCGCGCACTCGGAGACCAGGCCGAATGAATTCAGCATAATCGCCTCTTCCACCCCGGCATTGATAGCTTCGATCTTGGCCAGGATGTTGTTGAGATAGTTAAGCGATTTAATCCGGGGATTAACCGCCTCCGGAAGATTGCGCTGGGTAGCTACCGTAACCAGAGCCAACCCCTTCTCATAAACCTCGGGAGGGTAGAGCGCGATCTTATCTACAATAATAATGATCCCGGCAGCTTCGCAGGTATAGGGGTTCAAGCCCAGGTCTCCCACACCCCGGGTAATGATCAGACGGATATAGGAATCGGCCATCTCATTGCGGTGAACCGTATCCAGGACATCCTCTTTCAGTTTTTCGATCGGGATCGGGATCGTCAGATCGATCGCCTTGGCAGATTCATAGAGCCGTTCCAGATGTTCATCCAGTTTAAATACCCGGTTAGAGTAAACCCTGATCCCTTCAAAGACGCCATCCCCATAAAGAAGCCCGTGATCGAAAACCGAAATTTTAGCATCCTCTTTCTCAAAAAACTCGCCGCTGATATAAATTTGCATGAAAACCCCCTTTGATTATAAGTTATAAGTGTAAAGTGCGCTAAAGTATAAAGAAAGTTATAAGTGCCTAAAGTGCGCTAAAGTAAAAATAAGTTGTAAGTGCCTAAAGTGCGCTAAAGTATAAAGAAAGTTATAAGTGCCTAAAGTGCGCTAAAGTGCCTAAAGTTGTTCGCTTCGCTTGGTTTCCGCGGTCAGCGACCGCGGCTACAGCTACAAGTATGGAGCTACTAAGATTACTTGTGTGAATTAAAATACTCAAACCTTTAAGATCGGTGCTACTTGCCTGGCTTTAGCGGAAAACCAGGCAAAACGAGTTCTGCCGGGCAAGGTGACAACTTTAGGCACTTCCAACTTTAGGCACTTTAGGCACTTTTTTCTTCCATCAACCCATCCCTGATACGGATAACCCGGGGCGCCCATTGGGCTACCTGCTGGTCGTGCGAGACCAGGACAAATGTCTTCTTCGTATCCGCGTGGATCCGCTGAAAGAGTTCCAGCAGGAGACTGCTGGTATGGGAGTCAAGGTTCCCGGTTGGTTCGTCCGCGAAGATGATGGTTGGATCATTGACCAGTGCCCGGGCTATCGCCACCCGCTGCTTCTCCCCACCCGACAACTGGGATGGATAATGCTCCATCCGGCCAACCATACCGACCTGTTCCAGGATAGAAGCAGCGAGATCCCGTAATCCCTTCCGCCCGCCCCGTTCCCTTCGGCCCCGAAGTCTGGTGGGGATAATAACATTCTCCCAGGTTTTAAACTCGGGGAGGAGGTGGAAGAACTGAAATATAAACCCGATCTTCTCGTTTCTCAACCGTGCCCGGGCACGCTTGCCGAGCCGGAATATATCATCTCCATCAAAAATAACCCGGCCGGAGGTGGGATTATCCAATGCGCCCAGGATATGCATTAAGGTACTCTTTCCGGCGCCGGACGGTCCAACCAGAACAGAAATCTCTCCATCCCTGATAGTCAGATCAATCCCCTTCAATACCTTCAGCTCCAGTTTCCCAACCTGGTAAACCTTAGTAATCCCCTCAGCCACCAGGAGATCTATATTTGTGTTTGCTTGTTTCATTTTAAAACTTAGCTTCGCAGCTAATTAAACCGCGAATCTCGCGAATCTTCGCTAATGAAAAATATAAAGACTCTAGATTAAACAAATTTCCTCAGAATTTTTCCAGTAATGTAGGATCAATGCTTGCATAGTATTATTTTTCCAAAGGAAAAATAATAAACTTTAGGCACTTATAACTTTCTTTCCCTCACTCATACCTCAAAGCATCCACCGGTGCCATCCGGGCCGCCTTCCAGGCCGGATAGATGGATGCCAGAATACTTATCAGGAGCGCGCAGCCGACTATTACCGCTGTCTCACTGATATTAATCCGGGCCGGAATGGAATCAAAATAATAAACATCGGGCGGAAAGACCTCGATCCCAAAATTCGCGGAGATAAAATCAGCTACCCGGTTAATATTGGCTATCAGGATTAACCCGGCCCCGCAGCCGATACCGGTACCTACGAGACCGATCAATACCCCCTGAAGCGTAAATATATTCCTGATTCTGGTTTCAGTCGCCCCCAGAGCCTTGAATATCCCGATCGTCTTGGTCTTCTCTTTCACCGAGACGATCAGGGTGCTGGCGATATTAAGAGCCGCCACCACTGTAATCATCATCACAATGATGAACATCAGGTTCTTCTCAACCTGGATAGCGGCAAAGAGCGGCGCGTTCAGCTCCATCCAGCTCCGGACATGATATCGGGGAGGAGGCAATAGCTCCGCGATCTGATTCCGAACCGCGTGGGCGTATTCAACATCATCAATCTTAATACTCAGGCCGTTGAAACCGATCCCCAGATCAAAGAGTTGCTGGGCGGTATCCAGGCTGACATAGGCCAGTTCCATATCATACTGGGCCATCCCGGATTTAAAGATCCCGGTAACCGTCAGCTTCTTCCTCGCCGCCCCGGCGGCGCCCGGCAGAAGTCCCTCCCCGGGAGATATTACAATCACCTTGTCCCCGATCCGGAGTCGGCAGATCCGGGCAAACTGGGCCCCGATCACGATCCCGTCATCTTCCAGGTCGAGGTGCCCTTCAGTTATGTAATCTCCCAGCTTGCTGACCCCGATCTCCAGATCCTGGTCAATCCCGCGGAGATTAACCCCCAGGGCGCGATTCCTGGTCCGGATGATAACCTGTCCGGCAATAAACGGCGCTACCGCGGTAACCCGGGGAGCCGCCTTAATGGTCTTGGCCCGTTCGGGATAATTGTAGATCAGGGAGGTGGAGGTGACCACCACGTTACCGTATATCCCGAGAAACTTCTCTTTCAGTTCCCGGTCGAAGCCGCTCATCACCGACATAACCACCATCAGAGCCATTACCCCCACCGCCACTCCGGTGATAGAGATTACCGTAATCAAAGAGACAAATGACTCCTTGCCTCTCATCCTCATAAACCGCAGACTTGACCATATTGTAAAAGGGAGCATATGTGGTATTACCTTAATATTGCCTGATTAATTTCTTTGAATAGAACAGTATGTCAAATGTCGAAACCCGGCATAAATGACGAAATCCGAATGACGAAACCAGAATAAAATCCGAATGACAAATGAATAAATTCCCAATTCCCCTCTCGACTACGCGGCACCCGGAAAGCCGAAGCGAGTTTCGTCATTCGTCATTTGGATTTCGTCATTCATTCGTCATTCGGGTTTCGTCATTTATCTTTTGGATTTTTTATTCTAATTTTTATATTCCCTCTTCACTCTGTCTTCGGCCTTAACTGGGGAAAGAGAATTACATCCCGAATACTGCTCGCGCCGGTTAAGAGCATTACCAGGCGGTAGATCGGAAGAGCACACGTCTGAACTCCATTCACACTGATATATCTCGTATGCCGTCT
>CAKZYZ010000125.1 GCA_937885075.1 uncultured bacterium | reverse complement strand
TGTGTCTCAGTGAGCATCTGACCGGTGGGGAGGAGGGGGGGGGGGGGGTGGGGTGTTTTTTTTGTTTGCAAGCAGAAGACGGCATACGAGATATATCAGTGTGACTGGAGTTCAGACGTGTGCTCTTCCGATCTCCTTCTCGGCCGGCGAAACCGGCGGTTGTCTTGCGGCAGGAATTCCTAAAAGTGGGGGGAGTGAGCCTAAATCATGGTGGCGTATTTCCTTCAACTCACTAAGAAGGTCTTTCTTTTCCTGCTCTAAATCAAAGATGCGCCGTTCTATTTCTCCTATTCTATCTTTATCCACGGATGTCCTTGGGTGCGGCTAGCAGGCGTTATCATTTCAATATCCTTCTAAAGTTGATTGAATAATCACGAAATAAGTTTCCATACTTGACTAAATACAGCAACTTGTTCCTTTGGTCAAGTAGTTGAATTAAAACAAGTGATCAATTCGGGAAAGAACTTGACGGTCGCGGAGCTGGGATCTTGTGCGGATACACTTTTAGATAATGAGGGATGGGATGAGTACGGAAGGATTCATATTATGGCTTCGAGAATTCATATTTCCTCCTTAGATCATTCATATGACTGAAAGGTAGTCGTCTTTCATACTGTAAACGTCCCACAATAATTGCTGGTGAGATATCGAGTTCCCTTGCAAATTTGCAGACAACTTCTTCACGGCGATAGTTGGCTGTATCTATGAATTTCTTCCATAATTTTGGATGAATCAAAAAGTTTCTAGCGAAAACATCGGCTTCTTTTTCCTGTTCATTAACTATCGCTCTCTCTTCGATGAACACATCCCGCTTCCCATGCAGAAGAATATGTCCAGCTTCATGGAAAAAAGTGAACCACATCAGATCCTCAAACTTACCCCGTAAACTCAGCTGGATTAAAGCCTTAGTTGGTGTAAGCCATCTAGTAACACCATATATAGGAACTCCACGAAGCCTCGGTACAAATGTAACCGCAACACCAGCCTTGACACAAAGAGATATTACCTTATCCACAAAGTCCTCCGGAGTGTAGCAAGTGAGATTGCGAAGTTCTGCGAGTATCTCCATAAACATCTTTTTATTATATGGTTCACAGGCTAATTTCTCAGCTTCTAACTCTCCCTTTCGCAGCCAGACCGAAGTTGCCTCTGGATTTTGTTTGAACACTCTCGATTGCCTAAATGATACATCTGGTTTTAACCAAATTGCTTTCCATTCATTGGGAGAATTCACGCCAAAAAATGTCAGAACTTCATTTAACTGCAGGGTCTTATCTTTAAATAAACGAATCCATCCTCGATCGATCATGCTGCGTATAGGAACTGACTTTAGCCAGTCAATATGGGATCTAAGGTCTTCTTTAGATCGGTCTCTTTCTACCCATTCTTCATACTGATGTTGTCTTTCTAACCAGAAGCCGGCAGGAATATCGAATACTCTCTCTAGTTGAATAGCGGTTTTGGGAATGATTCCTGTCTTGCCTTGTAATATCTCATTTACAGTTTTTTTAGGCCGCCCCATCCGTTCTGCAAGCCCGGCTTGAGTGATTCCTCTTTCTTCCAGTAGATCTCGTAGAGTTTCTCCAGGATGTGAAATGGAAACCGGTTCATATTCGTTTTTAATCTTATCAATCATGATAATCGACAATCTCTAATATTCTGATCGCTGATATTTTTTCTAAATCCAGCCAGTCATCTTCTGAAAGCGGTAGTGGGTCCGCGACTGGTACTAAAATAAGCCTTTGTGGGTGTTCTAAGCCGATAGCCCATTCTCCTTTTCGAACGCCCTTCAATGGATGAAGTCTTCCGGGGAGTTTCTTCATGATGGCCATGTTTGCCGCGGCAGAAATGTCATCCAGTCGGGTCTTTAATCTACCCCGAGCATTATTGCAGATTTTTTTAATCCTGCTATTTTTAAAGAGGATGTTCATTTCTACTTAGAATATAACATGTTAATGGTTAGGGTTAATAAAATGCAAGAACTATTTTTTATAAAAATCCTGAAGATGATTAAGGATCCGGCCACAACTCTTTCTTCATCTCGCAATAATCTTTCTGAAAGCATTCGGGGCACCATCCACCGCAGCCGTTGTAATGAAGAGCGGCTCCATCGGGAATATTATCGGGTATCAGATCGGACAGCATTTCTTCCACAATATATTTGTATTTTATATTGGCTGGTAAAGTTGGCGACAATTCCAGCAGAATCCCGTTATCCATCAGAGTATCTTCAAGGAACTCTACTATACTCGCCAGGTCAGTTTCGGTCATTTCTTCAGCCGGAGGGAAAGTGATATTCGGAGGGAATAGAGAACGGATTGGTTTCTCTGGACCGATATTCTCCATAAATGAAATATGCCGGAGGAAATGGTTAAGAGCCGGGGGATCCATATCTCCGGCGAAATACGAGCAGAAGTCAGATAATCCCAGTCTCTCTTTCAGGAGTTCGTTCTCTATCTCCAGAAAAACTGTCTGGTCCTGTATTGTGTTTAAATCTGATACTTCTTCATGACTTGCTTTGGTCATAAGATTCATAATCTTGCCTCCTTGTTTTGATTATTATTACCGCCATCTATTCAACAGTCGGAGAAAGCGCGATTTTATTCCATTTATTTTCAGATGCTCCCGAAAATATATGATGGAATGAGTAATCTTGAAGTGTCAGGAGAGCGAATCCGGTTACGAATTCGGTTAGCGGGTGAAGGGAGGAGAGGGAGTTTATTGACTGGGTGAGATTGGGGGGATGGACTATAGCTGATGAACTGATTCACCTGCCGGATGAACCGGCAGGGGTCTTGGGGGCGTGGTGGCGGGGATAGCGTTTGAACTAAATCTCCTTCCGGATGAAGCGACAGGGGTCCTGGATATGATTAAAGCAAAAAGCCGAAAGGGATAAACCCTTCCGGCTTTTTGTGACTGAGATTCTGGTGATACCAGAGAACCCAGATATATAAATAACGACCCCGACGGGGGTCGAACCCGTGTCGCGGGCTTGAAAGGCCCGTGTCCTAACCGCTGGACGACGGGGTCATTATTTTTATTGCATAAAAATAATGGTTCTGAACAATAAACTACGCAAATATATTGAGTTTAAAATAATTACTTAAACTAAATTTATAAACATTGAGTTGTGTTCAAAACTCATTTTTTCCTAACGGAAAAAAATGAGGGCGGAGGGACTCGAACCCTCGACCCACGGCTTAAAAGGCCGTTGCTCTGCCAACTGAGCTACACCCCCAGAAATTATTTATAAGATCAATGATTAGTAAATTAATCGTCGAAACGTAACAAAAGGATACTTGAAAAGCAAGTTCAATATTCTATGATTGAAAGTTTTCATTTAATCCGCTCTCGGTCTCTATACCGATCTGTCGGTTCACTCTGATGGTTGTCTTCCGCGGTCAGCGACCGCGGCTACAGCGGCGTCTGGTGCTCACTTTGTAGCCGGGGTCGTTGACCCCGGTCCGGTCTTCCTCGGTCAGCGACCGCGGCTACAGCACCTTGCTCAGAGCAAGGGTCTAAAATCTCACCCCAAATTATTCTTCGGTATTCTTGAAATTATTATGATATATTATGTTATAGGATACTTGTATTTACACATTCCCAGCCAGGGTTGCCCTCTAGGTTATCTTGAGAATCATATTTACAATCATTGTATTCATTCTCACTTGCATTATATGCCTTCCGTCTGTTCTTACTGCCGGGACTGACGAATTGAGTTTTTCTTTCGAATTTCATCCGCCGCTGATTGAAAAAATCGGAGTGTACGACCGGGTGGCTATGGAGGGGTGTGAACCGTGGCGGATTACCGGGAGACCGGTAGTTCCGTTTAAAGGTGTTGCCGTCCTTGTCCCGCCGGATAGAGAGGTGGCCGGGGTTCGTTATCAGACCGGAGAGGAGATTACGCTGCCCGGGAGTTACTATCTGGAGCCGGGTGGCGCGTGCTACCCGCTGAGCCGCCCGGATCTTAAGAGAGAGGTTAGGCCAGACCCGGGTATTTACAGCTCTCCGCTTCCTTATCCCGGCCGGCTTCTGGACGATATCAACCGGCAGGAGAAGACGGGGTACAGCCTGCTCTACTTTAATCTATATCCATTAAAATATCTCCCCGCCGCCCGAGAAATTTCGTACTATCGGAGCATCCGGGTTATTATCACGCTGAAGGACCATTCCGCGAAAAGATCGGCGCGTATTCAAGCGGTTCGAGGGTTATCCAGAGATAGGGCGGCGGTCGCGGCCCTGGTTATCAATCCGGAGTTAATTTCGACCTACCAGCCCTCATCCCGGCGGTCCGCGGTCGATCCTCTGGAAACATACTCTCAGGTAATTATTACCGGCAGCGCTCTGGTGTCGAGCTTTGAACCACTCCGGGACCACCGGATCAGCCGGGGGGTCTCCAGCACTATCGTAACCGTGGAAGATATTGTCGCCGATCCCGATTACCGCTGGGACGGCATCTATGGAGACAACGTGGCCTGGGCTGACGATACCGCCGCCCGGATCAGGAACTTTATCCGGGATGCCTATCAGAACTGGGAGACCGAATATATTCTGCTGGGAGGAGACTATTCGGTTGTCCCGTTCCGACTCTTCTGGGTGATCGCCGAGGACCCCGATGAATCCGAGCCCTTCGTAACCGAGATGCCATCCGATAATTATTACGGCTGCCTGGACGGGAGTTACAATTATAACGGGAACAGTCGCTGGGGTGAGGAGACCGATGGTCCAGGGGGGGGAGATGTTGACCTTACCTTCGAGGTCCACGTGGGCCGGGCCGGAGTCACTAACGCGGAGCAGATCGGCAATCTGACGGATAAGATCATCGCCTATGAGGAGAGTAATTCCGGAATCACAAAAGAAGTCCTGATGGCCGGTGAGCATCTGGGGTTCGGGGGCGATTCCGAATACGCCAAACCTTCCATGGAGGAGATTCGTCTGGGCTCATCCGCGCATGGCTATACTACGGCCGGTTTTGCTGAGAACTCATGGTTCGAGAGCTCAGATACTCTCTACGATATGGATGGTAGCTGGACCAGTAGTACTCTGATCGGGAGGATTAACTCAGGTATTGCCATCACCAACCATCTCGGCCATGCCAGCAAGACGTACTGTATGAAACTTCATATCGCTGACTTCAGTGCTTTTACCAACACCGATTACTTCTTCGGTTACTCACAGGGGTGCAACCCCGGAAATTTTGATACCGGGGGGAGCTGGTGCGAAGAGATCACCCGGAATGAACACGGGGCGTTTGCCTTCATCGGGAATACCCGCTACGGCTTCGGCCTCTCCAATAGTACCGATGGACCCTCACAAAAGTTTCAACGCCCCTTCTGGAACGGTCTGGTTTCGGAGGGGATCAAAGAGATCGGAAGACTGAACTCCTATTCCAAGGAATATAACATCCCCCGGATCAACGAGCCGGTCTCGCGCTGGGTCTATTATGAGGTGACTCTCTTCGGAGATCCCGCCACCCGGCTCCATGACGGTTCTACATCACCGACCCCGATTCCATCGGCTACTCCAACCGCTACCCCGACAGCTACATGTTGCGGAACCCCTACTTCGACTTCCACTCCGAAACCGTCTGCTACTCCAACACCCATTGTAGCCACTCCAACCGTTACACCATCACCCGGACCGACTTCCTCCCCGCCGGAGAGTATCAGTTATCCGGCCGGAGATGGGGATTATAACGGGGATGGCACCGCCGAGATCGCCGTCTATCGCCCGGGTCCCGGACTCTGGGCGATCCGGGGGTTGAGCCGGTTCTACTTCGGCGGAGGAGATGGTATCCCGGTTCCTGGTGATTACCGGGGGGGTGGCACCACGGAGGCGGCCGTCTTTCGACCGGTCCAATCTCTATGGCGGATCCGGGAATTAACTTTCTTTTATTTTGGCGGCTCCTCTGATCGACCGGTTCCCGGGGATTACGATGGTAATGGAACCTCCGATCCGGGGATATTCCGGGAAGAATCAGGGTTGTGGGCGGTCCGGAATATGACCAGAGTATATTTTGGCGGTGGTGGCGATCTTCCTGTACCAGGAGACTATACCGGAGACGGAACTATCGGAATTGGAATCTTCCGGTCCGCAAACGGTCTCTGGGCTATCCGGGGAGTCACCCGGACCTACTTCGGCCGTTCCGGCGATAGCCTGGTCCCGGCCGATTATGATGGTAATGGAGAATGGGAGATAGCGATCTTCCGTTCCACCACCGGACTCTGGGCGATCCGAGGTGAGACTCGGCTCTATTTCGGGGGAGATGGTGATGAGCCTATTCCGGGAGATTATGCCGGTGATGGAAATAAGGAGATTGGAATATTCCGGCAAACCAGTGGTCTCTGGGCGATCAGAGAGATGACCCGGGAATATTTCGGTGGGGTAGGGGATATACCGGTGGGTAGATGAGGAGGGAGAACCAAGGAGTAGGAGGGATGAGGAGGGAGTAGCAGGGATGTGAAGGCCACGGTCATTGATCCCGGGCCAGCCTGCCGCGGTCAGCGACCGCGGCTACAGCGCCCGCCATTCCCCACCCGATGTCATTGCGAGCGGAGCGAAGCAATCTCACTGATGCCGGGGAGATTGCTTCCCTCCTTCGCCAAGGCTTCGGCGGACAGGCGTCGCACTGCTCCTCGCAATGACAATTGGGGGGTCGGGGATATGCCGGTAACGCGATAACTAGGGATTAAAGCCCGAAGAACCCCAAAGGGGTTCAACATTCAAGCCCGGGGAGAATCCCTGGGTTCCCGGGGTGAAACCCCGGGAATGAACAGAATTTTACCAAACCAAAAGAACCCCGGGTAAAACCCGGGGCTATGATGTTTGACCCCTTCGGGGTCGAAAAGAACCCCAACATGGTTTAACAGGTCCGGTTAGTTCCGGGATAGGAGAAAACAAAGGCTTTATAATAAGCCAGAAAAAATCCAATCAAGATCGGCCGAAATTCAAAACTTAAATATTTTCCGAAGGAAAAGATTTAAATGTGGAGCAACTCCTCTTCCTTCGCCTTTAACAGATCATCGATCTCCTTGATATACTCATCCGTCTCATCCTGGATCTCCTTTAAGCACCTGAATTTCTCATCTTCAGGGAGGTTGCCGGACTTGAAGAGGGCCTCCAGCTCGTGATTGGCATCACGGCGGACATTCCTGATTGCGATCCTGCCTTCCTCACTGATCCCCTTGATTACCTTGACCATATCAAGCCGGCGTTCTTCGCTCATCTCCGGGATGGGGATCCGGATGATCTTTCCATCATTCATCGGGTTCAGGCCGATGTTGGCGGACTGAATGGCCTTTTCGACCGCTGACAACGCTCCGGGATCCCAGGGCTGAACCACCAGGAGGCGAGCTTCCGGGGTGGAGATTCCGGCCAGGTCGCGCAACCGGGTTTTAGTGCCGTAATAATCGACCATGACATTCTCAACCAGAGCCGGGGATGCTTTCCCGGTCCGGATCGAGGCAAATTCCCCGGTGACCACTTCCACCGATTTCATCATCTTCATCTCAGCGTCGTCCATGGTGTCATCTAATGCCATGATATACCTCCTATTAAGTAAGTGTAAAGTGCGCTAAAGTGCCTAAAGTATATAAAGAGTTATAAGTGCCTAAAGTGCGCTAAAGTGCCTAAAGTTGCGGCTTTCGCCTGGCTATCTAAGCTTTTAGGCTCTAAGTAACTCTATTGTGCTAAAGTGCCTAAAGTTAAAAGTTATCGCTTTCGCCTGGCTGAGCTATGGGTAAGCTTTCAGTGAATCCCGTCCTCTCGTAGCGGCTGCCTTTAGGCTGCCACACGATGGCGACCTGAAGGTCGCCCCTACGAGCACAGAGCAACATGTTTTACTGAAACTATACAACTATGGTATAACCTCTCCCGCAGTTCGCTCGGCCTCCCCGATATTAACAATGTATGTGGACCGTACTACCGCCAGTGCCAGGTGAGGCGACAACTTTCAACTTTAGGCACTTCACACTTTAGGCACTCCTTTCAAACCATTACAGTTCCGATATTCTCGCCCCGGAGGACCCGTTCGATTGATCTCTCCGCCCAGAAGTCGAAGACTATCACCGGGATATTATTTTCCCGGGCCAGGGCGATGGCGGGGAGATCCATGATAGCCAATCCTTTCTCCAGTGCCTCGTCATAGGAGATCCGGTCATAGCGGCGAGCGGTGGGGTCGGTCTTGGGATCGGCGGTATAGATGCCGTCAACCTTGGTCGCTTTCAGGACCGCGTCGGCCCCGATGTCGCAACCCCGTAAAACCGCCGCGGTGTCGGTGGAGACGAACGGATTCCCGGTACCGCCCGAGAAGATCGCGACGGCGCCGTCATCTAAAGCTTTTCGGGCATTTCGGGGGAGATATGGTTCGGCGATAGGAGATATGGGCAGAGAAGAGAAGAGCCGGACGGCAATATTTTCTTTCTCGAGGATATCGCGGATTGCCAGGGAGTTGATGACGGTTGCCAGCATCCCCATCTGGTCGGCGGTGGTCCGTACAAGTGAATTGGCCGAGGATAATTTGCCCCGGAGAATATTGCCGCCGCCGCAGACAATTCCGATCTGGACACCGGAATTAATTGCTTCTTTGATCTTTCCGGAGAGGAAATCAAGAGCCTCGGGATTGATGACTTCCGCGCCTTTCTTCCCCAGGGTCTCCCCGCTGATCTTGAGTATGACGCGTTTATAGATTGGTGAAGAAGAAGTTATGATACAGTCTCCAGCTCTATATAAGTAAGGTTTCAGATGAACTCCGTTGCCCCGTGTACGTAGCGCCGACGCCGCCGGCGGGTCCATCGTGTGGCAGCCTAAAGGCAGCCGCTACGAGAGGACGAGATTCCGTAGCCGCGGTCGTTGACCGCGGATGCCACAGGCCGCGGTCAACGACCGCGGCTACAAGCCCGAGGCGATAACTTTAGGCACTTCACACTTTAGGCACTTACAACTTCTCTCCCCCCCCCTTCTCCCAGTTTCCAGCGAACAAATTCTTTCAGCGCGACCGGTTCTCCGGAAGGGGTCTCCTGCTTTTTCAGGTAGTCGGAGACTTTGATCTTGTCGTCATGGAGGAAAGGCTGGTTGAGGAGGCAGAGCCCGGTCAGGTGCTTCCGCCATTTCCCGCCGAGAATCTTATCCTGGATGGCTTCAGGCTTATCCTTAATCTGTTCCCGGAAGATTGCCATCTCCCGTTCTTTCTCTTCGGCGGGGATATCAGTCTCTCCCAGGTAGGTGGGATTGGAGGCCGCTACCTGCATGGCAATTACCCGTCCCGTCTCCGGGAGCTTCTCGGTGAGTTCAACCAGGGACGCCACCCGGGAGTTGTGATGGAGATATCCTCCGATATATCCATCCTTATTCCAGAGGAGGGCGCGACCGATTGTAATCTTTTCGCCGATTCTAGCGGCGGCGGCGGTTAACTCTTCCTGGATCTCTTCTCCGGCCAGTGCGTCCGGGCCATCGGTAAAGAGGGTATCGAGTAATCTATCCGCCATCGCGGAAAAGTCATCGGTTCGGGTGACGAAATCGGTCTCACAGTTCAGTTCAAGCAGCGCGGCTTTTTTCGCGTCATCGGAGATTCGGAGTCGGATCAAGCCTTCTCGAGCTTCTTTGCTCTCTCTTTTGGCGGCTTTCGCGGCTCCTTCGGCCCGAAGGATATCGATGGCCGCTTCAATATCTCCATCAGTTTTTTGAAGCGCTTTTTTACAGGCCAGAATTCCAGCCCCGGTTTTTTCTCGTAGTTCTTTTACCAGTTGCGAATCAATCTTCATTTGTAAATTAGCGCCTCCGGCGCGAATTTGGGGAATAGGGATTGGAGAATAGGGAATGGTTCACCTGATTCCTATCGCCCGGTTTCTATTGTTGTCGTTTTATTGTCCCGATAATCTTAATTGAACAAATCGGGATGCAAGCAGAACTTAGCCCTCACTTCGCTCGGGCAACTATTCATCTAAGGGAAGCAGGAGATCAGGAGGATTTAAAATACGCCCCCTCCGATATTCCTGCTTTCCTTAGCGGTAATTTAGCTCGCCGGTTTATCTTCCGGTGACTCCTTCTTTTCCTCATCCGCCTCTTTCGGAGGTTCCGGTTCCGTTACGGACGGAGGGGAGGGAGCGCTGTCTTTTTTTGCGGATTCCGACTTTTTCTGCTCAGGATCCTTTTTTTCTTTCTTCTTCCGAGGGACCTTTTCTTTCGTCTCAGCTATTTTTTCCCCCTCAGAGTTTTTTTCGTCTGATTTTTTCTCCTGGGGTTTTTTCTCTTCTGATTTCTTCTCCGCGGCTTTCTTTTCCGCAGCTTTTTTCCCTTTGTTATCCTCAATCCTCTTCTTGCGCAGCTCGAGCCCTTCATTGATAGCTTCTTCAATCTTGGATATGATTAATTTAGTAGCCCGAATACCATCGTCGTTACCGGGGATGGGAAAATCAACCAGAGCTGGATCACGGTTGGTATCAACCAGGGCTACAATGGGGATATCCAGCTTGCGCCCTTCCAAAACCGCGTTCATCTCCCTTCCGATATCCACTATTACCAGTACTCCCGGGAGTTTATCCATTGCCCGGATACCATCGAGATTTCGGTGGAGTTTTTGCTCTTCTCTCCGGAGAGAGGCGACTTCCTTCTTGGATCGTCCTTCCAGCTGGCTCTCTTTTCGGATCGCTTCCAGCTCTTCCAGACGGTTAATGCTCAAGCGGATGGTCTGAAAGTTGGTCAGCGCTCCTCCCAGCCACCGATCGACCACATAGTGCATCTGTGAGCGTTCGGCGGTCTCTCTCAATATCTCCCGGGACTGTTTTTTTGTCCCCACCAATAGGACATCCTTTCCATCCGCGACCACATCCCGGATGAAGTCCATCGCGGCATTTAGGAGTCCGATGGTTTTGCGGATATCAATAATGTGGATTTTATTCCGGGATTCGAAGATATAGTCTTCCATTTTCGGATTCCAGCGTCTGGTCTGATGACCAAAGTGGACTCCGGAATCAAGCAATTCTTTAATCGTTACTGAACTCACTGTTCCTCCTTATTTTTTACTCTGTAAAAAATATTGTGTTTTTATTTTTTATATTATTGTGTAGATACTAGAATTATTTGAAATGCGATGATCTTGCTATTTCAAACTATTGAAATTTAGGAAATTTAGAATAAGCTACTATAGCAGAATTAGCTTTGTGAGCAAGTGGTTTTTAGCCGTGTCATAAATTAGCTCCCTTCGGTCGCCAATTTAGTTTTGAAAAATGAAGAACATATTTCTTTTGGGGCAACCTTGAAAATTATTTCAAAAAAAACCACGGGAATTTCAATAAACCGCGGATTGAGCGGATTAGGCGGATTATTTCGATCTGGAATTAAGAAATATTCTGGTTATTGCCTCAATCCATCAATGTCAGTCTTTTTTCAAAACTAAATTAGCAGCTTTACCGCTAATTTAGTTTACTTCTTCCGCCTCATGATCGGCCTGTCGGAGGCGCCGCCTCAATTCATCTCTATAATAGGATCGTTCCCGGTCTTTAAGGTGCTTACCGACCGAAAGTGGTTCTCCGAAGACCAGTCTCATCCGTGAGCCGGGGAGTGGGAGCCGAAAATGGTCCCAGCTGGACCGGAAGATGAATCGGAGAGAACTGGAATAAGATACAGGCATTATCGGTACCCCGGTTACGGACGCGAGCGTGATGATTCCATCCTGGACCTGGTAACGGGGTCCCCTTGGCCCATCAGGGGTTAAGGCGACATTCCAACCATCTCGTATGGTTCTCACGAGATTTAGCATGGCCCGCTTTCCCCCCCGGGAGCTTGACCCCCGGATGGTCTTAAAATGGAATCGTTGAAGGAATCGTACAACCAATTCTCCATCCTGACTCTGGCTTACGATCACCGCGACCTGATTCATATGAAAGTGATCTTTACAAACAAACGGCATCATAGTGAAACGATTGTGCCAGAAGGCAAAGATCAGGTTCTCTCCATTTTGAAACTTCTCCCAGACCGGTTCCTCCCCGCTGATCTCCCAGTGAGAGGTTCTGCCGACCAGCCGGGAATACCCGGCCGCGAAAGCGGAGACCATTGAAATTGCCATATCAGATTTCATTAGAATATAGCGCCTTCGGCGCTATCGTTAAAAAATAAGAACGTTGAAGAAAAAAGACGTTAAAGTGCGTTGAAGATCGCTGAAAAGCAAAGATGTTGGCGTGATAAATATTATGTCGGTCCTGGTTCAAAACATAAAGCAGCGATCAAAGAGAGCTGATTTATGTGTGGAACTGCATATCATATAATTTCTTATATGTTCCACCCATTTCGATCAGTTCCTCATGTGATCCTATCTGAACAATCTTATGGTCATCCAGAACTATAATCTTGGTCGCGTCTTTGATAGTGGAGAGACGATGGGCAATGACGAAGACTGTCCGGTCAACCATCAGCCGGGCGATGGCTTCCTGGACCAGCCGCTCCGACTCGGCATCCAGGGCCGAGGTCGCTTCGTCAAGGATGAGAATCGGGGGGTCTTTCATTATCGCGCGGGCGATGGCCAATCGCTGGCGTTCTCCCCCGGAGAGCATATGCCCGCGTTCTCCAACGGTGGTATCATAGCCATGGGGCAGTTGAGAGATAAAGTCATGAGCATTGGCCATCCGGGACGCTTCTTCCACCTTCTGCCGGGCGGCGCCTTGAGTGCCGTAGGCGATATTCCGGGCCACGCTATCGTTAAAGAGGATAATCTCCTGGGTGACAATACCGATCTGCGCCCGGAGCGAATTTAATGTTACATCCTTGATATCATAACCGTCTATTAAGATACGTCCGGCGGTAGGATCATAAAACCGGGGGAGAAGATTGACCAGGGTACTCTTCCCGGAACCGCTGGATCCGACAATTGCCAGGACTTCTCCCCGCCGGATCTCCAGATTAATATCTTTCAGGACCGGGTCGTTGCCATAGGAAAAATCGACCGATTCGATCTGGATCAATTCTTTGAAAAATGGCAGCAGTATGGCATCGGGTTTCTCCTCGATACTGCTCTTCATGCTCAAGACGGATTCCATCCTCTCCGCGGCGGCGGCGGAGCGATGGATCAGATTGTTGGCTTTTCCGATCTGTTTAATCGGGCGGGGGATAGAGCCCAGGCAGACTATGTAGAGGATGAACGATCCCGCCGCGATCTCACCATTGAGCAGGGCTTTTCCCATAAAGATGAAGACCACCGCGGTCGCCAGAATAACCACAAATTCGGTTATGGGAGAGAGGATGGCATCCCTCCGGGCCATTCGCATCATAATTCGATAGAACCTCCGGTTGTGCCGATCAAACCGCCGTGATTCGTATGTCTCCATGGAGAATGCTTTTACAACCCGGATCCCGGAGATCGTCTCCTGAAGCAGCGAACTGATGGTTCCGATCTTCTCCTGGGAGTTAGCGGAGAGTTTCTTTATGACATTCCCGATGATAACAACCGGGGGCATAATCAGGAGGAATATCCCGAAGACGACGAGCGCCAATTTCCACTCGATCAGCACCGGTAATCCAATATAGAGGACAAGATCGAATGAGTTCTTAAAAAGCCGGGAAAACCCATCCGCTACCCCCCGATGAAGGAGTTCGGCGTCAAAGGTGATCCGGGCCATAAGTTCTCCTGTCTTCTGTTCGCTGAAATAGTCGAGAGAGAGGCTCTGGAGATGCGCGTAGAGCTTGGTGCGGGCATTACGGACTATACTATTCCCGATGAACTGGAGGGTGATATCGCAGAAGAATTGAAAGATGCCGCGCAAGATGACACATACTACAACAAAGAACATCAGATAGATCATTAATTTCTGATTGGGCATATTGTTGACCCAGTCGGCAAAATTATCTATCAAGGCCTGTATCCATCCCGGCAGCGATATTGATATCTGGGGTACAAAAGGGTCTCCTTCAATCACCTTGGACCAGAATGGCAAGATAGCACCAAAACTACCCCCCATGGTAATGGTGATAAGAGAGGAGAGGATGATGGCGAAGAGAAGGAATACCCAGTATCCGCGGATGAGTTTAAAGAGCATGCGATAGGTCTTCATATTTTTTTCTTTGAAAAAAAATGCTTTTAAGAATATTTCGTACAATTAGGTGTGTGTGACAATAATAAATGATAATTATAAACTATTTGTGATAACGCTCGCGGCGCGGGCGGCGGCGCCGGGGAGGCCCAGTTTTTCTTTGACCCCCTTCAGTTCCCGGATCATCCGATCTCTAATCCCGGGTTGGGTTAATATTTCTAATCCCGCCCGGGCCACTGCCTCCGGACGCGCCTGATACTGGATGAATTCCTGAACGATCTTCTTGCCGCTGACAATATTAACCAGACCGATGAAAGGGATCTTAATTAATAATTTCCCCATAATCCAGCTAAAAAAACTGATCTTATAGACAATGATCATTGGTCTTAAGAAAACCGCCGCTTCCAGGGTGACGGTTCCCGATGCTAATATAAGCAGATCGGAGGAGACAATAATATTCTGGCTGTTCTCTTCAACCACTTTTATCTCAACCGGCGCCGATTTCATCAGGTCATCAACCACCGGGCGCAGTTCGGCCGAGGCGATCGGGAGAAGAAATTCCGCTTCCGGAAGATGATCCCGGAGTATCCCGGCTGTCTCCAGCAGCAGGGGCAGTATTTTCTCAATTTCACCCTTTCTGGATCCGGGGAGAAGCCCGATTACGGGAGAGGAGGTGATACCCAACTGCTTCCGGCAATCTTCTTTTTTGAGATTGGGATTGAGGGTTCCTATCAGCGGATGTCCGACAAACTCAGCCTCGATACCGTGGGAGTTATAAAACTCTTTCTCAAAGGGAAATATTACCAGCATCATATCTACATATCGCCGGATCTTCTTTATCCTCCACTGACCCCAGGCCCAGAGTTGCGGGCTGATATAATAATAGACCTTGATCCCCAATTGATGCGCTTTTCGAGCGAAACGGATATTAAAACCCGGGTAATCAATTAAGATGACCGCGTCGGGTCTCCGCTCCTCCATAACAGCAACCATCTTTTTGAAGATCTTCCAGTATTTTCCAATCTCCTTATATACTTCCCATAAACCGACTACCCCGGTATCACCGATCCGATGAACAACTTCAAATCCGGCATTTTCCATCTCCGGCCCACCCATCCCGAAGAGTTGCAGCCCGGGGTCCAATTTTTTAAGCTCACGGCAGAGATGCCCCCCGTGGATATCGCCGGATGGTTCACCGGCGAGGATCATAATGTTGGTGTTGTCAGCAGTCATCCATTTTTCTGGAGAGAACTTCGCTTCGTAAATTTTTTGACAAGACGATTTTGGGACAGGACTATTATCCCCCCGCCTCCCCCCCCTTTTATGACAGGACCATTGCAGACAGGACTATTAGCCTCGCCTAGGCCTTTAATTATTTTTGCTTTGCTTGCATCCCGATTATTTCGGGGTTAATAGTCCTGTCTGCAATAGTCCTGTCTTAATATCTTTTTGTTTTTAATAGTCCTGCCTATAGTCGTCCTGTCTAAATTCTTTTTGCCTTTAATCGTCCTATCGCTCCCACTCTTCTCCCGGGTTTTCCTGAATTTTGGCCAGTCTTTTCTCTGACTTCGCTACTTCCTCCGTGACCGCGACCGCCACTTCCAGTGCTGCCAGGCTTCCCTCTGCCGGAACCTGCGGTTTTCCGCCCAGCCGCACTGCTTCCACAAACGATTCCAGCTCCAGTTTTAATGACTCTCCCCTCGGGATCGGCAGCTCATCAGCAATAATCCTCCCTGCTTCCTTCCGGTAGATTTGGGCAGTCTGGGCCATGTAATCAAGTGAGATATACGCGTCATCTTGAAAGATCCGGATCTTACGCATCTTGGAAGGGCTGATTCGGCTGGTGGTAATATTAGCGATACAGCCACTTTTAAATTTGATTCGGGCGTTAGCGATATCTTCATATTTTGAGAGAACTGTTGCCCCCACCGCTTCCAGACTGGCCACGGGGGATGAGACCAGGTAGAGGATGATATCCAGATCGTGGATCATCAGGTCCAGAACTACCCCTACCTCAGTCCCCCGGGGTTGAAAGGGAGCGTTCCGATGGCATTCTATGAAACGCGGTTCTTTTACTATCTTCTCTAATTCCAAAATTCCGGGGTTGAATCTCTCAACATGACCGACCTGGAGAAGGAGATCACTTTTCTCCGCGAGCCTTAGCAGTTCACGAGCGTGAGGGACATTATCCGTGATCGGTTTTTCAACCAGGAGATGATATCCTCGATCCATCAACCCTTCGGCTACTTCATAATGACGGTCGGTAGGAACCACAACACTGATTGCTTCCACTGATGAGGGAATATCTTCCAGGCCAGTAAACGGTTGGCAGTTATATTGGGCTGCTATCTCTTCCGTCCGGTTTTGATCGGTATCCAGAACTCCGACCAGCTCCACCCCGGGCAGTTCCGAATAGATCCGGGCGTGCCGGGATCCCAGAGAACCGACTCCGACTACAACAACTTTAATTAAATCCATAATAATTGTTACTCCTAAAAGATATAGTTAAACCGAGATATTTTTAGTCATATCGAGGGGGGGGGATATTATTTATTATTCCAATCATACGTAACAATAAATTCCAAATAAATCACAAATCCCAAGTCCCAAAATTCCAAACTGCCATACCTGGCTCCCCCAATTGCAACTCAGAGTATCAGAGCTTGTAACGTGTTTGATCTCAATTTGATACGCCACACCATACCGCCTGGCACCCGCCGATGTTTGAGATTTTGAATTTTGGTAATTGGAATTTATTTGGAATTTGGTGCTTGGTAGTTGTAATTTATCAACCACTCAGGTTGATTCAGGCCCCTCAAAGACACTGAACATCAGTTCGGCTTCACAGACTACTTTGCCATCGACCATTGCCGTGCCCTTAACCTTTAATAAACGCTTTTTCATCTTCAAAACTTCACCGATTAAATGGAGCTGGTCACCGGGGAGAACCGGCTTTCTGAATCTGGCCTTATCGACAGCCATGAAGTAGGCCAGCTTCCCCCGGTTTTCCGGGTTCTGGAGCAGCAGTATCCCGGAGAGTTGGGCCAGAGCTTCCAGCTGGAGAACACCGGGCATAATCGGTAAGCCGGGGAAATGGCCCTGGAAGAATGGTTCATTAATTGTTACGTTCTTTATTCCCTCGATCCTTTTCCCATCTTCTATCATGGTAACCCGATCAACCAGAAGGAAGGGGTACCGATGAGGCAGAAATTCCAGGATCTTGTTAATATCAAAAATATCTTCTTCTATTTTCTGGTCATAAGAATTGGCCTCTTCATTCATTGATAATCCCCCTGATTTTTTTAACCAACTTTATATTGATATCATGACCTGGTTTAATCGCTACAATCATGGCGTTAATAGGATGACCCAGAAGAGAGAGGTCTCCCAGGAGATCGAGAATCTTATGCCGGATACACTCGTCCGGAAACCGCAGTCCACCCCGGCTGAAGATATTATCTTCACCGATAACCACGGTATTTTCCAGACTGGTTCCTTTGATAAGTCCCCGTTCCAGCAAGCCTACGGCATCCCGATAAAACCCGAAGGTCCGGGCTGGAGCTATTTCTTCTTCAAAGGTACCGGGATTAATGGGCAGTGATAGATACTGGGACCGGAGCATTGGATGATTGAACGCTATCGTGCAGCTGATCCGGAGTTCATCAGCTGGAAAAGCCGCCAGGAATAGCTCAGATTCGATAAGATAGACCGGCCGGGGGAGTGATATTATCTCGCGGGGTTCTGTCAGTTCCCGGATGCCCGCGGTTCGGATCATCTCGATAAACGGTAGAGCGCACCCATCCATCATCGGTACTTCCGGGCCATCAATCTCAACTTCAGCGTTATCTATCCCCAGTCCCGATAACGCGGACATCAGGTGCTCGATGGTCCTGACCTCCCCTCCCTCCATTCCCAGGGTTGTTCCATGGTCGGTCCCGATCACCGCGTCCGCGGTTGCTCTTACCGCGGGCCTTCCTGGTAGATCCACCCGCCGGAATGTAATTCCATGATCAGCATCCGCCGGTTTGAGCACCAGATTAGTCTTGATCCCGGAATGGACGCCGATTCCGTGTAAGGAAGATTCTCGAGCGATGGTTTTTTGATAGTCCATAAAAAGCATCAGTAAGCAGTAAGCGGTAAGCAGTGAGCAGTAAGCGGGAAAACAACCGCACTGCTTACCGCTTACTGCTTACTCCCCCCTCATGTCCTTTATTAAGTATCGCGATAATCTGGTTGGAACAATCCAGGGCCGGGTCTTTATAGAGGAGAACTTCACCCCGGAAGATGAAAGTATATCCTTCCCGGGCGGCCAGTTTATCGGAGACGGCGATGATATCTTTCAGGAGTTTATCCTGCTTGAGCATTGATTGTTTTCCCAGTTCCTGTTCCGATTCCTGGATCAACGTATTGACTGCCATCTTGGACTTTAAGATTTTTTCTTCCTGTTCCGCCCGGGCCTTTGTGTTTAAAAGAAGTAACCCGGCGTCCATCTTCTCAATCTCTTCTACCAATTTGGTGACTTCGGCCTCCTTGACCTTTTTTTCATTCTCAAACTGTTGCAACATATCCTCGGTCTTATAATACTCCGTCATAACTTTCTTGAGATCCACCCAGCCAAACTTTGTCGGCCCGGGCGTTGCTTCTTCCGCGGATGCGTTTGAGATCAAAGCCGCGATCAGGGAAAACCCGATCAGGATAGTCATATATTTTTTCAAGTTATAACTCCTTTAGAACTTAGCCTTTGCTAGATCGGAAGAGCACACGTCTGAACTCCAGTCACACTGATATATCTCGTATGCCGTCTTCTGCTTGAAAAAAAAAAACAAAAAAATATAATAAAAAAAAAAAAAAAAATAAATTCACTACTAACACACATAGCCCTTCATACTATGATGACACATACCAACCTTAC
>CAKZYZ010000124.1 GCA_937885075.1 uncultured bacterium | reverse complement strand
ATACGGCGACCACCGAGATCTACACTCTTTCCCTACACGACGCTCTTCCGATCTGGAATTTGAAGAAACAAAGGAAAATTCCATAGTTTTCTTTGTTTTTCTTCGTGTTCTTCGTGACCTTCGTGGTGAATATTTAGTTTTTTAGCACAGAATGTTAAAAATACCTTTTCGAGTACAGCCTAGCTATATTAAATTTGCGTTTGCCTAATGACAATATCAGTAACTTCTCGTTAAACCAATACCGCTGCGTATCGACTACTCTTAAAATCGGCTGTATATCGACTTGGGAAAAGAATTTTCTAAACTCTTGATTCATACGATGATTTAGTGCGTGATTCTGGAGCGTACTACCAAATGGGAGTTGTCTTTGCCTCGTGAATAATTTTGTGAACCGAGCTCCTTCATACTGAGTATAATTACCTTTCTTATGATAACCGTGTTCGATGTAGTCCTCAACCAGAACATAAATAGCATATAAACTCGCAAAACTACCTCTTGCTTTTGAACCACGAGTAGCTGAAACAGTTTTTAAATTGAGATATTGGAGTAACGGACTTTTGTCGAATAGATCCTGAGCACTCTCGCCAAAGTGTGATTCAAGAATACTTCCAATTATTGGTGTAAAATCATGCTCCATAATGATCACCTTTCTAAAAGAGCTAACTGTTTTTGATTTGGGGACTCCTGGTATTCATATGACCTTAACTCTCGACGCAAGACTTCCCCGTTGTATTTCCCCTGGATTCCCAACCTTCGGAGTCCTATCTTGATATATTCTTCTTCAATTTCGATTCCAATTGATTTGCGCATAAGGCTTTGGGCGACAAATGATGTTGTGAATGTTCCGGAGAATGGGTCCAACACAATATCTCCGGGGTTGGAACTGGCCTTGATAATCCGCTCCAACAACCTTGTGGGCTTTTGTGTCGGATGGTTTTCATACTCCGCCATACGATAACGAACACGAGGGATATACCAAACATTTCCAGGTACTTTCTGTGAATTGTACACTGTTGGAATTGACTTCCTATAGTCGATTAACTTTCGCTTGGCTCCAGTTTTAGCTTCCACAAGAATGTCTTTTGCGTTAAAGGTATAATCCTTCCGATCCTTTACACAAAATAAAATAGGTTCATAAAGTGATCCATAATACTTGCGTGCTTGAACACCAGAACTGTCATAGGACCACACAATGCGGGAAAGAATGTGTAGATTCTTTCGAAGATAAATATCGAAGAAGGGCATATTCTGCGTAGCCGTCATTACATAGAAACTACCGTTATGCTTGAGTTTTTTTATGCATAGATCCAGCCATTGATAACACCATGCGATGTATGCTTCAGTATTCTCCCATCTATCTATTCGACCATTAAAATTCTTGCCAATGTTATAGGGTGGATCGGCAAAAATAAGGTCAACTGAGTCATCAGGAACGTATTCACGTAGTGCTTCAATGGAATCACCCAAGATGATAACATCTCTATTATTCTCAAATTTTTCCATAATTATTCCGTTATTTTATCACCCGAAAATAAATGGGTGTCAATACACTTATAAATTGTGTCGGAGGCGAAGCCGCGGCGGGCGAGGAAAGCGAATAGTTTTTCCCTGGCTTTCTCCGGGTCTTCACCCCGGTAGCGCCGGGCCTGCTTTTCCGCCAGGCTCATTGCCGCCTCCAACTCCTGTTCCGGGGTGAACTCTGTTTCGATCACCTCCCGGATTACCTCCTCCCTGATCCCCTTCTCCCTCAGTTCCCGGCTGATCAGCCAGGAACTGCGGGGTTTGAACCGTATCCGGGAACGGGCCCAGAGACGGGCGAACTTTCTGTCATCGAGAAGGTCCAGTTCTTTCAGTCTCTTGATGACCGCTTCAATGATCGGCGGAGAGTAGTGTTTTTCCAGAAGGCGTCCTTCGAGCTCCTTTATGGACCGCTCCCGGTAGTTCAGGAGCCGTAGAGCGCTCTCCCAGGCTTCGCGGTATTCTTTGGTATTTTTCATTGTCAGGGGGGTGGTCGATATAGTCGGACTGGGTCGGACGGGTCAGACGGGTCGGACTGGGTCGGACGAGTCGGACAGGTCAGACGGGTCGGACTGTCCCGTGCCTGATCACTGGTTACTGATTACCGATCACTGATCACTGCTTCCCCGCTTTCTCTTCCTCGAGTTTCTTTTTGATATCAACTGTGATCTTGTCAGTCAGCTTCTTGTCCTCTTTAAGAAGTGTCCGGGCTTTTTCCCGGCCCCGGCCCAGACTGGCGCCCTGGTAGCTGAGGAAACTCCCCTTCTTCTCAATCACTCCGGTAGAGATTCCCAGATCGAGGATGGAGCCGGTCCAGGAGATGCCCTCATTATACATGATGTCGAATTCCGCGGTCCGGAAGGGCGGCGCGACCTTGTTCTTCACGACCGTGGCCTTGGTCCGGCTCCCGATTGCCTCACCGGCGCTGTCCTTGACATAGGCGATTCTTCTCATATTAATCCGTACTGAGGCATAGAATTTTAATGCCCTGCCTCCCGGTGTGGTCTCGGGACTGCCGAACCTCACCCCGATCTTCATCCGGATCTGATTGATGAAGACACAGCAGGTCCTGGACTTGCTGATCGCCGAGGTCAGTTTCCGGAGGGCCTGGGACATCATCCGGGCCTGGAGACCGACATGGGTATCTCCGATATCCCCTTCGATCTCAGCTCGCGGCACCAGCGCGGCCACGGAATCGATCACGATCAGATCGACGGCATTACTCCGAACCAGTGTCTCCGCGATATTCAGGGCGGCTTCCCCGGAGTCCGGTTGGGAGATCAGGAGTTCATCGAGATCGACTCCGATCACTTTTGTGTAGGCTGGATCGATCGCGTGTTCCACATCGATATAGGCCGCCACTCCGCCGGTTTTCTGCACATTCGCTACCGCCTGGAGAGCGAGGGTTGTTTTCCCGGAAGCCTCCGAACCATAGATTTCCACCACTCGACCCCGGGGGAGGCCGCCGATACCCAGTGCGATATCCAGGGTCAGGGAGCCGGTCGAGATATGACCGATCTTGATGTCGGCCGACTGTCTACCCAACTGCATGATAGTCCCCTTGCCATACTGTTTCTCAACCTGTTCCAGCGCCAGGCTGAGCGCTTTCTTTTTGCCTTCGGCCATTCTTTCTTCTTTAGTCTTTGTTTCTTTTGCCATCTTAATCCTCCTTTGTTATTTGTGTTCAGATAGGATGTGATAAATAGCACCTTTAGATGTAAGGATACTTTTTTGCAATAATAGCATATTGATATAAAGCAAACCATGAGAATCATTCAGTCGGGCGGTCTTTTCCTCCTCTGCCTCGATCAATTTTCTCAATTGAGCAGTTCGTACGCCTTTCTTGACCCGGCCCAGTGTCAGATGCGGGGTAAATCCCCTTTTCTCCGGTTTGAATCCCAGGCCGGATAATTCTCTGCTTAGATCATCAGCCAATCCGGCTATCAGATCGCGCCCCTTCGTTACTCCAATCCAGATGATTTTGGGACTTCGCAGGTCAGGGAAGACCCCCAGACCTCCAAATTTACAGTTTATCGGCAGATGCCGGGGGGTGACCTGATCCAGGATCACCTGAATATCCGGTATTATTGCCTCTTCTATATCACCGAGAAATTTTAGGGTGAGGTGAAGATTCTCCGACGGGACCCATCTTACCCCCGGGATCCGGGCGGATAGAGCAGAAGATATCTTGCCTATCTCCGCTTGTAATTCTCCCGGAAGTCCGATAGCTATAAATGCTCTGATAGTCATTGTATACTATTTAAACAGATGATTTTAAATTTTTGAAAGACCCCCCAACCTCCGCCCCTTTAAATTAAACCCCGATTAAACTTCGGGGGAGACCAGACGAATTGAATTTGATTGAATAGGATTGGACCCTACCTCGGCCTAAAAGGATAGTAAGCGGTAAGCGGTTAGCAGTTAGAGGTAAAATTGGCACCGGAGTACGCCGCCGACCGCTTACCGCTCACTGCTTACTGATCACTGATTACTTTCTTGTCAGATCGTCATGCCTATAATCATTCGGGGTTATTCCATCATTTCGATTGCTTGAATCAACTTTTCTATTGCTGCTTCAGCCGCCCGGGTTTTAATCTCACTTCGGGTGCCGGAGAAAACATATCTCCCCACCACATCTACATGAGGAGTGATAATGGCTATATATACCAGACCGACCGGTTTCTCTTTGCTTCCGCCGCCGGGACCGGCAATTCCGGTAATCGCTACTCCTACCGAGCTCCCCAGAAGGTCTCGTATACCAAGGCTCATAGATAAGGCCACCTCCGGACTGACTGCTCCGCGTTCCTTGAGGATTTTAGATGATACTTTAAGCAGATCTGACTTAACCTGATTTGAATAGGCAATTACGCCTCCCAGAAAATATTCTGAACTTCCGGGGATGTCAGTGATCATATTGCCCAGCAATCCTCCAGTGCAGGATTCAGCGACCGAGAGTGTCCAGCCCTTTTTATCGAAGATATTACCTATTTCCTGAAGCAACAATTGCATCGAGTTCTTCTCCTCCCCAAATTTAAAAATATATGCTACATTAATAACAGTCGGAGAAAGTAGTATTTTATTCCCAAAAAAATCATAATTTTTTAAAATGACAATTGACAACCTTTGCTATAAGTTATATTCTGTATACTTCTACTATACAGAATAGGAGGTTTCCATGAGAGCAACTGTAGTTGATTTAAGATATAAAATGAATACTATTCTCAAAGCCCTTGAACGGAATGAGGCAGTTACTATTCTCTATCATGGTAAAGAGAAGGGTATTATTACTCCGGTTAAAAAATTAGTTCAAAAATCAATGACTGACCATCCCTTTTTCGGGATGAAGGCCGGAGAAGAGGAATCGGTAGAGGATACAATGAAGCGGATTAGAGGGGCCAGATACTGATGCTTTTTGATACAGACATCCTCGTCTTTGTTCAGAGAGGGAACAGAAGAGCTATTAAAGTTATCGAAAAGGCGGAGGAACTTTGTATCTCCATTCAAACTTATATGGAACTATTGCAAGATGCCAATAATGAAGATCAACATCGGTACACATTGAAATTTCTGCAAGATTTTAACTTTCAAATTATTTCGTTTACGGAGAATATTGGACACAGAGCCGCGATATATATTGAAGAATATAGTTTATCACATGGTGTCCGAGCCGGAGACGCAATTATCGCGGCAACAGCCGTCGAGCAAGGCATGACGCTTATCTCCGCGAATGCTAAGCACTTCCGGCCCATACAAGATTTGGCACTAAAGATATTTAAACCATAATAAGGAGGAGGAACATGAAAAGTCTTGTTTTAATTATCTGCGGTGTAGTTATGGTTATGTTTTTCGGAACACTATCTATCCCCGCCCAGCAAAATCCCGGGGATGTCTGGGTGGAACCTCATCCACTGCCGAATGGTACGGCTATTCCCGGCTACTGGCGTCCGCCGTTTAAGATGGGCTTCTACTGGGCAGAAGGCAGAGATGATGATCATGGCAACTGGATTCCGGGACATTGGAACCCGGTGCCGGGTTCCAACTCCAATTCCAGCAACTCCAACTCCGGCCAGGTCTGGGCGCCCGGTTACTATAATGGAGCTATGTGGATCCCGGGCTTCTGGCGGCCGGGACGGCGCCCCGGTTATATCTGGAACGATCCCTGCTGGAGCAATAATAGATGGAATGACGGCCACTGGAGAAAATATGAAGGCGGGCAGCCCTGGCGGCAGAGGTTTCCGTAGAAGAAAGTAATCAGTAAACAGTGATCAGTAATCAGTGCGCCTGGCTTGGCAACTGATTACCGATCACTGGTTACTGATTACATTCTTTACAATACCTCCTCAATCCACGCTCCTCCAAGTAGTACGTCATCCCGGTAAAAGACCACGGCCTGACCGGGGGTAATGGTATCCTGGGGGTTGGTAAAATCTACCTGAACTTTATTGTCCGGGAGAGGGGTTACTCGGGCATCAGCCTCGGGATGGGTATAGCGAATCTTGGCTTTTACCCGGATCGGTCTGTCCGGGGGGGAGATAGAGAGCCAGTTCGGTTCGATCGCCAATAATCGGTTTGATCTCAGATCGTCTTTATCCCCTACTACCACCTCGTTGGTCTCCGGTATGACCCGGAGGACATAGAGCGGCCCTTTCTTCCCGGAGGCGGAACTCAAGCCCTTGCGCTGTCCCACGGTGTAATAATGATAGCCCGGGTGTTCTCCCAGTTTATCTCCGTTAAGATCCAAGATATTGCCGGGGGAATCCGGTTGAACCAATCTATCATCCAGGAACCGTTTCAAACCGGAACGGGAGAGAAAACAGGCTTCCTGGCTTATCGGCTGAGGTTCAAACCCTGCCAGCAACTTTTCCAGCAGAGTTCTGATCTGATCGAGCATGAGTTCTCCCAGCGGAAAAGTGAGAAAATTGAGCTGTTCAGGGGTCAAATCAAAGAGGAAATATGACTCGTCTCTCCCGGGATCGATCGGTCTCTTGAGCAGGGTATGCTTATTCCGGATTACCCGGGCATAGTGACCGCTGGCCACAAGATCACACCCGTCCCCGCGGGCGGTATCGAGGAGGAGTCCGAATTTAAAGAGGCGGTTGCATAATACACAGGGGTTAGGGGTCTTTCCGGCCCGATAGGAAGAGACCAGAGTATCCATAATCTCACGCTGGAAATCTTCCCGGGCATCTATCACTTTCAATCGGATATCCAACCGATCGCATAACTGCCGGATGGTTACCAGTTGATCTTCAATCGGGGTGCTGGCGTATTTGTCCGGGCAGAGAAGAAGGTGGTACCCCTCAACCTGATGATGCCCCTCCCGTACCAGGAGGGCCGCGACCAGGCTGCTGTCTTTGCCACCGCTAAGCGCTACGCCGACTTTCATATTATTTTTGCCACTAAGACACAAAGGCACAAAGAAGAAACAATTTTAGAATACAAAACTATATATTTCCCAAACTTTCAGATTTCGTTTATTGAAACATATTCAACCGGTAATCAGACAATCATTTATCTTCTTAGTGTCTTTGTGTCTTAGTGGCAATCTTTTTTGCGACCAGGTAGAGCCCGCGGAGTGTCAGGTGTGGATCTATATTTTTGATCAGGGTGGAACGGGATAATATTAGCGCGGAGTTGCCTCCGGTAGCTACCAGTCTGGTCTCTCTGCCCCAGACAAGTTCGCGCTTTAGTTCCCGGATGATCCGCTCGACCAGGCCCAGGGTTCCCCAGAATACTCCGGAGCGGATCGCGTCCTCGGTATCCCGACCGAGAACATTTTGGGGGATTGATATCTCTACTTTGGGAAGAAGCGCCGCTTTACTAAAGAGTGCCTGGGTTGAGATCTTGAGGCCGGGAGCGATTACCCCGCCCAGGTATTCGAAATCCTTCGAGACAACATCAAAAGTAATCGCGGTTCCGAAATCAACCACGATAACCGGACCGCCGTAAATATTATAGGCCGCCACCGCGTTGGCGATTCGATCTCCTCCCACCTGCTCCGGCTGGTGATAAAGAATCTTTAATCCGGTGGGTGTCTTTGAATTCAAAACCAGGCATTCAATCCCCAGAACTTTCCGGCAGATGGAGAGAATGGAATCAGTCAGGCGGGGAACCACGGAAGATAGGATAGCCGCGTCTATGCATCCCTTTAAAGGTGTCAGACGAGCGGTTAATGACTCCGGGGAAAATGGAGACGACCAGTCCTCAATCAAGGAATCCACTTCCCAGATGCCCGCGGTCAGAGCGGTATTTCCCAGATCCAGAGTGAGTAGTTTATTTGGCCGCATAACATTAGGTTGACAATATAAAACGCCTACCGATTACTGATCACCTCCCACCGATTACTATCCCTCAGGTGAGCTCTACTATCGCCTGGATAATTTCCTGCTGATTGAACGGTTTGTTAAATACCCGGTGAGCTCCAAGTTTTTTGGCCATATCCAGATAGGTTGACGGACCGATTCGCCCCCCGGCGGAGACAGCGATTATCTTGATATCCGGAAAATTCCGGCGAAGTTCTATGATAACCTCCAGCCCGTCTTTATCCGGCATAATCAGATCGGTGATGATCAGATCGATATGAGTATCGTGAATGATCTCAAGAGCCTTATCCGTTGCTTCGGCGTCATAAACAGTATATCCCTCTACCGACAGCATCACGCTGAGCAGACGGCGGATATCTTCATTGTCATCAAGTACCAGGATATTTTTCATTAGAATAAATTAGCTTCGCTAATTTAGTTTTGAACCAAGACCGATATAATTATATCAGGTTAACACCGACAGGTATTTTAATAGCTTATATGATAATCCGGCTGTAAACACAACACAAGCAGAAACATATCCCTTACTCTATGTTAGAGTATTCCAGCTCCAGAGCGATATCGGCGGCGGGAGCGGAGTGGGTGAGGCAGCCTAGAGAGATGGTCTCTATTCCGGTGGATGACATTGCCTCGATTGTCTCCAGATTGATCCCCCCGGAAGCTTCCAGCCTGGCCTGCTCTCCCCCGACTTTCACGGCTTGAGCCAACTCTTCCGGAGAGAAATTATCGAGAAGGACTGTCTCCGCTCCGGCTTCTAATGCTTCAGATAGCTCATCTATCGTCTCTACTTCAATCTCAACCGGTTTCCGGGGAAACGCGTCCCGACTCATCTTAATCGCCCGTTTGATCTTGCCGGGACCTTTCCCCGCGACCAGAGTCAGGTGGTTATCTTTTATGAGGATGGAATCGTAGAGTCCGAAACGGTGGTTCTCCCCTCCCCCCATCAGGACCGCGTATTTCTGCAGCTTTCTATAGCCCGGGATTGTCTTCCGGGTATCCAGGATGATCGTCTTGCCATTTTCCACTTTCTCAACAAACCGGGAGGTATGAGTGGCGATTCCGCAGAGGTGCTGAATGAAATTCAGCGCGGTTCTCTCTCCGGTCAGAATTGTCCGGGCCCGCCCCTCGATACGCATTAATATTGTCCCTTCCTCCACCATATCCCCTTCATCCACTTCGATATGGCAGTCTATCTCCGAATCCAGGGCGGTAAAGACCATCTCCGCCAGGGGCAACCCCGCTACCGCCAATCTCTGACGGGCCACTATAACGGCCCGGGCTCTTTCCTCCTCCGGGATCAGGGCGATGGTGGTGATATCCCCCGCTCCGACATCTTCGGATAATGCCTGCTGTACCAGATTATTAAATACCGAAAAGTCCATAAACTTAGTCCTCACTTTGTTCGGACAGCGTTTTTAAGTGCCTAAAGTGCCTAAAGTTTGAAGTGCCTAAAGTTGTTCGCTTTCACCCGGCTTTTCAGGCATTAGAACCTCGCTTAAGCCAAATGTTTAAAAACCATACCTGAAATATTGTACCAATGCTTGCAAATTCTTATTTTTTCGCAGAAAAAATAAGATTGGCTAGGATCTTCTTTAGAGTTTCTACTTCCCGGGTTAGTTCATCGAGCTGTGATCTGTTCTTCTCCTGTACTGCCGGAGGGGCTTTGGAGAGGAAATCGGGATTTTTAAGGCGGGCCCGCACTCCCTTCAATGCTCCGGCGGCTTTCGCCAGTTTCTTCTCGAACCGCGCCCGCTCGACCACCGGGTCTATAATTCCCTCCAGGGGCATATAGATCTCACAGGTAGAGACCAGTGAGGATGGAACGGTATTTTTCGGCTGGTAATTTCTATCAACTTCAATAACGCAGTTTCTCAGGAGAGCTCCCATGCTATCCATCTCGCCGACTAATGCTTCTGCCTCCATCTCACCGGCCGGCTTGACAATAAATCTTATCTCCTGCTTGACCGGCAGTTCGTATTCCTTGCGGAGATTACGGGCGGCGCTGATTAAGGCGTACTTAAGCTCGGAGATCTCCCGAATCTCCGGGAAGATCAGATTCCTCTCCGGCCGGGGCCAGGGCCCCCTGATAAGCAGGGATTTCCGGCCCAGCTGTCTCCAGATCTCTTCAGTTATAAACGGCATAAATGGATGGAGGAGTTTCATCGCGGAAGTCAGAACTTCCAGAAGAATACCTCGAACCACGGCTTTTCTCTCCTCAGTATCTTCTCTCAGGTAGTACTTCGCGCTCTCGAGATATCGATCGCAGAAGTGATGCCAGAAAAAATCATAGATGCTGAGAGCGGCATCATTAAAATGGAAGTGCCGGAGAGAATTATGGCATCCTTCTATGGTCTCTTCCAGTCGATCAAGGATATAGCGATCATCCAGTGAGAGAAGTTCCAGAGTGTCCCGGGGATCGGTAATCTCCCCTCCTTCCAGCTGCGTTGCCACGAAACGGGAAGCATTCCAGATCTTATTGGCAAAGTTTCTCCCCAGTTCACAGATTGAGTTGGAATAATGGACATCCTGACCGATGGGAGAGAACCGGGCGATGGTAAAACGAAGCGCGTCCGCGCCGTATTCACTTATAACATCCAGGGGATCGGGGGAGTTGCCCAGAGATTTACTCATCTTGCGGCCTTTCATATCCCGGATAATACCCGTGAAGTAAACCTTACTGAAGGGGATATCATCCATAAACTCCAGCCCCGCCATGATCATCCGGGCGACCCAGAAGAAGATAATATCCGGACCGGTGACCAGGTCGGAGGTGGGATAGAAAGCCCGGAGATCGTCTGTCTTCTCGGGCCAACCCAGGGTGGAGAAGGGCCAGAGCCAGGAAGAGAACCAGGTGTCAAGCACATCTTCATCCTGCTTCCAGCCTCCGCCTTCGGGAGGCTCTTCCCCGACATAGATCTCATCTCCCCGATACCAGGCCGGGATCCGGTGTCCCCACCAGAGCTGCCGGCTGATACACCAATCCCGGATATTCTCCATCCAGTGCTGATAGACTTTGTTCCAGCGTTCCGGATAGAATGATATCCTCCCCTCCTCTACCGCCCGGAGGGCGGGTTCGGCCAGGGGCTTCATGCTGACAAACCATTGGACGGAATGATAGGGTTCGATTATTGTCCGGCAGCGATAGCACTCCCCCACCGCGTGAGTATGATCTTCAATCTTCTCCAGAAGGCCACGGTCTTTCAGCATAGTGATGAGTTTTTTTCGGCAGTCAAACCGGTCCATCCCGATAAATTCCGGACCGGCATTATCATTCATCCGGGCGGAAGTATCCATAACGACTATCCGGGGGAGATCGTGCCTTTCCCCGATCAGGAAGTCATTGGGATCATGGGCGGGGGTGACCTTGACCGCGCCGGTCCCGAAAGAGAGATCGACGAACTTATCACTGATTACCGGGATCTCGCGTTCGACAAAGGGGAGGATAATTGTCTGCCCGATCAGGTCTCTATAACGTTCATCGTCGGGATTAACCGCGACCGCGGTATCTCCCAGCATGGTCTCCGGTCGTGTGGTGGCGACGGTTATAAATTGGTCGGAATCCTTTACCGGATATTTGATGTACCAGAGTGATCCCTCTTTCTCGTCATGTTCTACCTCCTCATCGGAGAGCGCGGTATGACAGCGGGGGCACCAGTTGACCAGATAAGTTCCCCGATAGATCAGTCCTTTTCGGTAGAGGTCGATAAAGACCTTCCGGACCGCCCGGGAGAGACCGCTATCAAGGGTGAATCTTTCTCTGGTCCAGTCACAGGAGCAGCCCAGTTTTTTCAGCTGCTTTATTATTGTTCCGCCGTATTCATCTTTCCAGTTCCAGACCTTCCGGACAAACTCTTCTCTCCCCAGGTCCTGCCGGCTTATCCCCTCTCCCGCCAGCTTCTTCTCCACCACATTCTGAGTGGCAATTCCGGCATGATCTGTGCCGGGGAGCCAGAGCGCCTCCCGTCCCCGCATCCGCTGCCAGCGGATGAGAATATCCTGGAGGGTATTATTGAGGACATGCCCCATGGTTAGAATGCCGGTAACATTGGGAGGTGGGATCACGATGACATAGGGGTCGGGTCCGGCGGGATCGGCGGTAAAGCAGTTGTTTTTCTCCCAGAGATCCCAGATCGAACTCTCTATCTCTTTTGGATCGTAACGGGGAGGCCAGGAGTTGGTTTTTTCTTTTTCTGTCATCGGGTTGTTGCTTAGTATTTGATTCAGTATAAATAATTATTTCCAATACTCAAAAATCCGAAATCCGAATGAGGAAACCCGAAAGAAATCCAAATGACGAATGACTAATCCCCCGCCTCAGCCCCTTTTAGTTTAGTCAACAAAAGACGCAAACGGCGCTCCCGGCCTGGCCCATTCGTCATTCGGGTTTCGTCATTCTTTCGGATTTCGTCATTCGGGTTTCGTCATTCTTTCGGATTTCCTCATTCGGGTTTCGTCATTTTCTTTCATCTGTCCTTCAAAAGCTTATAATCCACGCTATCCACCAGCGCCTGCCAGCTGGCTTCGATAATATTCTCGGAGACTCCTACTGTTCCCCAGATATCATCTCCGTCCCGGGTCTGAATCAAGACCCGGACCTTGGCCGCTGTCCCCGCCGCGGCATCCAGATCCCGGACTTTAAAGTCGGCCAGATGTATATCTTTTATTCGGGGATAGAATCGCAGCAGAACCTTGCGCAGAGCGTTATCGAGCGCGTTTACCGGACCATCCCCTTCTCCGGCGGAGAGTTCACTTACCCCTCCCACCTTGATCTTAACCGTGGCTTCCGAGACAGGGGGGTCATTCCTGTGTTTTTCTACAATAACCCGGAAGCCTTCCAGTTCAAAGAAGTTCTTATGTTTCCCCGTGGCCTTCTGAATTAAAATCTTGAATGACGCGTCAGCCCCCTCAAATTCATACCCCTCCTCACCTAACCGCTTCAATTCATCCAGGATATTTTTTGTTTCCGGGGTCTCCTTGCCCAGATCCAGCCCGAATTCAATCGCCTTCAGGATCACATTACTCTTCCCGGAGAGCTCCGATACCAGAATTCGGCGGTGATTTCCCACCAGGGTCGGATCGATATGCTCGAAACTCCGGGGGTTTTTTCGGACCGCGTCCACGTGCATCCCCCCCTTATGGGCGAATGAGCTTGCTCCGACAAAAGGTGCCCGGGAATTCGGGGTGATATTGGTCATCTCATCAACAAAACGGGAGATCTGCTCCATCTTCTTCAGCCGATTCCGTGTCAGACAGGGGATCTTCATCTTCAGAACCAGATTGGGGATGATTGTGCAGAGGTTCGCGTTCCCGGTACGTTCACCATAACCGTTGATTGTCCCCTGAACCATGATCGCGCCGGCCCGGACCGCCGCCAGGGAATTGGCTACGGCTAATCCCCCATCATTATGAGCATGAATTCCCAATGGAACGGAGAACGACCGGCCGACTTCTTCGGTAATGGCGGTGATCTCTTCCGGAAGGCATCCCCCGTTGGTATCGCAGAGCGCCAGGAAATCCGCGCCGCCATCCACCGCGGCCCGCAGAGTCGCCATAGCATAGCGGGGATTATCTTTGTAGGCGTCGAAGAAATGCTCCGCGTCGTAGATCATCTCCTTGCCCTTCTTCTTCAGATACCCCACGGTCTCTCTGATCATGGTCAGATTCGTATCCGGTGATACCCGGAGGACATCGTTGACATGGAGCAGCCAGCTCTTGCCGAAGATGGCAATTGCCGGTGTCCCGGCTGCCAGGAGAGAGATCACATTTTCATCCTTCTCCACCCGTCTCCGGGCTCTTCGAGTGCTGCCGAAGGCGACAATCCGGGAATGTTTCAGCCGGCGGTGGCGGATATCATGAAAGAAGGCCATATCCTTCGGGTTAGAGCCGGGCCACCCTCCTTCAATATACTGAATCCCGAGTTGATCAAGCTGTTCGGCGATACGCAGTTTATCCGGGAGTGAGAAACTGACCCCTTCCGCCTGGGAACCATCGCGGAGGGTGGTGTCGTACAAGAGTATTTTCTTCTTTGAACTCATTTTGTCATCCCGAGTTTAAACATATCATTGAAATTAGGACTTAGCTTCACAACTTTTTTTGCCACTAAGACACTAAGTCACAAAGAAAAGATTTAAAGATACAATAACAACGTTTTTTAGCTTTTCTTAGTGTCTTTGTGCCTTTGTGGCAGATTTATTGAAATTTCGAAGCAGTAAATTACTACTCCTGGTCCAATCCAAACGCTTTATGAATCGCCCGGGCGGCCCGTTCTCCATCATCGGATCGGACCACGCAGGAGATCTTGATCTCGGAGGTGCTGATCATCATGATATTGATTTTTTCTTCTGCCAGAGCTTCGAACATGGTGGCCGCGACACCCGGATGGCTCTTCATCCCCACCCCGACAATTGAGACCTTGGCAATCTCATCTTCCACGGAGACCGCCCCCGCCCCGATATCCCGGGATATCTCCTCAACCAGCTCCCGGGCTTTCACCAGTTCCGGACGTGGTACGGTGAAAGATAGATCGGTAAAACCTTCGGCACTCACATTCTGAATAATCATATCCACATTAATATTACCATCGGCGATAGTCTTAAATATTCGGGCCGCTACCCCCGGAGTATCGGGGACCATGGTAATCGTTAACTTCGCCTCTTCCTTATTGTAAGTTACTCCCCGGATAACAACCTTCTCCATCGACATAGTATCTGCCTCCTCACTGACAAATGTTCCTTGAACTTCGTTGAAACTGGAACGGACATGTAATGTTACATTAAACTTTTTCGCGAACTCAACCGCCCGGTTCTGGATTACTTTGGCCCCCAGACTGGCTAATTCCAGCATCTCATCATAGCTTATCTTATCAAGTTTAACCGCATCCGGTATAATCCTGGGATCGGCGGTATATACACCGTCAACATCGGTATAGATCTCGCAGACATCCGCTTCCAGTACCGCGGCCAGAGCTACGGCGGTGGTATCCGATCCCCCTCTTCCCAGTGTGGTTATATCCTTCTTGGGATTAAATCCCTGGAACCCGGCTACTATTACGATCTTATCCTCATCCAGAGATTCCAAAATTTTCTCAGGCTCTATTTTGAAGATCCGGGCTTTAGTATGACTGTCGTCAGTTAATATCCCGACCTGGATTCCAGTAAGTGATACCGCGTCAGATCCATCATGCTGGACCGCCATCGCCAGGAGCGCGGATGAGATCTGCTCACCGGTCGAGATCAGCTGGTCCATCTCCCGTTCGGAAGGTTCGGGAGTAATCTCCTGAGCCTGCCTGATCAGCTCGTCAGTTGTCCCGCCCATGGCGGAGACCACCACTACCAGCCCGACTCCCGGCTCCTTGGCCCGGCATATCCGCCGGGCGACATTTTTAATTCGTTCAGTATCACCTACTGAAGTACCGCCGTATTTCTGGACTATTATCTTCATTTTAAGTTATCGCCTGCGGCGCTAACTTACTTGAAAAGCATTGTAAATTAACACCGGGTTGTAAAGTAAGTGCTCTATCGAGTTACATTAGAAGTGAGGGTTATGTTCTACTCAGCAATAGCGGCATGAATTTATGGCCGGCCCGGGTACGGTAACGACCATTCCGGGCTTCCTTCTCACTGTATGATTCCATTCTATCAGCTTCTATCCCGCTCCCCCAGATAACAAAAGGGATTGGATCTGAATTATGGGTTTGGAGCGGGATGGGTGTGGCATGATCGGGCAGAAGAGCAATCCGTAATTCCGGATACTGCTGTCGTGCTTCAATCAGAGGTGCCGCGATATATTCATCTATCCGCTCAATCGCCTTTAACTTCTCGGTAATATTTCCGGCATGTCCCGCCTCATCCGGAGCTTCAACATGAAGATAGATTAAATCATGATCTTTCAGGCCGCAAATCGCGGCGAGACCTTTTCCCTCATAATCGGTATCAAAGTAACCGGTGGCTCCCGGGACTTCAATAACATCCAGACCAATAACCCGGGCGATCCCCGGCAGGAGATCGACGCCGGAGATCAGGGCTCCCTTAATTCCAAACTTCTCCCGGAACGGTTCCAGTTCAGGTCGTCTCCCCTCGCCCCAGGGCCAGATCATATTGGCCGGGTTCTCGCCCAGGTCGATCCGGATCTCATTTACTTCCTGATCGGCCAGGAAAACCCGTGACTGGATAATCAGATCATTTATAAATTGTGATCCGCGCCCACGGGGGAGGTACGGCTGATAGATCCGGCCGGTAATATCATGGGGTGGTGTGGTATCAAGAGCACCATGGCCTTCTTCCAGAAGCTGCTCTTTTACTACCAGAATATGACGGTAACTCTTCCCCGGATAAAATCGGATCCCCTGCCCGCCCAGGCGGTCCTCCAGTAGATTTATCAGTACAGCACCCTCCCGGGAAGAGATATGCCCCGCGCTGTAGTCAACCATCGTACTATCGGCTGCAGTGACCAGATTACAGCGGAAAGCAATGTCATCATCTTCGAGCGTAATATCCAGACTGGCGGCTTCCAGCGGACCGCGGCCGGTATATCCCACGGATGGATTATATCCCAGAATAGAGAGATTGGCGACATCACTCCCCGGCTTCATCCCGGAGGGGACCGTCTTCAGTCTCCCCCCCGCCCCTTCCCGGGCCAGTCGATCCAGGTTCGGAGTCTGGGCGGCCTCCAGTGGGGTCTTCCCCTTTAACTCCTCCAGGGGGAAGTCAGCCATCCCATCGCCCAATATTATAACGTGCTTCATTAATTTAGCGCCTTTGGTCTATCTTTTCGCCACTAAGACACAAAGACACTAAGGAGAGCCAAATAAAGTAAATTTTCTCCTTCTTCCTCTTTCTTTGTGTCTTGGTGCCTTAGTGGCTAATAATTATTGAAAGACCTGAACAGATTAGTCCTCCACTCGTATCCGTAACGGAGGGCTTTTGACTTCTGCTAATTGGCTGATTCGCTTGAGGGCCTTCTCCATGGCCTCTTCCCGGGATTTATGAGTCATCAGGATTACCGGGACAATACCCCTTTTTCGCCGACCACTCTGAATAACCGACGCGATACTGATATTACCGGCACCTAAGATGTTAGCAATCCTGGCCAGAACTCCGGGCTGATCCACCGCCGGGATACGGATATAGTGGCGGCATTCGATTTCTCCCTTTGGAGCCAATTTGAGATCCTTCTCAACCGATATCTTTCCCGGAACGAGATAGTCTCCAGATAAAACATTTTCCCCGGCCTCTATCAGATCGGCCGCTACCGCGCTGGCAGTCGGGCCTTCTCCCGCGCCCTTCCCCTGGAATAACTGCTGATCGCTATAGTTCCCTTCCAGATAGATGGCGTTAAATACTCCATTTACCGATGAGAGGAGATGCCGATGACTTATCAGGGTAGGATGTACACGCAGATCAGCTCCGGCGCCGGTCTGCTTTCCGATAGCCAGGAGCTTGATCGTAAAACCTAATCCCGCGGTATAGGCGATATCTTCCGCGGAGATATTAGTAATCCCCTCGACACTTACTTTATTGAGGTCGGCCCAGCCGCCGAAGGCAAGGGAAGCGAGAAGAACCAGCTTATGCGCTGAATCGATACCCTCCAGATCCAGAGACAGATCTTTCTCCGCGTAGCCGCTCTTCTGCGCTTCGCTCAGTGCCGCCTTAAAGGATATTCCGTCCTCCGTCATCCGGGAGAGGATATAATTGGTAGTGCCGTTAATAATCCCCAGGATGGAAGTAATCTTATTGGCCTCCAGACCCTCCCGGATAGCTTTTATAATCGGGATTCCTCCCCCCACCGCCGCTTCAAAGAAGATCCCCCGGTTATTCTTTTCCGCTTCCTTGAACAGCATTTTCCCGGACTCAGCCAGCAACGCTTTATTCGCTGTTACTACCTGCTTACCTCCGCGGAGAGCCTGGAGAATAAAATCACCTGATCGGGCGGGATCCCCGGTGAGTTCAATCACTATATCAATCCCGGGGTCATTCAGGATCAGGGATGGGTCCCGGGTAAGGATGGAGGGAGATACTTTTACCCCCCGGTCCCTCTTGATATCAAGATCGGCAATCCGGGAGATTACCAGATGGGCCCCCAGTCGCCGGGAGATGAGCGCGGAATTTCTCCGGAGGAGTTTAACTACCCCCGTCCCAACCGTTCCCCAGCCGATTAAACCGATTTTTATCTTCTTCATGATCTTATATAAATTAGCCACTAAGGCACAAAGACACTAAGAAATCACAAAAAAGAAGAAGAACATAACTGTAACATCCTTTAAGTTTTCTTTGTGACCTGGTGTCTTAGTGGCAAAAAAGCTATCAAGCTAAGTTAATTCTTTAATCGGGGCGGGGAGATTCTCCGTCACCACTGTAGGTGGTGCCGGATGCGGCGTCATCCCGTTATAACGGGATGGCTGACGCAGAACTCCCGACCTTCCCGAAAGCTTTCGGGACGCGCTAATTTGCGATTACCCAAAAACTTTTTATTAAATCGGGGCGGGGAGATTCGAACTCCCGACCTCCTGAACCCCATTCAGGCGCGCTAACCAGGCTGCGCTACGCCCCGATCAAACAAACTCAATTATAACATTCTAGCTCCCGACCTTCCCGAATGCTTTCGGGACGCGCTAACCAGGCTGCGCTACGCCCCGATCAAACAAAATCAATTCTATCTCTTGCTGTCTGAGAAATTGTCAATATAGCAATCAGGCGGGATATGAAGCAAGCAAAAATACCGTATTATCTATTGCTTACTCTAAAAATTTGTAAGCTCTAAAATCCTAATGTCGGATTTTGCTTTACAGGTCGGATTATAATTCTGTACTTTCATTGAACATTTAGCTCTGTTGTGCGTATTATTAATTAACTGTACTGATTCGGTAGCCTCATCACCTTGTGTTCGTAGCGGCGACCTTCAGGTCGCCATCGTGTGGCAGCCTGAAGGCTGCCGTCACGAGAGAACTTAAAAGGTTTACCGAATGTTTACCATTAACTCAAAAAGGAAAAATACATGAAGACGATCATCGCGGGTTTGTTTGCATTATTGATATCTTCCGCCTTCTTAAGCGGAGAGAGTATGGGGGAATTGAAGTATGGTGATTTTCGTTTGGGCGCTCACGGGATATATATGAACCCCCAGGACTCTGACTTTGATCATGTCTTTGGATACGGGGCGATCGCCAAGTATAAATTTACCGATACACTGGGGATTGAAGCGGGAGTTGATTATTTTCGGTGGGATATTGATGAGGGAGACGTTGAGATGCCCTTCGCTGCCGCTCCCGGATCGGTCTCTTACAAAGAGGTTGATCGGGTCTACCCGGTCTATTTCACCGCGCAGATATTCGCTCCCATAACCGAACAATCCGCCCGGGGATATCTGGGACTGGGGGCGGGTTATTATGAGATCGACACCGATATTGAAGGCCACTACGATGTTGTTGTTGACGGGAAAACTTATCCCTTTGAGATCACAGGGAAGGTAACCGGACAGTGGTCCGTACATGCCGCGGTAGGCGCGGACTTTCAGCTCAGTACCCATATCTACCTGAATGTAGAAGCCCGTTATGTCTTCACTGATATTGATCGTGAACAGACCCATTCCAATCCGGAGAAAGGCTCGGTTACCGTCAAAGATACCACCTCCTTTGACAACTGGCAGGTCAGGATGGGGTTGGAGTACTCCTTTTAAAAGATTTTCTTTGAAAATCTTTTAAGTTTTGAATATTGGTCTACTGATTATATTCCTATTGTTGCTTGTATGAAGACCTCCGCGTCTCTTTCTCTTTTTACTTTATCTCCCGCTTCATCAGCGCTTCCACCCGGGCTCGCTGGGTATTCTGCACTGTCTGCTTGTAAGGGGATAGATTTTTTGTTCTGGCGCGGCTGCCAAACCAGCCGGCCAGCAGGATCCCTGCCGCTACCGCCAGGCTCAGAGAGACAAATATGATCCGCTTTACTCTATGCCGATAGATTTCTCTGCTCAGGTCCCGCAGGAGGATGGCACTTAATACCCCCACCAGGATTATGAGGGGGATGAGCCGATAGAACCCGGTCAGGCCGAACAACTCCCCGAGTGTGGGAGCCATCTTGCCCCGGAGCAGTAACTGCCAGGAGAGATCATAGAGGGGATTCAAAAACTCTTTCGGGAAATAGGGGAAGGTTACGGTCCCGACAAAGGTGAGTGTAATGGCGACAAGAGATGATATCGAAAGGAACCAGATCAGGCCCTTTCTGAAAGCTCCCCCTGTCCTTCCTACCTGAAAGAGAACCGCGGTGGCCAGAAACGGCAGAATAGGGACCAGATGCCGTGGACCCATTGACCAGCCTCCCTCCCAATCCGAGAACGCGCTCAGGAATAAAAAGTAGACCACCATAATCGAAAGGAAAAGCCACCCTTCTCGCCTCCATTCCGGATCCCGGATCATTTTGATCATTCCACTCACACCGATAAGGAGGAAGGGAGAGTAGAGGAAGAGTCCGCGGTAAGGGCTGATCAGAAGCTGGAGCAGGGCGGAGAGCTGCCCGCCCAGTTCGCTGAGGCTCCCGGGGAATGTCACCCCGGCAATCCCCTGCTGGTGGGCGATGGCAAACTGCTGGAAGGTTTCATAGTAATACGGGAACTGGAAAAGTCCGCCGAAGCACTTCAGATGATAATAAAAGGTGAATCCGACCGGTAACGCGGCGCCCAGAAAAAATATGATGTTTGTCGGCGCTTTCAATATCGCGGCCAGTCCGATGACCGTCGTGAGAATAATTGCTACGACCAATACAAAACCATGCGGCTCGAAGAGCTCCAGAACATGGGGCGCGATGAGAGATTCGATACGATCGACGTACAGCCAGAGGAATACAATGGCTACACCGGCCAGGAGCTGATAGAGGGCGGCCCGGAGATTCTTGCCGACGATAGCCGTATAGATGAAGATACAGAGGGCAATCAGGGCGGCCGGATATTCGAGCGCGAAGGCGAAGCCGCAGAAGAATCCGCATTCAAAGAAAGTTTTCTTCCCGGCCTTCACTTTGCTGATACTGAATACGATCAGGAAAGCCAGAAAAAGACTCATCCCGGCCAGAAGGTGCCCGTAGTACATAGTGGAGTAGGGCCAGACCATTGTCCCCAGGGCGTATGCTATCATCACCGCCCGGCGGAGGGGATAATGGAGGGTAACCGATGCCCAGAACTTGAATAGTAAGAGAAGAAAGAGTGCTGAAGGGATGCTGAGGCAGATGGAAGTGATGAGATATATCTCCATCGGTTCCGAAATTTCCAGGCGGCCGAATAACTCCACCAGTCGGATTGAAAGATAAGCCGGCGCGGCAAAAAATGAAGATAGCGGTGCTTTATTGCTGTAGTATTTTCCTTCGAAGAAAGACTTGTCCTGGGTATTGTGTTCTACAATGATCTTATCAATTGAAAAGCTCTGGTGATTGATCAGGGCCCGGGTCAGGAAGATACGGCTATACTCATTCGTGTTCCAGAAGTGGTTCCAGGTAAATGTGAGAGAGAGAAAGCAGAGGAGGATAAGTACGACTGTTATTAACGGAGGCCGGTAGTCAAGTTTCTCAGATCCTGATACCGGTCTCTCCTGTGCAATAAGATCTTCCATCCGGTGATTATCCTTATTTTACGAGGTGTCTAACGGTCTTCAACGATCTTTAACGTCTTTATTTTTCAACGTCTTTATTTTTTAACGTTAGCGCCGAAGGCGCTAAGTTTCATTCCATTTTCAGTTCTTCCGGTACCCGGGTCGGGCGCCCGGATCTTTTGAGACAGGCATGGACTGTGTATCCATCCGCTAAAAGCGTATCCTCCCGTTCTACCCGGTAATCAATCCGTATCCTGGTACCCTTTGCCATACTCACCCAACCCGAAAGAACCAGCAGATCGTCATAGTGCGCGGGAGCCCGATACCGGCAGTACGCTTCGATGACCGGCAGCAATAACCCTCTGGCTTCCCACTCCTTGTAAGCAGTCCCCCTCTCACGCAAAAGTTCATTTCTCAACCGTTCGAAATATACTAAATAGTTCGCGTAATAGACAAACCCCATCTGGTCAGTATCCGCGTAAGGAACACGGTAGGTTATTGTTGTGTTGTTATTCATATTAGTCATATCACATTTGTGAGGATAGACACGGGTAGAAATAATGACGTATAGAATAACGAAGCCCGAATAAGGAATGACGAAGGAATGACGAATGACTAATAAGCAAATGTCCAAATTCGCCCATGCGCCGGTAGAGGTGAATTTGACATTCGACATTCGGATTTAGTCATTCTTTCGTCATTCGGCATTCGGATTTAGTCATTCTTTCGTCATTCGGCATTCGGATTTAGTCATTCTTTCGTCATTCGGCATTCGGATTTAGTCATTCTTTTTAACCCATACTCCTCCATCTTCCGGTAGAGAGTTCTCCGGCTGATCCCTAACTGTTCAGACGCTTTGCTTTTATTGCCGGATGACCGCGATAGAGCGCCGCGGATTAATTCCTTCTCCATTGTTTTGATATTCAGACTATCCGGAGAAGAGAAGATCGGAATATTGGACTGCAGTAAACTGATCTGAACGGGAATATCATCTATATCCAGGATTTCTTTCTTGGCCAGAACCACCATGCTCTCGATACAATTTCGTAACTCCCGGACATTACCTGGCCAGTCATAAGACTGAAGCATCCGCAATGCCTCCGGGGTTATCCCGGTTACTTCTTTTCTGTCAACCCGGCTGAACTCGTTAATAAACGCGTGTACCAGGAGCGGAATATCCTCTCTCCGGTCCAGCAGCGGCGGCAGTTCGATTCTTACCACGTTAAGTCGGAAATACAGATCTTCCCGCATCCGGTGTTCCTTAACCAGAGCTTGCAGGTCGGAATTAGATGCCGCTAGGAGGCGGACATCAACCTGGATGGATCGGTTCCCCCCTACTCTCTCAAACTCCCGTAGTTCCAGGAAACGGAGCAGCTTGACCTGCATCTCCAGCGGGATCTCGTTGACTTCATCAAGAAAGATCGTCCCCCCGTCCGCGATCTCAAACTTTCCTTTCTTCTGATTTATCGCTCCGGTAAAAGCTCCCTTTTCATGCCCGAATAGCTCGCTCTCCAGAAGAGAGGGAGAGAGGGCCGCGCAATGGATCGGGACAAAGGGCTTATTCTTCCGGAGACTCTGCTGGTGGATAGCCCGGGCCACCAGCTCTTTCCCGGTCCCGGATTTCCCGGTAATCAGTACTGTCGCGTTACTGGGGCTAATCTGCCGGATCAACTCAAAGACATTCTCCATAGCCCGGCTATGACCGATCATATTCTCCAGACCGAAACGTTTCTCCAGTTGCTCTTTCAGATATATATTCTCGGTCTCCAATTCTCTGCTCTTCAGCGCCCGGGACAGCAACAGCTCCAGTTGATCGATATTTATCGGCTTGGTCAGGTAATCATAAGCCCCTTCCTTGATCGCTTTCACCGCGGTATCAACAGCCCCGTATGCCGTCATGATTATAAAGATGGTGGTGGGAGAGAAAGCCTGAACCTTCCTGAGAAGCTCCAGTCCGTTCATCGACGGCATCTTCAGGTCGGAGAGAACCAGATCAACCGCGTTTTCCTTGATAATCTCTTCCGCCTGGAAACCGTTCTCAGCCAGAAGTATTCTCCGGATCGGGGACTGAAGGGCTTCCGCCAGCCCCTCCCGGAGGTTTTTTTCGTCATCGACAATTAGGATAGTTGTTTTCATGTTAAGACTGCTTGATTTTCCCCAATTGATCCGACCGATCCGTCTGATCCGACCGATCCGACAGATTGAGCCGGGCCAGACAATAGGGCTGTTCGAACCGCTGGATCTGAGGGAACCATTCTAGCGGTCCCCTCCTCCCCCCGCCGGCAAAAGTTTAATCCGTTCCGGCCGCTGCGGCAGCCAGATGGTAAAGGTAGTCCCCTCCCCCGGCTGACTGGTAACCTCCACATATCCTCCATGCTGGCGCAGGGCCTTATAGACCACCAGTAATCCTAACCCGGACCCGGTTTCTTTGGTAGTAAAAAGCGGTTCAAAGAGCCGGTTGATCTTCTCCCGGGGGATACCGGTCCCCTGATCGGTTATGGAAAACTTGAGATAAGCATCTTCTTTCTCCAGCCGGATGGATATCTCCCCTCCCCCCGGCATGGCCTGTACGGCGTTCTTGATCAGGTTGATGATCGCCTGCTTCATCAGGCCGGAATCCATCCTGCCCATGATACCTTCCGAAGGGAACTCCCGATTCAATGAGATCCCTTTCTCCTTCAGTTCCTCCTCTACCAGTTCAAGAACTTCCTCCACCACGGTAACCAGGTCCTCCTTCTTCAGGATCAGCGGTTCCGGGCGGAGAGTTTTAAGGAACTGAGCGACGATCTGATCGAGGCGGAGAAGTTCCTCTTTGATAATCGAGATCCTCTTGCGGAGTTTATCCCGGAATGGAGAATCCTCCATCGAGTTAACCTGTCGTTCTATTAACTGTACCTGAATAGAGAGTGAACTGAGCGGGTTGCCGATCTCATGGGCGACACCCGCGGTCAGGTGACCGAGGAAGTCCAATCGTTCTACCAGATTAGTCTCCTGTTCGGATTTTCGCTGCCGGGTGATGTCATTAAGGACCAGCATTATCCCCCTGAATTTTCCGTCGGCATCACGGAGAGAAGTTCGGCTCATCCGGACCCATCGGGGTTGGGGATGGACCACGATAAACTCTCTGACCAGTACCTGCCCCGGGACCTCAAAACCCTGCTCAATGATATCCCGGAGTCCGGGGTCATGGATGCTCTGATCAAATAAACTTCCAACTGAGTTCGGAGAGAGATCCAGCAACCGTCCGGCGGCATGATTGACCATAGCGATAGTTTTGGAAGAATCAACAACCAGAAGCCCTTCCTGCATGCTGTTGAAGATATTCTCCAGCAACCCTTTCTCCCGGGCCAGGCCGAGAAGGTACTCCCCCACCTTACGGCTATCAAGCTGATCGAGCCGCTGGACGAATCGTTCTGTGAATTTTTCCGTCATAATTTTTACTTTGTAAAAATTAGTTTTGTAACTTTTTCCGGACTGATGGAATGGATCTCAATGAGTTTGTTTCGCCCGGTTGCTCCCCGCTTGATGACAATCGCGTTTTGCGGAACTTTTAAAGTCTTACTCAGAAGTTTGATCATACTCCGGTTGGCCTGATTCTTAACCGGGGCGGCCGAGACATCGATCTTCAGTCTGTTATTTATGACTCCCGCTATCCGGTCGCGTCCCGCCCGGGGGTGGAGCTTAATTTCAATTGTGACCCCGTCTCCCGTCTCTTTGATATTGAGATGACTCATTGAGGATAGAGGGATACCAGAATTCTCATGGAGAGATTAAGAATAATATATAACGCCAGGATCGCCGCTAATGGTGTCAGATCAAAACCTCCGATAACCAGATTCAGCCGTCTAAATGGACGCGTAAACGGATCCGTAAAGAGCTTGAGCCAGGAGAGCGGGCCTCCATATCTGCCGGATGAATCAAACCAGGAGAAGATAGCCCGGGCAATAATCAGCCAGATGATAATTGATATCAGCCTTACCAGCAGGGCGATACTATCCAGACCGGCTTTGAGCGGGATCATATCCTCCGCCCTCAGCCAGCCGACCGCCTGATAGATCTTCCAGATCACGGTTAAGAGCAGGGAGAATCCGACTACCACAATCGCCGGAGCGATTACCCTGTTCTGACGGAACCTCTCCAGCGGACGGATCATCGCCTTAATCAGGCGGGATATCTGATCGGAAGAGGATGCCAGCGGGGAGACCAGGGAGATAAATAGTAATAAGGCATAGACCTGGTAGATCAGAACCAGATGAGATACCAGGCTCTTCCCGATCCCCCATAATGCTATATTGGAGGAGAAGACCCAGGGAGTAAGACCGCAAATAAAGATTCGATCCTCCCCGGTTGTCGCCCCGGCATAGAACATCCCCTGGATGATAACCAGCAGGAGCATCCCCAGAATCGGAGCCCATACCCGCCCGCCTCGGCCCATGAATTTGGCCAGGTTATTAACCACCGGACCGGTCAGCTTAACGATAAACCGGTAGGGATGATTAAAAGTCAACTGCCCGGTATCCGGAATCACCGCCCGGATCAGGAGCAGAATGAAATAGATCGATAAGGCTGTCTCTATAATACCCATTAAGTTAGTGCCTTCGGCGCTAACTTAGTGGAAATGCACTAAATCTAACGCCTTTTGACAAATCAATACCTTATGTCTGTATAAGCTTTCAGTAACTCCCAGCCTCTCGTAGCGGCAGCCTTCAGGCTGCCACTAGTGGCGACCTGAAGGTCGCCGCTACGAGCACGGGGCGACGGGGTTCACTGAAAGCTTACTTATCCGTCTTACCCATTTCCCTGGCCCGATCACGGGCGGATAGGACCGCCTTCTCCATAATCTTCTCAAATCCCAACTTTTCAAAGGTCTTTAACGCGGCTTCCGTGGTCCCCCCGGGGGAGGTTACTTTACGCCGTAATTCCTCGGGACTGAGGCCGGTCTCTTCCATCAGTTTCGCGGCTCCGATTACAGTCTTCCGGGCCAGTAAATCCGCCTGTTCGGGAGATAGTCCAGCCTTCACCCCCGCACGGGATAGAACTTCGACAAAATAGAAGAGATAGGCGGGCCCGCTGCCGCTGACACCGGTAACCGCGTCGATCAATTCTTCCGGGACCCGCAGTACATCACCGACCGCGGACATAATCTCCTCCCCCGTTCTCAGATCATCGGGGCCGGCATAACGGCCGGAGCTGATCCCGGCCATCCCGGACCGCACCAGAGCCGGTGTATTCGGCATGACCCGGACCACTCGAACCTTTTTCCCCAGTTTATCTTCTATCCTCCGGGTGGGAACCCCGGCCAGAATCGAGACCAGAATATGATCCTCGGTAATATCTTCCGATATCCCTTCCAGAACGGAATCAAGAATTTGCGGCTTTATGGCCAGGCAGACAATATCGGCTCCTCTAACCGCCTCCCGATTATCCCCGGTAGTATTGATTTCCAATTCCTGCTCCAGCTTCTCACGCCGAGCTTCATCGGGTTCCGCGGCGGTGATCGCGTCAGGAGTAAATAACCCATCAGCGATAATCCCCCGGATCAACGCTTCACCCATATTCCCGGCTCCGATAAATGTAATCTTCTTCATTAAAATTTTCTCCGAAAATTTTAGTTTTGAACAATGCCGGTGACAATATCAGAACTTAGCTTAGCAACTTTTTTGCCACAAAGACACTAAGACACAAAGGAAAGAATTAAAGGTTCAATAACCATGTCTATTCTTATTTTATATTTTTCTTAGTGTCTTTGTGCCTTTGTGGCAGATTTATTGTCCCGAGACTTAATATTAAACAACTCGGGATCCCGAAGGATTTCGGGACCCGGTAATTTCAATTAGACAAACCGGGATCCCGAAGTATTTCGGGAGAGAAAATTCCGAAGCAGAAAGCAGTGTGTCTGAAAATACCACGGCACTATTTAGTCTCTTCCCCCGGAATCTCTTCAAGAACAACGGTCCCTTCCCAGTAATATCCCTCCTCCTCGCCTTTCTCCAGATCCAGCTCCATCTCCAGGAGTTGAGGCTTGTATCCGGTTTTTTTAATTACCAGCGGAGGAACCCGGAGATATCCCTGTTCATCCTCGATAGTGGTGGCGGTATAACGGAGGAGATAAGGGGTCTTTCCTATATAAAATTCATCTTTCCATATCTCAGCTCCCGAAGGCTCAGAGAGGAGATAGACGCGGCAATCCTGCTGATAGATAGCCGCGCACCCGGTTGTCAACAGAACCACCGCTCCAAAGAGAGACAGACTTAATTGAATCGATTTCATAAATAATCACCATAATATAGATTTGTTATATGATTGAGCACCGGTCATCTTAACTGAGAATAGAACGTTTTCATCGTCGACGGTACGCGGACCCGTTTATGCTCTATCCCTTTCTTCAACTCCAGAGCGTTGCATACCGCCTGCCCCTGATAATGATTGTTGGTAATAACATATAACTCTCTCGTATTCTCTTCCAGTTCTTTTATTCGTGAAATCCATTCTTTGATCTCCGGTTCGGTATAAAGATAATTATAGCGGGCGTCACGGCCCGCGCCCTTCCGGAACCAATCGCGGACATTCCGGCCGTGGAGACGGACATATCCTACCGGGGATGTTACCATACTTGAAGGGGGCAGTGAGTACGAGACCCGGGGCTGATCGATATTACAGAAACCAACTCCGATATCGGTCAGGAATCGGAAGGCTTCCGGGTCGTCCCAGGAGCGATGCCGGACCTCAATAACCAGGGGGAATTCGGGCAATATCTCCGCCAGCCATCCCAGGTACTCCCGATTGGGAATAGTATAGTGAAACGAATAAGGGAACTGGGCCAGAACCGCCCCCAGTCTCTCCGCTTCCACGAGAGGAAGAATACCTTCCCGCCACTGGCTCTGATCGAGAGTGGTAAGTTCATCCCTCTCATGGGTAAAACGCCGGTTGAGCTTAACCGTAAAACGAAACTCGGGGTTATGTTCAGTCCGTCTCAGCCAGCTGACGCAGTTGCGGGCTTGTGGGATGCGATAAAAGGTGACATTCACCTCTATCAGATCAAAATAACCGGCCAGATATGACAGCTGATCGAACTTCCTTCCCGCCCCGGCCGGATAGACAATCCCCTCCCAATCCTTGTAGGACCATCCGGCAATGCCTATTCTCACTTTTTTCATCTGATTTTGAGATTAAACCCGGCGTAACTTTTTGATGTTACAAGATTATTTTAAAAAGAGTAAGCGGTAAGCGGTCAGCAGTAAGCAGTGGCCATGGATCCAGGTGGTAAGGCTTCAGTGAATCTCGTCGCCCTGCGCTCGTAGCGGCCCCGCCGCCGGCGGGGCCATCGTGTGGCCCCACCGTGGCGGGACCGCTACGAGAGGACGGGGTTCACTGAAAGTTTACTCCAGGTATTTTCCCCGCTTACCGCTCACTGTTTACTGCCATTAAAACAGGGATAAAATAATCTTATCTCCCGAAATTAGTTCCAGCCGATCAGCGGCACTTACTCCATTCACCGCCAGTTCCATAAATCCGGAACTGCCCCCGATAGCAAGTAAATTTTCTCTCTCAACCGAGTTATAACTGCTAACCAGAGGTATATCTATATCTTCTCCCCGGATAGTAATCCGTATTCCGGTTCTCCTCGATTCACCAGGAATATCACTTAATAGATCATTTGAGAGTGATGTTATGCAGTTCCCGAACTTATCGGTGGTGATGATCTCCGCCTCCCAGCGGTTATTACCGGCGGGACGGCAGGTCGGCAGGGGGAAAATAACCGGTTCAGCGCAGACCGGTCCCACCTGTTCAATAGATACCCCGCCGGCCAGATGAGCCACCAGGGGAGCGAAGATATCGCGCCCGTGAAAGGTATTACTCACCTCGTCCAGAAATAGATCTTTCCGGGTGGCGTGATGGATGGTCTTCTCTTTCAGGTCGGCAAGGATATAACTGAGTAAGCCGTTATCCGGAGCGACAAATATATACCCCCCGCCCCGGACCACCAGAACTTTCCGGTCCGATCCCACACCGGGATCGACCACCGCCAGATGAACCGTCCCCCTCGGGAAATATCGGTAGGCACATCTCAAGGCAAAAGCCCCTCTCCGGATATCTCCGGGCGGGATAAGATGGGTGAGGTCGATCGTCCGCGCTCCGGGGCAGATAGAAGTAATCACCCCTTTCATAGACCCTACAAACCAGTCCTCTTCTCCGAAGTCGGTAAGCAATGTTATGATTTTTTCCGTCATTATAATAAATTAGCGCCTGGGGCGCTAATTTAGTTCTGAACCAGGGCCTGAATAATTGTATCGGGCTGGAGCCTGAAAAATTATTCAATGATTGGTAACACTTTAGCCCTTTAAAATTATAGCTTCGGATCGTAGTGCAGAACTTTAGTTCTGCCTTCCCTTACTCCGGCAGAGCTAAAGCTCTGCACTACGAGTCAGAATAATCAAGGCGATCATTTAATTTCAAAGAGATAAAGTGTTACAATGATTGTAACGAATCCCTCCCCGCCTCCGCCCGGTTTAAAGCCCGCCGCGTACGCCGCGGAGATAAAAGCTTTTAAATTTCAGGTAGTCTACACCCCTGCCATAGCGAAAATTAATTGCCCACGCGATATCACTGGATGTACCGTATGTGGTCGAGGTCCAGAAAACTATGGTTCCCGGCATATTCGGGAAATAGACTTCATTTATGGCGGGATATTCAGCTCCATAATCTACCAGGGATTTTAGTTCCCTGATATTAGGTAATCGCCAATCTATATAACCGGCGAAGTCCAGATCATTGCAATAAGTAATAGCCTCAGTCCAGGTTGCCGTCTGGCCATTAAAACATCCGGCTTCATTGCTGTCCGATGCCCACATCAAACCGGTCACGTTATCGATGGTCACAATGTCACCGTTTCCGGCCGGGTCAGCCGTTTGATAGCTGAAAGCTATTCCGGCCTTATATGTCCCATCATCCCCGCTGGATAATTCCGTGAATTGGCCAGTCTTCAGAAGGCGTCCGCCTTTGCCGGAATCTCCATTGGCTATATCAGGGGCAATGGCCCGGTCCCCGGGAGCACCGAAATAGAGCCGGGTAATATCCCGGGCCGCCCAGAGACCCGAGCTTGCTCTGAAGATACCGATGTCTTCAGTTCCGTCTCCGTTGTAGTCACCCGGTTTGGGTTTATCTCCGGATGCTCCGAAATAAACCCGGCTGAATCCCCGGATCGCCCAGAGGCCGCTGCTGCCTCTGAAGATGGCCGGGAGATCGGTTCCATTTCCATCCCAGTCACTGGGTTTGGGAAGATCACCAGTGGTTCCGAAATAAAAGCGGCTCACGCCTCTCACCGCCCATAATCCGGAACTATCCCGGAAGATGGCGACATCTCCGGTTCCGTCCCCGTTGAAATCGGCGGATGGAGACCACCCCCCGATTGATAGGAGCACCAATGCCAGAACAAACATAACCTTCTTCATAACGCATACCTCCCTGGGTTAAGAATTGTGTATCTTTTTAAATTCTAATACGGATTATCTAATCTTAACTCCGCGCCGCTATGGCTTCAATCTCGACATTGACCCCCTTAGGCAGGGCGGATACCTCGACGGTGGCCCGGGCCGGGGGATGGTCGGTAAAATATTTACCGTATATCTCATTGACGGCGGCGAAGTCCGCCATATCCTTCAGATAGATGGTCGTCTTGACAACCTGATCCAGAGAAACACCACCCTCATCCAGGACCGCCTTCAGGTTCTCCAGAACCCGGATGGTCTCCTCCTTAATTCCTCCTTCGACCCGCTCTCCGCCGGGGGTAAATGGTATCTGTCCGGAGACAAAGATTAGATTGCCTATCCCGATCGCCTGAGAATAGGGGCCGATTGCCGCTGGGGCGTTCGCTGTCTGTATAATCTCTTTCATATAAAATTTTCCTCCGAAAGTTTTCAGTTCCAACCTATTCCGCGGAATTCTTTGCCTTCTTACTAAGTGCACCGTATTTATGTGAAGGCGCACTAAGTAGTAAAACATAATCCAGCAAAAACAAAAACCCCGAATTTCGGTGGTTATCACCGAAATTCGGGGTTAAGCGGACAATCTCTATATTCTACTTTTTCGCCAGGCAGAACAGCCTCTGGCGGTTGATTAGGATTTAGAAAAATAGAATTTAGGATTTCCTGCTCGAAAATGTTTCGAGCAGGATCTACCTTCTGGTCGCATCCCAGGTTCCGTCGAATCCCTCATCATCAGTCCAGGTTCCGGACCCTGTTCCGCTGCCGCCGTTAAACGAACCGGTCGCGTCAGAAGATCCGGAGGTAGTCCAGGCAGCGGCGCTTCCATCGCCATTCACGCTACCCGACAACGTCCCTTCTCCAACCTCGCCGCTTAGATTACCGGAACCATCGATTGCGACATATCCGCCGTCAATAAGATGTCCATCCTCATAAACCATTACAGTCCAGGTGGTATTATATATCCCCTCTCCTGTTCCGCCGCCGCCGCCGGATCCGCTGCTGCTACACGCGACACTGATTATCATTAAAACTACCAGTATACTCGTTAGAGTTACTGCCCATCTGATATTCTTCATATCTTTCCTCCTGTTTGGTTAAACCTCAATATATTTTTCCTGATTTCCTAAGATATCAGGTTCCCCGAGCCGAAGGTACGGGATGAGTTCTTTAACAGCAATTCCTGTGCCAGATTGCATTATAATGGGGATATCCACGATAACTCTCTAAAAACAGAGATGTTATGGCAATTATTATATGGGGGATGGCTCTCTATCCTGATGCAGATTCTGCTACCGCGATTTGACACTGCCAGTTTTATACTACACCTTACAGATGCTCTATCAATGCACAGTAGTAACCGTCGCCCTCATCCTCTTGAGGAGGGGATAACTCCTCCTTAACCAATTTAAAGTCTGGGTGGGATTCTATAAACTGCCGGATTGCTCCTCCGTTCTCTTCCGGTTCCAGGGAGCAGGTGCTGTAGACGATCCGGCCACCCGGTCGGATTAGCTTCGCGGCCGCATCGAGCAGTTCCCGTCCCTGTTTCGCCAGACGGGTTATATCAGCGGGATCAATCCGCCATCGGGCATCAACCCGCCGCCGCAGTACCCCGGTATTGGAACACGGGACATCGAGGAGGATCCCATCCCATCTCTCATCTTGTTCCGGCATCTCTCCCCGGAGAAGATTGATCCGTTTGACCGCGGCATTGGAGACTCCCAATCTCCGGATATTTTCGGTGAGTTTTCTCAGGCGGGCGGGATTGTTATCGGAAGCCAGAAGTCTGCCGGTATTATTCATCTTCTCGGCGATATATACCGCTTTGCCGCCCGGGGCGGCGCAGAGATCGGCGATCCTTTCTCCCGGTTCGGGATTGAGCAGTTCAACCGCCCGGATGGAGGAGATGTCCTGAACCTGGAAATGGCCATCCCGGAAGGAACGCAGAGTTCCGATAGGTCTGCCCGGCTTTATCCTCCAGAAGGCAATCGGTCCATCTTGGCGTTCATAAGTAACCCCATCTCTATTAAATTCAGCTTCCAGTTCTTCCGGAGTGGCCTTCAGCAGATTACAGCGGACAAAGATTGGCGGGGGAAGATTGTCCACCCGGCAGATCTCTTCCACTTCCTCAAAAGAGCGGGTTTTCAGCCAGCGGCCGATAATCCATCGGGGGTGGGAATGGAGTACCGAGAGATATTCCATCTGGTGATTACGGCCCGGGAAGGGAAGTTTATCCTTCCTGCGCAGGAGATTACGGAGGAGACCATTGATATATGAACATTTCCGGTATGCGCCGAGCTGCTTGGCCTGTTCTCCCGCTTGATGGAGAATGGCATGGTCCGGGATTGAATCCAGGTAGAGGAGATGGAAGATTGAGAAGCGGAGAATCTGCCGTATATCACTATCGCGGTCCGGTAACTTATGGGAGGAGAAACGGTCGATCAGCCAATCCAGTGTCAGCTTACGGCGGATAACTCCATTCACGGTGATATTGATCAGCCCCCGATCCCGGGCAGAGAAATTGGTCTCTCGCCAGAGTCGATCCAGCAGATCAGAAGCAAATCCCCTCCCCGCTTCCCAGTCTCTCAATAGGGCAACGACTGTACCGCGGGTATCCTTCCCCTTGAATGTTGAACGTTGAACGTTGAACGTTGAATGTTCAGTTTTTTCTTTCTGCCGTTTTGCCGCGGCCATTATTGTCCGTCCTGATTTTGAGTCATCACTTTTCATGGTTGAAACTACTGGTTCTTCATTTTTCCCCTACTCCCCCTTCTTTGAATATCCAACAGCCAACAAGGAATATCCAACATCCAAGTGCTCACATGGTCATTGGACATTCCTTGTTGAATATTGGATATTCAGTTCCAACTGCTTACTGATTACTTCCCTTAATTCCCCCCAAAATCTCACCGGATGAAATCCGGTGCCCGCGAAGAAAGTCTTCGGCAGCCAGCGGCCGTTTCCCTTCAAGCTGCACCTCCAGGAGGCGGAGTGTCCCATCTCCGGTAGCGACAACAAAAACATCCCCATCCGCCTCCAAGACTTCCCCCGGTCTCCCTTCTCCTCCGGGGACAACCCGCGCCCGGATGATCTTGAGAGATCTGACTCCTTTTGGAGTGGAGAGAGTGGTAAAAGCGCCGGGCCAGGGGTAGAACCCCCGGATCCGATTGTTGATATCCGTCGCGGTGTCGGACCAATTAATCCGGCCCTCAGCCTTGGATAGCCGGGGCGCGAATGTTACGTTGCTCTCATCCTGGGGACGGGGATCGGCTTTGCCTTCCGCTATCTGCTCGACTACATCAGCCAGCAGTTGGCCTCCCTCCTCCGCCAATCTCTTAAAGAGTGTCCCGGCATTATCGTCCGGGAAGATATCAACGGGTTTTCGGGCATAGATCGCCCCGGCGTCCATCTTCTCCGCTACTTCGATTATTGTGACTCCGGTCCGGGCATCTCCATTTATCAGGGCCCACTGGATCGGTGCCGCGCCCCGATATCGGGGAAGAAGAGATGGATGAAGATTAATGCCGCGATACCGGGCCAGAGAGAGAACTTCATCCGGGATGAATTTTCCGTAGGCGGAGACCACGACGAGGTCCGGGCGGATATCTTTGATCCGGTTGAGAAGATCGGGATCCTTCAGGCTGGCCGGCTGCCAGATATCCAGGCCAAGTTCCAACCCCCGCTCTTTCACCGGCGGAGCGGTGAGTATCTTCCCTCTCCCCGCCGGCCGGTCCGGCCGTGTCACAACCGCCGCGATCTCGACCCCCCTCCGATGGATATCATTCAGCCCGGGGAGAGCAAATGCCGGAGTTCCCATAAATATTATTTTCATACTGATTTAAAGTTGTCACTTTCTACTTGTTAAAACTTCTTCTTCCCCCTCCCTCTCCCCCCTTTATGGCAGGACCATTACAGGCAGGACTATTGCCCCCTACCTCACCCCCTTTTTATGACAGGACCATTGCAGACATGACTATTAGCCTCGCCTTGGCCTTCAATTGTTTTTGCTTTTAATCGTCCTGTCTAAATTTCTTTTTGCTTTTAATCGTCTTTTTTGCAATCCGCCTGTCTTAATTTCTTTTTGTTTTTCTACAAAAAAGAATGATGGTATGTCTTGTTCTAGTACTACATCATTCTTTCCATAAAAGAATGTAAAAAATACAATGATTGCTATTCCAAGAGCAACAAAGACAACGATTCCCAAAACGACCCCTACTTTTTTGAAATTGATACCAGACTCTTTAGTTACATCAGTTGGAATATAAGCACGCCTTCTTTGTTCAGCTGCAGCAATACTAGTGAGAGATGCTTTTTGTGACCGTATTGCTTCTGCTACGTCTTCTTTGTAGGTTCGGATTTTTCTAATAGTATTTCCTACAACTCCTTTGTTTTGATTTATTTTAGTTTGTGATTTATTTTGTATTATATTAGTACTAACGTCTTCATTAAGAAAAATCCCATCTGTCTCTTCTTTTTTTGAAGAAGCGGACGAATTAGTTGAAGTAATCTTTTGGTTAGTATTTTGATTTAAATCAGGTTGTTTCTTGGATTGTATCTTTGGGTCTTGTTCCATAGTGACTTTTGTAAATTATTCGTATTACTAATTTGGTGGTTCAACACCTTTTCTTTTTGCAAAATCAGGGTCAATTCGTTTAATGGAAAGGTTTACTCGGTTTTGGTCATCAATCTCTTTTATTATAACCGGAACTTTTTCTCCTACAGACACAACATCTTCCACTTTATTGATACGGTACGGGGCAAGCTCTGAAATATGAACCAATCCTTCAGTATTATGTCCGATTTTAACAAAAGCACCAAAATCAAGCACTTTAGTAACCTCACCTTCAAATTTTTCTCCAACCTTGTACTCATGAGTCATCTCTTCAATTATTGCGCGTGCTTTTCCTGTTGTATCTCCTTTGCCAATAATATACACGTGACCTGTTTGTTCAATAGTAATTTCAGTTACTCCAGTTGAATCTTTTATTTCATTAATAGTTTTTCCACCAGGTCCGATGATAAGCCCTATCTGATCTTCTTTTATTGTTAATGTCTCAATTTTTGGAGCGTTTTCTGACGTGTGCTCTCTTGGAGATTTAATTTCTTTCTCAATTACTTCAAGAATTTGAAGTCGTGCAAGTTTGGCGTCTTCCAAAGCTTGTGTAAGAATTTTTATAGGAACACCATCCACTTTTACATCCATTTGAACTGCTGTAACACCATCTTTTGTTCCTGCGACTTTAAAATCCATGTCACCATGTTCATCTTCTGGTCCTTGGATATCAGTTAAAATCTTGTATTTTCCTTCCTTGTTAATCATTAGTCCCATCGCAATTCCTGCAACAGGATTTTTAATTGGTACACCGCCGTCCATAAGCGCTAAAGTTGAACCGCATACGGAACCCATTGAAGATGAACCATTTGAAGCGAGTACTTCAGAAACTATACGAATTGTATATGGAAATTTTTCCTGAGTTGGTATTATTGGCAGCAGAGCTTTTTCAGCAAGCGCTCCATGACCAATCATACGTCTGTTTACTCCTCCTATACGTCCAGTTTCTCCAACAGAATATGGTGGGAAGTTATAGTGATGCATGAATCGTTTCTCAGTATCTTGAGATTCCATACTGTTAATAATTTGTGAATCTCCTGGGCCACCTAAAGTAAGTGCAGATAGTACATGAGTCCCCCCTCGGTAAAATATTCCAGTTCCGTGAATAATTTCTGAAAAACCACCCGCTTGGGCAAAAAGTTCTCTCACTTCATTCATTGCTCTCCCATCAGGACGTTTGTTTTCATTGATTGCTTTATCGTGAAGTATTTTATCTATCATTTCTTTAAAATAATCTTCAGCTGGATTTTTATTTGCTTTCGGAAATACGTCAACGAAGAGTGTCATCCATTCGTCATAAAGCGTGTGTATCCCCGCCTTTCCCGGACCGCTGAAAACAGCATCTTCAAGTTTTGGAGCAATGCTTTTATCAAACAACATTATTAATTCTTCTGAATAATCTTCCAATTCAACAATTCGTTTTTCTTTTCCAATTTCAGAAATAATTTTTTGTTGAAATTCTTGTATTTTTTCAATTACTTTTGAAGCTTCTTCAAGAGCATCGGATAGTGTTTTTTCATCTGATTCGTTTGCTCCTATTTCAATCATATTAATATTCTCGCCTTTTCCACACGTAAGAAGGTCAAACTCACTTTCTTTGTTGTCGCGGACGCTATAAGTAGGGTTTACAATAAAATCTCCATTAAACTTTCCAATACGTACCGCACTCACTGGCCCACTCCACGGTATATCTGATGTACCTAGTGCAATTGATGCTGCTGTAACTCCAAGCACATCAGGGTCGTCCTCATCAATGGAAAGTACAGTAACAACTACTTGTATTTCATTTCTAATACGTCGGTCAAAAAGCGGTCGTATTGTTCTATCTATAACACGCCCTGAAAGTATTGCTTCGTCAGCTGGTCTTCCTTCCCTTCTCATAAAACGAGATCGGAAGAGCGTCGTGTAGGGAAAGAGTGTAGATCTCGGTGGTCGCCGTATCATTAAAAAAAAAAAGAAGAAAAACAAAAAATAAAAAAACACAC
>CAKZYZ010000123.1 GCA_937885075.1 uncultured bacterium | reverse complement strand
AGCAGAAGACGGCATACGAGATATATCAGTGTGACTGGAGTTCAGACGTGTGCTCTTCCGATCTGCAGCTTTCTCAGCCTTATTCCGCCATTTGTAAATGTGGGCCTGGTCCAGTTTATCCTGAATTCCCGGTGTGAGATGGTGGATACGGGCCGCGTTATTGAAAGCAAATATGGCTCCATCCCAGTTCTCTCCCGCCATAGCTCTTATCCCCATTTGGATCGACTGATTCGCCTCAGTCTTATTCCTATCTTCCTCCTGCTGCTTCTCGGTATTCCTCTGTTTCAGTTCCGGTTCCCGGCTGATGGATTGAATCATAGTGCCTGCTTTCTCCGCCCAGGGGCTGCCTGGAAATGAGTCAATTACTTCCTGAAACCCTGATATGGCCGAATCGCGTGACTCCGGATTATCCTTCCATAATTGTTCGGCTTTCTCATAGAGAGACTGACCCGGTAAATTTTTTAATGGCTTCTCCTGGGCTTCTGACCGCTTGTTACTGTCACCCGGTTGGTTGATATCTCCCCCAGCCGCTTCGGGCCCGGCATCATAATGATTAACCCGGCTCTCATCTCCCTTCACCCCGATCTCTCGATTAGAGTGAAAAAATATATAAGTGCCGATCGAAGCCAGGACTAAGACAGCGGCAATGGCCGGGTAGAGCAACCGCCTGGTCTTTCGGCCTCCTCCCGGTTCGGAGATAGGTTCACCTTTCTGATATGATTCTATATCCCGGATCAGTTCGAGGGTGCTCTGGTATCGATCTTCCCGTTTTTTCGCGAGAGCTTTCTTCAAGATCGCGCGAACTTCATCCGGTATTTTTAGTTCTTCCTCCGGAGAGAGCTCAGGTTCGACCTCGATAATCTTCCGCATGATAACCAGGAATGATTCTCCTCCAAAAGGTCCTTTCCCGGTTAGCATCTGGAAGAGGACAACTCCCAGCGAGAAGATATCCGATCGTCCATCAAGGTCCTCCCCCTGTACCTGTTCAGGTGACATATAGCGCGGAGTTCCCAGTCTGACATCGGACGCGGTGAATTGGGTATCACCTTCGATGGCTTTAGCGATTCCGAAGTCGGTCACTTTGACCCGCTCGGTATCGCGGTCGATGATGATATTGCTGGGTTTAATATCCCGGTGGATGAAACCCTGGCTATGGGCTTGATGGAGAGCGGAAGCTACCTGATGGACTATCCGGAGAGCGGTGTCGCAGGAGAGTTCCCCCTCCTCAGAGAGAATCTTATCCAGAGGATCCCCATCAAGGTACTCCATTACAAAGAAATGAATCCCCTCTTCGCAGCCGATCCCGTAAACCTCAATGATTCCCGGATGGTTGAGTTTCGCCGCGGCCCGGGCCTCTTTCTGGAAGCGCGAGATGATATCCGGCTGCCGGGCCAGATCAGATGGGATGACCTTGATAGCTACTCTTCGCTGGAGAGAGTGGTCATAAGCCTCGTAGACTATTCCCATTCCACCCTGGCCAATCTGCGCCCGAATCTCGTAGTTGCCGAGTTTTTTACCGATCACTCTCGGGAATCCCGTAAGATTTCAGCTTGCGGTAGAGCGTGGCCCGGTTGATTCCGAGCTGATCCGCCGCTTGCTTCTTGTTTCCGCCTGATTGTCTGAGAGCTTCCATGATATGTTCTTTCTCTAACTCCTGAATGGAAGCATTTCCGCCGGCGTGGACGACCGGGTGGCCTCTCCCGGAGATAAAGATGATATCATCGAGTGTTATCCGGGGAGTACTTCCGAGGACCAGGATTCTCTCTATGGCATTCTTCAATTCTCTGACATTACCGGGCCAGTTATAGTTGTTTAATTCCTTCAATGCGTCCGGTTCTATCCCTTTGACTTTTCTCAACCCTTCATGGCAGAAATATTCCAGATAGAAATTTATCAGGGGTTCGATATCTTTTTTTCTTTCTCGTAGAGGAGGGATAAAGAGTTCCAACACCTTTAAACGATAGTAGAGATCTTCCCGAAACTTACCGTCGGCGATAGCCTGATCCAGATCACGATTAGTAGCGGTAATCACCCGGACAGTAACATTGATGTTCTGGTTTCCTCCCAATCTCTGGAGCTTCTTCTCTTCCAGGACCCGGAGAAGTATAACCTGGCTCCTGGGATCAAGTTCAGCTATTTCATCCAGGAATATAGTTCCTCCCGCGGCCTGCTCGAATTTGCCGATTCGACGATTAGTTGCTCCGGTGAAAGATCCCTTCTCGTGGCCGAATAGTTCGCTGTGAAGCAGTGTCTCCGGGAAGGCCGCGCAGTTAATGGTTACCATAGGTTTATTTCGCCGTTGACTATTGAAGTGAATAGCCCGGGCGACTACTTCCTTCCCGGTTCCGGTTTCACCCCGGATTAGAACCGTGGAATTAGTAGGTGCCAGCCGCGCGATCATCTCCATGACATTCTGCATTCCGGTACTCTCCGCCACCATTCCGAGACGTTTTTGCTCTTCGCGCTTGAGAGTGATATTCTCCCTGAGAATGGTTTTCTCTCTCCTGGCATGATCCAGTGCCATGGCCGCCTGCCCCGCGATCACCTTCACCAGTCTGAGGTCATCTTCATCGAACGAGATAAAATCTTTTGTGTAGCCCCGGGCATCGATATATAGGATGCCGAAGAGAGTATCTTTCCACTCAACCGGGATACATATGGCGGATCGAATCTTCGCGAGAGAGATGCTGTCCGCCCCTTGGAAACGGGAGTCGGTTTTCGCGTTGGTGCAGAGGATGGCGGTGCGGGTTTCTTTTACCTGAGTTACGATACTCTGGCTGATCAAGATTTTATCTTTCTTCTTCTCCCGTCCTGTTACTGCTTTAGGATAGAGTTCTCCATCTTCCCCTAAAGATAGAAAACAGGCTCGTGAAGCCCGGGTAACTTCCGTGAGAAGTTCGACCAATTTTTGCAGGAGGAAATCGGTGTCCGGGATGTCATGGATGATTCGACCGATCAGGGAGAGAGCCTCCAGGGCCTGTCCCAGCTTCCCCGGGGCTTTCTCCGCGGAGATTAGACCATAGTCATCCCGGGGGAGGGTAGAGCCTATAGTTGTTTCCAGTTCTTCTTCCGGTACTATCTCTGCCATCTCGTGAACGGGGATGGCTTTTTCTTCATCTGACTCGGTCTCGAAAAGGAGCAGACTGTCACCGATGATTATTTCATCTCCATGAAAGAGTTCAGCTTCTAACGCCGGTAGGTAATTGAGAAATGTGTTGAGATGGCTGCTGATATTGCGCAGGATATATTTGCCGTCTTCAAAAGATATGACGGATTGGAATGGATCGATCCTATCATTGGAGAGAGTGAGGTCGCAGGTTGAATCACGTCCAATGGTGATTCTATCGCCCTTGAAGTTGAAAGTGCGCGATCCGGTATCATTTGAATTGATGGTAAGATATGGCATATAAGTTAGCGCTTTTGGCGCTAACTTAATGTAAGTACATTGAAGTCACCGCCGCTTTCTAATTTATCTGGCTTTCAGATTGAATTAATCCCGGCAGACTTAAATCGGGCTAATTTTAATTATGGCCGATACAAGTCTTAATAGTAGATGGAATGTAATATATTATGATAGCGATTCAAGGGGGTCAAGCAAAAGAAGTTCTTCGATCTTTGATCTATTGAAAAAATCTTTCTGTAGGTAATTGCGGAAATTCTAAAAAGTGCTATATTAGTATCTATGAAAAAGAGAAAAATCTTAATTGCCGATGATGATCAAGATCTTGTTCGCCTGATCTCTCTTGAACTCCGGGATTGCGGTTATGAAGTGCTTACCGCCGGTTCGGGGGAAGATGCCATAAATAAGGTTTATGATGAGCATCCGGACCTGGTAATTCTGGACTATGAGATGCCGAAGGGAGATGGGATCTATGTTATGACTAAACTGAGGACCGTGCTTGAGACCTTTACCATCCCGATCATTATGCTCACCGCGTATGATTCAAAAGATATCCGTGGTCAGGCCTTCCGGCTTTCAGCCAGCTATTTTCTCTCCAAGCCCTTCAAGCCTTCCGACCTCCTCCAGAAAGTAAAAGAAGTTCTAAAAGGTCTGTCATCCGAATCCCGCTAATCTAAGTTGCTGGAGCTTCTGACTATGATCCGCGGAGAGTCCCAATGCATGCTTTCCGTGAACCCCGTTGTCTTAATATTTCCTCACAATTTACCTGGATCCCTTTGCCCCTATAGCCGCGGTCGGTGACCGCGGACCCGATGGTTGCCGGCAATGCCGCGGTCACCGACCGCGGCTACAGCACCAAGCCATGATCACAAGTTGATGGGGTTCACGGAAAGCTTACCCGCCGGCGGGGCGGCTGCCAAAATAGGATTTATCCGACAGCCTCTTCAGATCACCATCGTGTGGCAGCCTGAAGGCAGCCGCTACGAGAGAACGGAGTTCACTGGAGACTTATGCCCCAACCCCGTTCCCGTATGATTTTCTTATGCCGTAATACAGCCATTTCATAGTTGATTATCACATATTTTTTGTTCGATTTTCATCGAATGAAAAATAATTGGAATAAAAACGGCACTTCTCCGACTGTTGTAATACAACATTAACCATCGGCCGGATCCCGGTCGGTATAAGAAGGAGGAGAGTTATGAATGTAGTGAGTGTGTCTTTTGAAATAGGGGATAAGATGGTAACCCTGAAGCGTGAGATAGAATCGGATGAGCCGATCCAGAAAGCCGTGAATGCTCTTCTGAAAGAGAGTGAAGAGATTGGGGTGCCGGGAAAGGGGAGTCTCCCCCAGCTCCGCGCCCTTTATGCCCGGGCATTTGCCGCGGGCTGGAACAAGGAGAAGGTAAAGGAGATGCTCATGGATAAGTTGGGGACATCTTCCCGGAATGAGATTGTGGGGATGGTGGAGAAAAAGGTTCTTTCCCGGTTGATTGATGAGATCGGTCCGGCCCCCGAAGTCCCGGGCAAGGCGACTGCCGGCCAGGTGAAGGCTCTCTGGGGGAAGGCATTGAGTAAGGGGTGGGAGAGAGCCCGGATCCGGACATTTCTTCAGGAAAAGTTAGGGGTGAGCCAGGACGCCCAGATCGTCGGGCACGTCGACAAGAAGCTGATCTCATCCGTCATCGACCAGCTTGTGGCCGCTTGAGGGAGGAGGTGAAGTAAGCGGTAAGCAGTGAGCAGTAAGCGGTAAGCAGTACGCGGTTGGCCTGGCGGTTCACCGCTTACCGCTCACCGCTTACCGCAGATCGGAAGAGCACACGTCTGAACTCCAGTCACACTGATATATCTCGTATGCCGTCTTCTGCTTGAAAAAAAAAAAAAAATTACACACACAAAAAAAAAAAAACCATATACAAACCACAGTATGC
>CAKZYZ010000122.1 GCA_937885075.1 uncultured bacterium | reverse complement strand
GTGACTGGAGTTCAGACGTGTGCTCTTCCGATCTGCACCTTCATGCGAAATATACCGGGGAGATCACCTCTTATAAAACTCATTCATGGACTCAACCACAAAGCGGATCTGTTCTTCTTTTAAATAGTAATGAACCGGGAGGGAAATAATTTTCCCCGCCATCGCTTCCGCTACCGGGAAATCCCCCTCCTGGTAGCCATACCGTTTTGCCGCTTCCATCCGGTGGATTGGAATAGGGTAGTGGATTTTGGTTTCCACGCCTTTCTCCGCGAGAAAGGCAATTAATTCTTCTCGGTTATCCACTTGAACAACATAAGTATGGAATGACTGCCGGACCCCGGATCTCCGGGGGGGGATTTTTATCCAATTTTTTAAATCGGCCAAACCTTCATCATAGAGAGCGGCATTCCGGTCGCGTTTCTCCGTCACATCCTGGATTCTCTTTATCTGAAGGTTTGCCACGGCGGCTTTGATCGAATCAAGGCGGCAGTTGTAAGCAAAGAACCGGGCTTCATTCCGGTTCTTCAGGCCATGATTGCGATAGAGGAGCAACTGCTCATAATACTCATCCGAATCGGTGGTGATTACTCCGCCGTCACCGCAGGTATTGAGGTTCTTTAACGGGTGGAGACTGAAGGCGGATAGGTTCCCCAGAGACCCAACTTTCCTCCCCCTGATGGAAGCGTCCACCGCCTGGGCGGCGTCCGCGACCACGAAGAGATTATGTTTCTCCGCGATGGCCCGGATCTTATCCATCCGGGCCGGATTGCCGGTCAGATGGACCGGGACAATGGCTCTGGTTCTTTCATTGATGGCCACTTCGATCTTATCGGGATCGATATTATAATCGTCGGCGACATCAACCAGGCGGGGGAAGGCTCCGGTCTGAACGATCGCGCCGACGGTGGACAGAAAAGTATTGGGAACGGTGATCACCTCATCCCCTTCCCCGATTCCCAGCACTTTTAAGGCCAGAAAGATGGCATCGGTACCATTGCTGACACCGATCGCATGCCTGACCCCGCAAAGTTGGGCAAAGTTCCGCTCGAACTCCTCCACGGCAGGGCCCATGACGAATTGCCCGCTGGAGAGAATCTCGTCAATTACCCGCCGGACCTCAAGATTCTCTTTAAATTGGGCCTGAAGATCTAAATATTTTACTTCCATATTATTATTTTTTCTCCGAAAAAATAATAGTTATAAATATTTATAGCCGCTAAATGTTTTCCTATAATTAGTCCACTAATAATATCTAATGAATATACGCGAAGACAAATAAATTGACGCTCCATTAGATGGTGGAAGAATCAAGAAATAGCCTCACATCTTCTGCTCGTTTCGCTCTTCCAGTATCTCCTGGCTTAAAGAAACATTATCAAGCACCAATCTGGGACCAGATTTTTTCCAGGATGGTAGATCAATCCTATTAATCGGCCGGACTTCAGCAACCGGCTTGCCATAACGACTGACTATTATATTCACTCCGTTTTCTACCGCATCAAAATAATCCCGGGTATGCTGCTTCAATTTAGTTACAGTAGTTCTAATCATCTCTAACCTCATTCTTATGTACACAAATGTACATTATCCATAGCATCTTGTCAGTTATATACATTTTATCCCTGCTAATATTGAATATTTTTCAATTTTAGTAGGGGTGTTGGTTTTGAGGCAGAATTATCTAACTGGTGCCTGGATGAAGATCCTGATTTTTTGGGATTTTCAAGGTAGCCGAACTTCTGAGTCGCGCAATCGTTATGCCAGTCAACTCCCAGTAAAAAATTGGGGCGACTACCAAAATCAGGACTTCCGTTCAGGCACTAACTTGGTTTTATCTCAATACCCTGGCGGCGGGCAACATCAATTAAAGGAGAGCACCCTTCATTGTCAAATTCTTGCGTCCCGACGGCAATCGGTTCAATCCGGGGATCTATTTTCCTGCGCAGACGCCAAAGGGTATCGAGAATTTGGCCGGTTTTAGCTTGATCAAAGAGAGGGGAAATCACCAGAAGATCAAGGTCACTTTCGTCTGTGTAATCTCCTGTCGCATATGAGCCAAAAAGCAATCCTTTTTCGACTGGTATCCCGGTATCAACCAATAAATTAAGGTATTGGCTTAATATATTTATAATTTCTCGTGAAGCCATTGGTAAAGTCCTCCAGCTTTGGCCAACTTTTTTCTTGCTTCGACTTGATCTGGAACCGGAGTTAACGAGTCCGGATATCTTCCCGCAATATTAAAGCGATCAAATTCCGCTAAAAAGTTAAGCTGTTCTTCTGATAATTTCAAGTCGGTTTTATCCGCCAACCTAATTAGAGAATGTATCCTGGGAGCATAATCTGTGGTAGTTTTGCATATATGTGCTTTCAGTAGTTTTTCCAGAGTAAGATGGACAAAAAATAATCCATGGCGAATTTTTCTACTATGTATCAAGGAATTGCCGACTTCCCAATCTTCAACAGCGCTGTCTCGCCAATAACTAATATATTTTTTAATAATATCACTCATTGCTATACTATTAATCTAATATACGCTTGCATTATTCTCTGTCAAGTTATGCGTTTCTATAACTCTACCTCGAGTAATATTCCCTAACGCAACTAATCACATAGTCTATCTGTTCATCCGAGAGATGCTGGTGAACGGGGAAAGTAATCAAAGACCGGCACTGGGCTTCAGTCCGGGAGAGATCGGTTTTTCCGAAGGGCGGATCCTGTTCCAGCGTGGCTTGCTGGAGATGCATCGGGATCGGGTAGTGAATCTTGGCCTCGATATCTTTCTCGATCAGATATCTCAACAGTTCATCTCTATTCTCCGCCAGGACCATATACATATGATAGACATGGCGGGCTTCCGAACGGCGGGGCGGGACTTTTATGTGGCGGGATAGCTCCGGGGTCGAGAAAGCCCGGTCATATTTTTCCGCGTGGGCGATCCGCTGATCGGTGATCTCATCGATCTTCGGATAGAGGTAATTCCCCACGATCGCTTGGATGGTATCGAGGCGGCCGTTGAAACCGAAGATCTCCACCTCGTCCCGGTTTTTCAATCCATGATCCCGGAGAAGCCGGACTTTCTGATAGATATCCTCCGAATCGGTGACCACAAATCCTCCATCGCCCCAGACATTGAGGTTCTTGAGCGGATGGACGGAGAAAGCCCCGCCTGCTCCGAATGTCCCGGCGTGCTTCCCATCGATCTTCGCGCTGATCGCGCAGCAGGAATCTTCAATTACCGGGAGGTTGTGTTTTTCCGCGATGGCCAGAATCTCTTCCAGGTGGGCGGGACTGCCCGAGTAATGAACCGGCATAATGGCCCGGGTCTGTTCCGTGATTGCCTGCTCGATTAATCCGGGATCCATGGTAAAATCATCGAGGACATCAATAAAATAAGGCCGTCCGCCGATCGCGACTATCGAGCCGATCGTGGCGACAAAGGTCTGGGAGACGGTGATCACCTCATCCCCCTCCCCTACCCCGACGGCCCTCAAAAGCATGGAGAGAGCGATCGTCCCGGAAGCCGTTCCCAGGCAATAGCGGGCCCCGGTATATCGCGCCATGTTGGCTTCAAACTCTTCCAGTTCCGGGCCGAAGGTAAATTCACAGCGGGTGAGCTGCTCCCGAAAAGCGTCAAGGATCGGCTCAGGATCGGAAAATTGTTCTTTGAGGTAAGAATATGGTACTTTCATCTTTTTTCTCCATCTGATAGGCTATGATGAGCTTTTAGTAAATTTTGCTCTCTCGTAGCGGCTGCCTTCAGGCTGCCACACGATGGCGACCTGAAGGTCGCCTCTACGAGCACGTAGCGACGTGATTCATCAAAAGCTTTCACAATATGTTCTTTTATATTATTCGTTTATACTTGAACATACTATACTACCTTAGCGCTCTGATAATTACCATTCTTAAAATTACAGATGAAACGAATTTACTGGATATTTCTACTTATCATCCTGGCCGCCCTCTTCCTCCTGGAAGTCATCAGTATCCGGCATAAGACATTTACCGCCGATGAAGAGGATCATTACGGCTATGGCTGGCGGATACTGATGGGTAACGCGGACAGCCGGATAGAAGGAAACGGCACTCTCATGCCGTTTAACAGCCTGAACGCCCTCCCCCGTTTGATCGGGCGCCAGCTACCCGCGAGCGCCTTCCGGGATTTTCTGGCAGATATACATACGGGGAGATATGTGACCATGCTCTTCTCCCTTCTGCTGGCATTCTATGTCTTTAAGTGGTCAAAAGAATTATATGGTTTTCCCGCCGGTTACTTCAGTCTTATTCTTTTCGCTTTCTCCCCCAACCTGATCGCCCACTCCCGCCTGATCACCAACGATATATTCGCAACCTGCCTGATGACTATCTCACTCTACTATTTTTGGCGGTTCATTACCCTGGGAGGATGGACGAGGGCGATGATATCCGCAACATTAGTCGGGATAAGCCAGGTGGTTAAATATAGTTCCGTGGGGCTGTATCTGATGATGGCTGCCATAGTGATGGTAAGGTACAGTCCCGATATGCTCTTGGGATTAAGGAAGAAAGAGATCAAGACATTAATCCGAATGGCAGGTGTTTTCATAAGATATGCACTCTTCTTCGCGGTCGTGAGCCTTTTCATCATCAATGCGGGGTTTCTCTTCAACCGCACATTTACCCCGCTGAAGGATTACACCTTCAAGAGTGACTTCTGGAAAAATATCCAATCTAAATCCGAAATACTGTCCCGAATCCCCCTGCCTCTCCCCGTTCCCTATCTGGAGGGACCGGATGACCGTCAGTGGGAATCGGAGACCGGTGAACACGGCAATGCCTATCTCTTCGGGGAGATCCGTAACCCGGACTGTTTTACCGGATATTACTTCTGGGCCTATCTATTTAAGGTGCCGATTGCCATTCAGCTATTTATTCTACTCTCAATCTTGGCTTATCTTATTAATTTCAGAAAATTTAACTTCTCAAGGAATGAGGCTTTCCTCTGGATTCCCATTATCCTCTTCTCAGTTTATATAAACTTTTTTCCCAGCATCCAGTCAGGCATCCGTTATTCTCTCCCGATATTCCCACTCTTGCTGATCTTTGCCGGCAGTCTGCTGAAGAACTGGTCAAAATTCAAGTTACTCCTCAGACTAAGCATCGCACTCCTTCTTCTCTATCTGGTTATCTCCGTCCTGTCTTACTATCCTCATTACCTCTCCTACTTTAATGAGCTGGTCCCGAACCGGAAGATGGCCTATAAAATCCTCGCTGACTCCAATCTTGAGTGGGGCCAGAACCGTCAATATTTAGAAGATTATCTCTCGGCACATCCGAAAGCCATCCGTTTCCCGGTCGCCCCCCGGACGGGAAGGATCGTAGTTGCCGCCAATAAGCTGGTCGGGATCTTCCGACCTCGGGAATGCCGCTGGCTCCGGGAAAATTTTGAACCGGTGGACCATGTGGCGTATTCATTTCTCGTCTTCGATGTGAGCCCGGAAGCACTGGCTCAAGCCTTGAAGATAGAGAGAGAAGAGCGCCGGAAGGAACAGGGCAAACCATAAGACTGGCTTAAAGGCCCGGGTAATTTACCAGAACACACGATTTAAACTGCAGCCGGTCACTCCATAAAACGCAACTCGGCCAGGGAACGGAAGGCTCCGGAACGGCCGGAATAACCACTGGTTATCTCGAACTTATAGAACCGATAGGGCTTTTTGTTCTGGAAGGACCATTCAAGCCATTCCCCATCCGCGGGAGGCATTTTTTGCTCAATCCCGGTGATTAAATCCCAGTTCAGGCCGTCATTGCTGCCGGAGAGGAGAGCCTGATGGAAAAATTCTTTCGGATGCCCTTCTCTCGGGAGAGCCCTTATCCGGGTGATTATTTTTTTAACTCCAGGACCGAAGTCACGGGTTACCCAGGATTTTTTACCCAGATCCCGGTTTGATATCTTCCAGAATGTTATCGGGCGATTATCCGTCATTCTCCCGGCGCCCGCGACTGTCGAGTACTCGGAGGACACCCGTAATGGGATATGCGTCTCTGGTGAGAGAACCGATTCCCCGGCATCTTCCCGCCCGGGAAATCTGACCTCCTCATCACCCTTTAGCAGCACCGTGTAGAAACTGGTGCCGGGAACAGTTTTTACTGAGACACCTGGTTGTTGGTTTTCAGCCAGGAGATTGACAGCATCCAGCCGCTCCTTCTCCCCCGGCAAAAAATCATCAGGGGATGAAGGGAAGGAGAATACATAGAGAACCCCCTCCCCCTCCAGCGTTATCGGTGATTCCTGATCCTGCAGGGAATTCCGATAAATAATTTTTCGGAATACCGCGGGATCTATCCGGGCCGGGTCGAAATATGGATTCCCCCAGATCAAAGCAGGCGCCCGATTTTCTTCTATCACAATAGCCGTTGCTTTTGACCCCTCCCGTTCCAGAAGTCCGGCAACTTCTTTGAGTTGTTCAGGGGAATATGAATACACCGGGCGTGAAACTCGGAAGAAAAACTCATAGAGATCGTATCCACCCACGCCGGATAGCAGAATTAAGGAAGATAATAGCAGAATTTTTTTTCTTCCCGGAGTGCCGAGGGCATTACGAATCACAATATAGACAGCCCATATTCCCACCGCTATAATGAGATAGAGAGGATTAAGGGCCAGGATAAACCGCCGGGGGGAAAGCTCGGTGGAGAGCATCGGTCCGAAAAAATATAGTGCGAACCAGATCAAAGGCAAAGCCCCTAATTCTCTCCACTTCCGGAAACATATTATCAAACCAATGAAAAAGAACGGCATATAGGCCGGATTGAAAAGCCTGCTCTGGCAGTCTTCCAGTTGATCCGAACGCGATTCGGTGAAATTACTCCTGTTTATCTGAAAAAGATAACCCATGACTCGCTGAGCATTGTCCCTCAACCGTCCGGTCAGCCAGGCAAGAGGAGGATCGTACATTAAAAACTCCCCATCAGCTTTCATTGCGTACTCAGCATCAAAATCTATATCTCCGATTGCCTTATCTACAGCCAGGATGGGAATGATTATCAGGATGAGAAAGATAAGCAGCAGCCGCCAGTATTTCTTAGGGGAGAGAAGAAAAAAGATGACCGGGATCAGGAGAACCAGCTTGCCCGGGAGATAGAGAGAGAGTGTGAGCAGTCCGAAGAGGGCCGAGAGAGCAAGCCAACCGATAGACTTTTGACTTTCTACACCACGCACAAAAAAATAGCAGGCGATAACAACTATCGTATTCGTTAATGGGATGAACCCGATGGAGCGCATACTCTCCAGATAGATCGGGGAGGTGACCAGGAGAAAAAGGAAGAGAATCGAGACCGCCCGCGAAAAGATCAGCATGGCCAGACGATAAAGAAAGAATAGGGCCACCGCGGTCGAGCAGACGGAGACCGCCCGCAGGCAGAGGAACCTATAGGGAAGCACCAGATAGAAGAGCTTAACGACCAGAACGTAGAGGAATGATTCCGTCGAATGAATACCGTTTCCCGCCGCGTACCTCATCGCGGGGTTTAAAGCCAGGTCCATCGTTAGGAGACCATCAACCCGGGAATAGATGTAAAAATAAACATTCTTTACCGGCCAGAGGTCGGCCAGGCATGAAAATAGAATAAAGGCAATGATGAGGGCCACCACTGGCCATCTCTGGCCGGTGGTCAAATGTGAAGCACTGTCGCTTCGCCTAACCTTATCCATAACTTTTCCCTATAATTAAATTCATTCCTGTCTGCCAAAGCTGACAGGAATAAATCCAATTATTGCAACTGTATTTCTTTCATTCTTTTAATGTTAAAGTACATGGGATTGTCCATCGGATCATCCAGCATTCCTTCTTCAATAGCATCTTTTATGTCTCTAACCGCGTCCTCGATTGTATGCCGGGGGGTGAAATCAAGTTCCGCCCGAATCTTCTCCGATGAGATATGATATGACCGGGGATCGTTGGTTGGTTCCGTGACAATCTCAACCCCGGAACCTACTATCTCCTTGACCTGGCTAGCCAGTTCGCTAACCGGAAAGTTCTCATAGCCGGCATTGAAGATCTTACGGTTTATCTGTGCGTCCTCGTATTCCAGTGATTTGATGTAAAGGTCGGTAATATCTTCGATATGGATGTTGGGGCGTTTCTGACTCCCTCCATTAACGATTATTCTTCCCCGGTTAACCGCGTGATTAGTCAGGATATTCACGATCAGGTCCATCCGCTGCCGGGGAGAGTATCCACAGACAGTGGCCGGGCGGAGAATCAGGCCCACGAAGTCATCGTCAGCATACCGGAGGAGGATTTCCTCACACATCATCTTAAATTTAGAGTAATCGGTCAGCGGATCCAGTTCCATATCCTCGGTGACATTATCCACTTCCTTAACTCCGTAAACACTGGAACTGGAAGCATAGATGAACCGCTTTACTCCGGCGGCCTTCGCTGCCTTTACCATCGGTTCAAAGCTGTCATAATTAATAGATTTCCCTAACTCCGGATTAAGCTCAAAACTCGGATCGTTAGAGATACAGGCCAGGTGAATTATCGCGTCGACCCCTTTCACCTCCTTCTCCAGAAGATCTATATCCCGAACATCCCCTTTAGTGAGAGTTAGGTTAGGGTCATCCTTTACACTATTGAATACCCCTTCTCCATAAATGAAGAGATCATAGACCTTAACCCGATAGCCTTCCTGCAATAGTTTCGGCACCAATACCGCCCCAACGTAGCCCCCTCCCCCGATTACCATTATGTTGTTGAACTTTTTCATGGTTTTTTTATATTCCTTCTAATACTACCGGTTATAGTAAGCAGTGAGCAGTAAGCGGTGAGCAGTTCACCCGGCAAACTATAAGCAGTTAGCAGTCCGCTGGAACTGGCGGCCCTTGGTATTCATATAATCCCAGGTTTATGCGTTATTTCTTTCTTTTCTGTTTCCAGCAGAATTGTTCCGATTTATTGATCATATTCTGGATCATTTTTCCAACATGTTCATATTCACTAATTATTTCATCTCGGACATTTTGAGAAATATATTCACAATCTAAAGCAGTTTCAAGCCAATGTTGAGTTTCACGTTGTTCTCCATCAGCATCAGTCAGTTTGCTTATAAAATGAGGCTCATAACGTCTTTTGGCCCATGCTTCGGGAATCTGGGCGCCGACTGATCGGGAAGAACGGCGAATCTGGCTGGTCAAGGAATATTTCTCTTCAGCTGGAAACATTTTAGTCAATTCAAAAATTCGTTCCGCTAATTTTCGGGCTAATTTATAAACCTCCAGATCTCGAAAATTTTCGACATACATAATAACTCCCCCCTTGTTCCCCGCTCACTGCTTACCGCTCACTGCTTACCGCTCACCGCTCACTGTTTCATCTAAGTTGCTTAAACCAGTTATATATCACCCTCCAATTAAGGGAAAACAACAAATTCGCCTCCACCCCGCAGGCCATGGTACAGGAGTTACAGTTGGGGAGAGGCTGGAGCTGCTTCCAGGCCTCCTTAAAACCAACCTCCCGCACGTCTATCCCGGGGACCCGGCCCACACCCATCCCGCAGGCGTAGAGGTTGCCGTCCGCCTCCAGGTGCGCCACCGCCCGGCCAAACCAGCAGCTATAGAGCGGAGACGGTTCCGGACTGGTGACACGATCATCATAGGGCCAATCGAGGGCGTTCTGAAAATAGGGGATGGATCCGGCTACCGGGGCGCCGGATTGTTTTAATTCAATCAGATGCTTCAGCGCTTTTCTCTTCTCTTCTCCGCTCATAACCAGATCCTGGATATCTTTCAAGGCCGGATGGAAGTGTTCCTGCGGATCAGAGAAAAAATCCAGGAGAACGAAGTTTGCCACCATCCCCCGCTTCCTGACATATTCCACGATCTCATCGATATAGGGGGCATTAGCGGTTGTCATGACCGTATTGGTCCAGACTGGGATCTCCTTCTCCAGAAGAATATCTATCGCCGCCGCCGTATCACCCACACTCTTCTCCCCCCTGAGATATCCGTGAACTTCCGGGGGACCGTCATAGGAGACCTGAACAATATCCGCCGGGCGGAGTTCCTCGACCCGCCCGGGGACCTGGTATCCATTGGTCGATACTCCGACAAACATACCCAGTGATTTCGCGTGAGCCAGGATAACCCCCAGATCATCCCGGAGCATCGGCTCCCCGCCGGTAAACTGGACTCTTCGGGTGCCGGCTTCCCGCATCGCGTCCAGAACCCGGATCAGATCATCGGTGGTCCAGACATCCTCCTGGGAGAGGGCCTGGAAATTGCAGTAGCGGCACCGGTTGTTACACCGGTTGGTCAGACCGATATGGACACTGAGCGGAACCCGATGAGAAGGCTGGAGATGCATTCTCAAAATAGAGGTACCGAAGTAGATTGTATCTTTAATCTTCATTCTTCATAGAGCTTTAGCCCTCGCTTCGCTCGGGCAACTTTACCTCTAAGGAAAGCATGAAAGCAGGAAAATTTAAAATACTCCCCTCTCCTGCCTTCCTGCTTTCCTTAGGGGTTATTGAAATTGTCTATTTTCTGTCTTTGTATGGCTTTTCCTCTCGGTTTAATAGATTAGAGAGGATCAACGATAGAGTGGTGAAGTATAGATAAAATCGCCGGGTGGACAATAGATTCTTTAGATGGCGGAGGTATAGCCGGGGGTTAAAATAATAACTCAGGTATGCTTTCCGGAGCAGCTTCTCCAGGATTTCCGGGGTCAGGTTCTCGGTACGGAAGACCGGTTTCTTGAAATATTGATAGTCGTCCCAGTCTTTACTGAGGAGGAAATTCTTCTTCTCCAGGTATCGGTACATGGCAGTCCCGGGCCAGGGGGTATTGATGGTGAACTGCACCGCGTCCGCCGGCAGGGACCGGGCCAGGCGGATGGTCGCCTCGATGTCTTCGACTCTTTCTCGGTGATGGCCGAGGATAAAATATACCCCGACATAGAGACCGGCCCGGTGGGTTACTTCAATCGCCCGCCGGGCGTCCGCGATGGTGATCTCTTTATTGATCGACTTTAATATCTCATCGGTACCGGCCTCAATCCCGTAATTAATCTTGAAGCAGCCGCTCGCCTTCATCTTCTTCAGGGTCTCCAGATCAATATTATCCACCCGGGAATTTCCGGCCGACCAGTAGAGATTTAGCTTCCGTTCAATCATAAGATCGCAGAACCGGTTCATCCTCTCCAGATCGAAGAGGAGGTAGTCATCCAGAAACTCGAACTGGGTGATATCAGGATATCTCTCTTTTACCAGGCAGATCTCCTCCACCATATTCTCGGGGGAGCGGGCGCTGATGGCGTGTCCGAAGACCGCCCGGGAGCAGAAAAAGCAGTGACCCGGACAGCCCCGGGTTCCCAGGAGGGAGAAGCTGTTTCCCCGGGTTATCCTGATCGCCATATGATATTTTTCCGGGAAGTCAAAACTATCCCGGTCGGGGAACGGAACCAGGTCAAGGTCCCGGAGCCGATCATTGGGAGGATTGACCTGAATCCCGCCATCAGGTCTTCGATAGGCGATTCCATTCACTGATTCCAGCCGGGGGGAGAGTCTGTCCGGAGCGGCCCCCGCCAGGGCGGGGAACAGTTCCAGCAAGGTCAGCTCCCCTTCGTTCCGAACCACGATATCCGCCCCGTGGCTGAGCGCTTCTTCATAGAGCACCGTGACATGCGGCCCCCCGATCATAATAATAACGCGGGGGTGATCCTCCTTTATCGCCTTAATAATCTTATAGATCCGGGGGATGGCCTGAGTGGTGGCGGAGAATCCCACTATATCAATATTCTCTTCCCGGATAATCTTATCCAGTTCGTCCCGGTTATAGGGTGTTACCGAGTAATCCAGACAGCGGACCGCGACACCCTTCCGTTTGCAGATAGCCGCCAGAATCGCGATGCCGGTAGGGAGGACCGGCTCATGGCTTAACTCCTCGGATTCCGCTTTATGGATAAGCAGAATCCGGAGGTTATAATTCCGGCCATCATTTAATAATTCTTTAAATCTTTTGTCAGACATTATTTGTGTGCCTATGTAGTGTCTGAACGAAAACCCCAAATTTCATGAGATTTGTCATTGAGAGGAGCATAGCGACGAAGCAATCTCCTCACAAACAAAGCAGATTGCTTCGTCGTTCCTCCTCGCAATGACTTAGTTTTTGGGGTTTTCGTTCAGGCACTATGTAAGTAAGTGCCTAAAGTATAAAGTAAGTGCCTAAAGTTAAAAAATTCACTTCGCCATAGGAAGTTTGATATGCTAATTGTTCGATATCAGATTTTATCTACTCTGCCCTGATTACTGTCGGCGCGATAGGAAGCTTGCTTCTCCCTGATGTCAAATCCTATCCTCTTTCTCGAGGGAGGTTCGGGGGGTTGAAGCAATGGGCGGATTTTGTCGTACAGATCAAGCAAACCTGAATTATGGATCACAAGCTCTTTCTCTATCTCCGCTATTCGTCGCGCCAGTTCATGCGTGGCAAAAAGCTGTTGCCTCATTTTCACAAAGGCCCGGACAATAAATACACTCATCTCCTCAGCCTTCCTATTGCGAAGAACATTAGCAGCCATTATGGCACCATACTCGGTGAAAGCATAGGGAGGATAACGCCGGCCACCGCGAGCCTGGTTTGAGGTTCCATTTTGGAACCTCAAACGATTGAACTCATCTTTCGTCAGACGGAAGACAAAATCCTTGGGGAAACGGGCCTTATTTCGACTTATAGCCTTGTTAAGTATCTTGGTCTCAACACCATAGAGTCCTGCCAACTCAGCATCAAGAATCACATTCTGTCCGCGGATGGTGATAATTATGGATTCTATAGTCGAAATTTTAGTCATTATGATCTCCTTCCGTAATCAGGCAGGCTATGTTGTATTTAATGCTTTGGATTTGATATTAATCGCCTCATAACACAGCAATTATACGATCGGCAATTTGATTGATCTGCCGATCCGAATAAAAATGACTACAGGGGAGTTCGATACAGTGACCACCCAGCTTTTCGGCTTCCGGACACGGGGTACGGGCTTCAAATATTTTCAGCGCCGCGCAGTTCCGCATGTCATCGGGCTTGGTATCTATCCCGGCCCGGAGGAGTCTTCGTCGGACTGCCGGCGGATCATCAACCCGGGCCCGGACGTAGAGGAAAGATGACCGGGTCCCCTCGGGTTCCTGCTGGAGCTGAAGTCCCGGGCAATCCTGGAGGCGATTACGGAGAAGACGGGCATTTCGGACCTGTTTCTTTAACCAGCCGGGGAACCGCTTCAACTGCCGCAATCCCACCGCCGCCTGAAAGGGAGATATCCCGGTTATCAGGTTTTTGCGATTGGCGGATGGATCCGTGATCCGCGATCCGTGATCTGCGTCAAAGGCATCCTGATTACTGCTTACTGATAACTGATTACCGTCCTCCGGTCCCCGGACCTCTTCAATAAACGGCCGGTCAAAATAATTACTCCCTTTCAGGTCTGCCAACCTGATCGCGGGATAGAGTGTCCAGGGGAAGATCCCACGCTGGGTCAGAATAATCCCCGGAATATTCGATATCTGCCGTCGAATAATCGAGCGAGCGGATGGTACTCTCCGGTTATCAATTCTACCGAGCATCCGTTCCGCCAGTTCCTGATCCCGGACCACTATCGCCCCGCCCCCCCAGCAGGGCATATTCTTACTCATGGCGAAGGTGAAGAGCGCGGCATCTCCCTTATTCCCGACCGGTTCCTCTCCGTCCAGCGCCCCCAGGGCATGAGCACAGTCCTCAAATAGCAGCAGCCCATTATCCCGGGCAATCTCTTCCATCTTCTCCATATCAGCCGGGACTCCAAAGAGATGGGTGGGCATGATGGCCCGGGTATTTTTATTGATCAGGGGGATTATCTTCTCCGGATCTATATTCCAGGTCTCCGGATCGACATCGGCAAAGACCGGTTTCAAACCGCATTCGGCCGCCACCACCGGCATTATATGAAAGGTATAGGCCGGGAATATTATCTCGGAACCGGGAGGAAGATTAAGCGATTCAAGTAATAACCGGAAGCCCGCCCGACCGGAACCGGTCATCACAATCTGGTTATAACCGCCGAAGCTCTTCAGCTCGCGCGCAAATTCGGAGGGAGCATCATTATCCCCGGAGCCGAAGGCATCGAGGACCGACCGAAGAACTTCCGGAATGGTCATACTTATTCTGAAACGTGGATAGGGCATATAAAATTAGCCCCGCTGACGGCGGGGCAACTTTTATGTTTAAAAAAAGACTAACATGATTTTGTTGAAGCGATGACAGTAAAATTACTACACTATCTCAACGCTCAATCCGAATTCTTCCGCTGATGCTATCTGACGAAGATCAGCCGAGACAAATAGATCAGCATTCCATTGAATGGCAGAGGCAATATGGATTGCATCCATGGCTCGGGACGTAGTTTTTTCGAGGACAGCGATAGCCGCGGAAATCACTCCGGAAGAAAGTTCAATGATTTCCGAGTCTTCTATATCCGCCCCAAGTTCTTCTTTGAGGATTACATACTGAGAAGATACTAATTTTTTCTCGCGGATGAGCCGACATAATGCCGATACAACTTCCGGCAGACAGATAACGCTTATCCCCAATTCCATGGCCTGAGAGCAAAGGGCATCAACAGCGTCACTGCCTGCCTCATCAATATATCGCTTAACCATAGCGGAAGAGTCGAGAAATAATCTCATATACTCTGCTCGCTGCGTTCCGCTAATATAGCCTGACTCAGTGAGACGTTATCAACCACCAGCCTGAGCCCGGGTTTTTTCCATGACGGCATCTGATTCTTGTTAATCGGGCGCACTTCAGCAACCGGTTTTCCATAACGGCTGACTATAATCCTCTCCCCGTTTTCCACGGCATCAAAGTAATCCCGAGTATGCTGTCTCAATTTAGTCAATGTTGTTGTAATCATTCCCATCCCCCTTAATACATATTCTGGTAAATTATGTACGTCAATGTACATAACTACTACCGGGTAGTCAAGGAAGAAATAACGGGAGAGAGAGATCAACTGTAAATCAGATCGATCTCCAGAATAATTTCCAAGATCAACAACCCCGGATACAAAATAATTATTGTCCCGATGGAGATCGGGACGGGACCGGAGTAGGAGCCAGGGGGTCAGAAATTCCCTCAACTGCCGGGGGTTCAACTGATTGATAGAGGGGGGAGATCTTGATCAGGACCTCAGCTTTAAAGAGTGGATTATTTATCTCTTTGATGGTTTCAAGTGTTCGGCTCACAAAACTTTGCGACTGTTCTTTATCCCCGGAATCATTATAGCTCTCGGCCAGAAATGCCAGAACCAGAGCTTTAGAACGGGCATCCTCAATCGTCCCCTCTATACCGGAAGCGCGTTCATATTCCCCCATCACGATATACTGCTCCGCTATCTTCTGCAGAATCTGATCTTTAAAGAGGTTATTCTCTATGGCGGCCGCGCGTTCATTGGCCCGGGAGAATAATTCAACTGCCCGCTCCTTTTCACCCATGGCCATATACCCCCGTCCGATTCTCACCAATGCCTCAGACCGGGATACCAGATTGTCAACTGTCTCTACCAGTTCAAGAGCCCGGGACAACAACTCGGATGCCTTCTCCTCTTCCCCGATACCGGCATATTGGAGCGCGATCCCCGCCAACACTTCAGCCCGAAAATGAGCGATATCTATCTCCCCGGATATCTCTTCCGCCCTGGTCAGGAGGACGAGCGCCTCATCACGATTATCGGCATCGATATAGTGACCGGATATCTTAACTAATGAGTCTGCTTTAAAATATGGGTCTTCCATTTTTTCAATTAGCTGGATCGCGTCCTCATACTTCCCGACTGTAACGGAACAGCTGACAATCTCAGCCAGAGCTCCAGACCGGAAATATGGATATTTAATCCCGTTAGCCAATTCCTCAGCATCATTACGGATCTCCCGCGACCGGTTCTCTTCCCCGATCAGGATATATTGTTCAGAGATTATCGCCATCGCCCGGGATCTAAAGTAATCTTCCTCTATCTCTCCGGCGGAGGAAAGGGCCAGGGACAGTAACTCTGAAACTCTCCCTGAATCACCCGCTTCTCGATATTTTTCCGCCAGACGAACCAGAACAATGGCCTTCAGATAAGGAGGCCCGGGTTTCCTGGCTAATTTCTCGGCCCGGGCAAGAGGATCCAGCTCTACATCCTCTTTACCACCGGCGACATATCCCTCAACTTCCATTCGAGCGGCGACTCTATCCTCCAGGCCATGTATCGTATAAGGCCCCACTAATATTTTTCCTTCATATAGTTCCACTACTATCGAAGAAGATGGGTAGCTAAAGATGGCTTCTTCCAGTGTGGCTATTGCTTCACTCTCCAGCCGATCCGCCTCGATGGGGTTCTCCTCCCGCGAAACAGCGGCTTCTTCAACCAGGAGGGAAGCTTTGTCAATCAATTCGGTAACCGCCTGGTCTTCGGGAGATTTGGAGCAAGATATGGAGATAACCATGAGGAGAAGAAGGGGGATGAAATAAGTTCGTATTCGCAGTTTCATAAATTTGGAAGGGATTTTTCCGTTCCAGGCGTTTCAGTGAACCCCGGCCTCTCGTAGCGGCTGCCTTTAGGCTGCCACACGATGGCCCCGCCGGCGGCGGGCCCTCTATGAGCGTGGGGCAACGGGGTTTACTGAAATATTACCTTTCCAGGCTTTTTAGCGGGTCAAACCGTTCCAGCCAGAGAAGGGTGAGCGAGGGGAATCGAACCCCCGACCCCCTGGGCCACAACCAGGTGCTCTAACCAACTGAGCTACGCTCACCATAATATTATTTTTCTTCGAAAAATAATATGTGCATTATCTTCTATGACTTTGAATTATGCAATGAATTAACGCCTGCGGCGTTAATTTAGTTTTGAACAATGACTATAAGAATTTTATACGCCTGGCAGGACTTTGCGCCAGAGGCGCATCAGCCTCTGGCTGAGAACCTGCGCCCCCCCCGACATTAAAATGTCGGGGCGCTCTATCCATCTAAACAAGATTAATACGCCTGGCAGGACTTTGCGCCAGAGGCGCATCAGCCTCTGGCTGAGAACCTGCGCCCCCCCCGACATTAAAATGTCGGGGCGCTCTATCCATCTAAACAAGATTAATACGCCTGGCAGGACTTGAACCTGCGACCACCGGATTAGAAATCCGGTGCTCTATCCAACTGAGCTACAGGCGCATATTATTTTTCTCGGACAATTTTTAGAAATAAATTGCCCAGGGAAAATAATAGTGTATATTACAACCTTGTAAATTCCGCAAGAATAAACCTATCCCCTGCTCAAAAAGGGTTTGGATAGGAAATTCTCAAAACAAATTTAGAAATTATAAATAACTATAATTATTTTTCCCCCCGGGAAAAATAAGGGGGCATGAATTATGTTTGATCGAAAAGAAAAGGAAGTAGCTAAACTCTTTCTGGAACATTTTGACAGGGTATCGGAGGCGCTTCAGCATCTCCGAGAACTGATCGTCTCTTATCTCCATCATAATAATAATTTTAAAGAGTCATCCCTTCTGGTCCATCAGAGTGAAAACGCGGCGGATAAAGTCAAACAGGCGATCGAGGCGAAGTTATACGCGGGCGCCTTCTTCCCCATCAACCGGGGAGACTATATCATGCTGGCCGAGTTTATGGATCGGATAGCCAATCAGGCTGAGACCACGGCCAATCTGATTGTGCTGACCCGACCGGAGATCCCGGAATTTCTGAATGAAGATCTGATTGAACTGTTAGACAAAGGAATCGGCGCGTTCGATGCTTTTAAAATCGCGTTAGATTCCATGGACAAGGATGTCGATGTGGTCAGAGAAGCCATCATGCGGATAACCACTTTTGAGACGGAAGCTGACAAGATTGAATGGGAAACAATTAAGACGCTCTTCAAATCCGATCTCGATCTATGCCACAAACTTCATATCCGCGAACTGGTCGAGGATATCGCCATTATCTCTGATCTTGCTGAAGATACCGGTGAGCGGTTGGGATTTATGATCCTCAAGAGACCTTTGTAAAAAAAAGTGCCTAAAGTTGAAAGTGCGTTAAAGGAAAGTTAAAAGTGCCTAAAGTACGCTAAAGTGCCTAAAGTTGTCGCCGCGCCTCAGCATGCTTGCGCTTACAGAAATAATATAAAAATATATGATTTTTAAATCACTCATAGCAGGGGGGGGATATAAGATTCTGGGGGGGCTCTATCTTGGGTGGGGGATCGGGGCCAATGACTCGGCCAATATTTTCGGGACGGCTGTTGCTACCAATGTTATCCGTTACAGTACCGCGATAATCTTGATCGCGATATTCGTGATTATCGGATCAATGGTGGAGGGACCGGATCTCTACGAAAATATGACATTCTCCTCTGCGGAGGCAACCTCGAACCTGGCCCTGGCCGCGACCCTGGCCGCGGCGCTCACGGTCACTCTGGTCACCTTTCTATCCATCCCTACCTCGACCTCCCAGGCGGCAATCGGCGCGTTCATGGGTATCGCCATAGCGTCCTCTGGTGTAGCATCGGTCGAATGGAACAAATTCATCAAGATGCTGATCTGCTGGATTGTCAATCCGATTGCCTGCATCATAATCGGTATCATCTTGCTGAAGACGATCGGCGACCTGATCAGCAAAACCGTCAAGAGCCAGATGGCACGAGACCAAATATATAAGTTCGGTTTGATAATCTTCGGGTGCTATGGCGCCTATGCTCTGGGAGCTAATAATGTTGTAGTCACCACGGCGCCCTATTACCACGCGGGAATGTTCGGGCCGGTGGGGAGCAAGGCCGCCTTCTGGGCTGCCACAGTTGGAGGGATCAGTATCGCTATAGGGGCCTTAACCTATAGCCGAAAAGTCATGGCCACTATCGGAAAAAAAATTACACCACTCTCTCCCTTCTCCGCTCTGATAGTAGTGATGACCCATTCCCTGGCGCTGCATTTCTTCACCTGGTTAAAGATCCCGGTATCATCTTCTCAGGCGGTGGTGGGAGCGGTCATCGGAGTGGGAATCTATCATGGGGCCAAGACCATCAACAAGAAGACCATGGCCAAGATATTCGCCGGCTGGTTTATTACCCCGCTGATCGCCGGATTACTGGCCTTCGGGTTCTTTTATGTTTTTGGAGCTTAAGAGCCGTCGCACCGGGTCAGACAAGTTGGACAGGTCAGACTGGTCGGACGGTGCCGTGCCTGGCTCGGGGAGAACTAATGGCCCGATCTATTTAATCGGGCTATTATCCAGCTTCATCTGTATCTTCTTATCCCCGGGATTGAGCCGAAGGCTCTCCTTCCACTGAGCTACTGCTTCCTGCTGACGTCCCTTCTCACGATAAAAAGCAGCCAACTGATTTCTCAGCGACGCATCTCCCGGAGCCAATTCGATAGTCCGGAGCAACTCTTTCTCCGCGCTTTCGGTTTCACCCATCAAGTCATAGACCAGGGCCATCTCCTGATGGATGACAACTAAACCGGGGTAACGGTCTGAGAGATTTTTATAATAGGCAAGCGCTACCCGGTAATGCCCTCGCATCCGGGCAATCTCCGCCAGTCTCATATAGGGGTCCAGGAAACCGGGGTCGGAGTCAATCGAACTCTTATAGTAACCTTCCACCTCCGACCATTGGATCCCGCCCCGACCGCGATAATAACGGAAGAGGCTCTCCCCCTTATCGAACTCCTGGAGGCACGGCTCTTCCCAGCCGCCCACCACCAACCAGAGCAATACCATTCCCAGGAGACCGGCAGCAGGCAGAATTTCTTTTCCCCGGATTTTCGACCGGGATGAACCACGCGTAGCAACGCGGAGAGCCATGAAAACCCCCCCCAGAAAAACCAGCAGCGGGATAATTGATAATATCCCCTTCAGACCGAAGATCATTCCCAGATTCTCAGCCAGATACCCCTTCAGGAAGAGAAATATACTGAAGTAGAAAAGTGGACTACGGACCTTCCACTCCGCCCGCGGTTCCGTGGCGGTGATGATGAGCATAATGATTATAGAGAGAACCCCCAGTAATGTCACCTGGATAGGCCACCTCTTAACCGAGCGGGCCAGGGGAAGGACCAGGAAAGGGATGGCCGGGATCAGGAACCGGGCACCCGCGCTCCCCACTCCATCCCAGTAGGCATAACCCGAATTGAAGAAGAAAAATCCCAGCACTATCATGAGGGAAAGGGCGAACTCCGCCCGATTCTCCCGGCAGCGGAAGAACAGATAGAATCCGGGGATGGAGAGCAGGAGAACCGGGGACTGATAGAAAATTCCTCGGAAGGAACTGAAAGTAATTCCCCAGAGCGCGTCCAGTTTAGGCCAGGTAATACCTAATAATCCCTTGCTGTGATTGTAGGTCTGATGGAGAGAATATGAACTGACAGTTGGTGACCCGAAACAGGTATAGTTGTAATAAAGGATAAAGGCGATTGGAATAGATACTCCGATCAGCCAGGGGATTATCCCGATCTTCTTCTTTAATACAAAGAGAGCATATACCGCCAGAAGAACCATACTGATACCGGCGGGATAATCGGAGATAAAGGCGTATCCGGCTAAAAATCCGCTGAGAATAAGCAGAAGAGATGATTCTCTCCATCTCTCCTCTTTCATCATCAGAAGGATAAAGAACGCGGCAATCGAGGCGGACGCGGCCAGCTGATGGCCATAAAAAACAGTGGCGAAGGGCAAGGCCAGTGTCCCCAGCGCGTAGATCAAGGCGACCATTACCCGGGACCGGATGGTGATATCCTTAAATATTCCGGTTATCCAGTAGAGGAGGACCGCCCCCAGAGCTGAGGGAAGTCCGACGATCAGCAGGGTGAGAGCGTACCTCATATATTTTTCCGAATCCACCCCCAGCCGCCTCAGCAGGATATAGGCGGGCACGGCTGTCAGGGATGGCCCGGGGGCCTTATCGGAATAGTAATGCCCGTCATAATAAACCTTATCTCCGGTATTTTTATGATAAGGATCGATCCGGAAGGTCCCGTATTCCGCCAGAGAATAGACCAGATCAAGACGACTGCTCACATTCCACGACTCCATCCCGATAAAATGAATGAAGTAACCGTAAGAGACCAGAATCGTGATAAAAAGCAGGAGGGGGATCGTCCATTGTGTTTTAACATTATTTCTCATTCAAACTTAGCCTCTCAACTTTTTTGACAGGACGATTTTGGGACAGGACTATTGCCCCCAACCTCACCCCCTTTTATGACAGGACCATTGCAGGCAGGACTATTAACCTCGCCTCGGCCTTTATCTCTTTTTGCTGTGCTTGTGCTAGCATCCCGAATATTTCGGGGTAATAGTTCTGCCTGCAATGGTCCTATCTAATTTCTTTTCTACTTTTAATCGTCCTGCCTGTAATGGTCCTGTCTAATTTATTTTTCGCTTTTAATCGTCCTGCCTGCAATGGTCCTGTCTAATGTCTTTATTTGCTTTTAATCATTCTCCCCTTAATCGTCTTGGTCCCCCCGACATTTTTTTCGGGGTCCCAAAATCGTCCTGTCAAAAATATTCCTGCCCTGAATCGTCCTGCCCGCACCCAAAATAGTCCTGCATTTCAGGTCAGCTTATACTATACTTAGAAGTCAGTTACCAACAGTTATTGACTGGAGAATTTCTCTATGCGGATCTTAATCACGGGGGGTTCCGGGTTTTTAGGCTGGAACCTCTTGCAACATTTTAAAGACACTCATCATATCCTCGGGACTTTTGGCCGTCACCGGCCGGAGGATGCCGGCGGGGAGTTTATTCATCTCGACATCCGGGATGCGGTGGAAGTCCGCCGGGTCGTCCGGAGTGTCGGACCGGATATTATTATCCATACCGCGGCCATGACATCTCCGGCGGAGTGCATGAGAAATAAGAACCTGGCCCGGGAAATTAATCTCTCCGGGACCGAAAATATAGCCCGCGCGGCGAAAGAAGAAAAAGCCCGGCTGATATTCATCTCCACCGATCGGGTCTTTGGCGGGGAGAAAGGAGATTATAGAGAGACCGATCCGACCGGACCACGCGGGCATTATGGAGAGACCAAGTTGCTCGGGGAAGAGATCGTAAAGAGGATTGCTTCTAACTATATCATCCTCCGACTCCCCCTGATGTATGGCCCTTCCAGTCCTTTCTCTTCTTCTTTCCTGGGATTCATGCTGGATGGATTTCGCGACAACAAAACACTTGAACTTTTCCAGGACCAGTTCCGGACACCGCTTTATGTGGAAGATGCCGGACGCGGGATTGAGTTGCTCCTTGACCGCCCGGAACTGACCGGACTCTATCATCTGGGAGGAAGAGAGAGAATCGACCGATGCGACTTCGGTTATCGGATGGCGGAGACCTTCGGGTTCGAACCGTCGGTTATTCGCCCTACCCTGATGACCGATAAAAGAGACATCCCCCCTACCCCGGCGGACGCGACTCTCAACAGCAATAAATTCTTCTCGGCCACCGGTTTCCGGGGGAGAAACGTGAATGAAGGGTTGCTTGCTTTGAAATTAAAATATTCTTTATTATTTGGTTCTGATAAATGCTGGTAATGATACTACTATAATGACGAAATCCGAATGAGGAATGACGAAAGAATGTCAAAATCCCAATTCAGCCGTCGTAGCCTGAAGGCTACTATGGCGAAGTCGGCTGTCCAAAAAAGCCGGCAGCACATTCAAGTGTTTAAGGGAGACATGGCCTCAGCTTAGATCTCCCGGGATTTGGCTTGTTTTGGCCATCATCCTTCGCGCTAAAGCGCTATTGCAAACAAGCGCAAGAGCTCCACCGGAGCTGTTGCTATTTTAGAGAAGGAGGCCAGGCGGGGGAATTCGACATTTTGGCTTCTTAATTCTTTCGTCATTCCTCATTCGGATTTCGTCATTTAAATTATGTTTTATTCATTATTTAATTAATATCTACTCACAAAATAACTGAGAACCATTTCAAATCATGCACCCTATCATCTTCTACATCTCCGGCCACGGGTTCGGGCATTCCTCCCGGATGGGCGTGGTCATCAATGAACTTCTCCGGCGCGAACCGGAGCGGCAAATAATAGTTAAGACTTCCGCCCCGGAATGGTTTTTCCGGGAGCAGATAACCGGCAAACTCTCTTTTCATCATCTGGAGTGCGATATCGGAGTCATCCAATCCGACAGCCTCAATCTTGATTCTCAGGCCAGCCTGAAGGCTTACTCCGACTTTCTCGCCAACAGAGAAAAGGTAATCAGGAATGAGATCAAATTTGTCAGAGAAGTTGATCCCCAGTTAATTGTGGGAGATATCCCTCCACTCGCTTTTAAAGTCGCTCAAGCTGCCGGGGTCCCTTCCTTAGCCATTGGAAACTTCTGCTGGGACTGGATCTATGAGACTTATGTGGAGCGGTATCTGGAATACCGGCATATCATCTCATCCATAAGGGAGGACTACCGGAGAGCGGATCTTCTCCTCCGCCTGCCTTTCGCGGGAGATATGTCCGCCTTTCCGGCAATAAGGGATATCCCCCTGATTGCCCGTCAGTCTCACCGCTCACCGGGAGAAGTCAGGAGCCTGTTAGGGTTACCGGAGGGTCTTCCTCTGATAATCCTCTCATTCGGCGGCTTCTGGTTAGGGGAAGAATATTACCGAAAATTGAGCAAAATCGATGGCTGCATCTGGCTGGCGAGCGAGCAGGTAGGTTTCAACCTGCCGTCAATCCGAAATGTCAGCCGCGAGGAACTGGGCAAACTTAACCTTACTTATCCCGACCTGGTAAGTGCCTCCGATGTGGTCATCACCAAACCGGGATACGGCATCCTCTCGGAGTGCGTCGCCAACCGGACCAGGATGCTCTATACCTCACGGGGAGAATTCCGGGAATACCCCATCCTGGTCGAAGGGTCAAAGAAATATCTCCCCTCCGCCTTCATCTCTCAGGAGAAGTTAAAGAGCGGAGATTTCAAAGATGAACTCTTTCAGTTACTGGATAAACCTGCTACATTCACTTCACTACCGGTCAATGGCGCCGAGACTGTGGCGGAGATAATTGAAGATAAAAGACGTTGAAAAGAAAAGACGTTGAAACTTAAGAACGTTGAAAACAAAGGACGTTGAAGATAAAGAACGTTGAAAAACGTAATCAGTGATGCGTAAGGGTTAATTTTTCCGTCTTTTTTCTTTAACGTTTTTATTTTTCAACGTTTTTATTTTTCAACGTCCTTATTCTTTAACGTTAGCGCCGGAGGCGCTAAGTATGATAACCAGCAGACAGAACACACGGATTAAATTTCTGGCCGCCCTCCAGCGGAAGGAGGCCAGAAAAGAATCAGGTCTCTCCATTGTGGAAGGCTGCCGAATAGTAAAAGAAGCCCTTCTCTACGCCGATCCGCAAACTCTGGTTCTTTCGGAAATACTGATCGGAACCGCCGCGGGAGAAGAACTGCGGGAGATGGCCCGGGAACGATCTATTGAAGTCCTCGAGATAGACGAGAGCTGTTACCGGAAGATCTCCGGTCTGAAGAATCCGGAAGGTGCCGCGGCGGTACTTACCTGTCCGGAGACCGCCCTCGCGGATATCATGACTGATGATGCCCGGCTGATAGTACCGGCCGGAATCCAGAATCCCGGCAATGCCGGGGCGATCGTCCGGGTCGCCGAAGCGGCCGGAGCTTCCGGATGTATCTTCCTGGACGGGGTCGACCTCACCCATCCCGGTTTCCTCCGGGCCGCGGCCGGGAGCGGTTTCCGTCTTCCCTCTGCTTCATCCGAACGAACTATCTTCTTAGCCGCGGCCCGGAGTTCCTCTATCCGGATTCTTGCCGCGACCAGTACCAAAGACGGGATCCCATATACTGAGGCAGTTTATAGTCCTCCGGCAGCAATCTGCATCGGGTCCGAAGGAGAAGGACTGCCGAAAGAAATAATCCAGGCCGCGGATGCCCGAATATTTATCCCCATGCGAAAACCGGTCGAGAGCCTGAACGCCGCCGTAGCCGCCGGAATTATCCTCTACCGGGCTGGTTGGGGAATGGGAAGTGGGGAATAGAGAACCTTGTAGCCGCGGTCGCTGACCGGGGAATGGGAGGGCCAGAATGTCCAATATCCAACGGCCAATAACCAATGTCCAAATGCGAAAATAATTTGGACATTGGTAATTGGAAATTCATTATGTGGCCGAGATAGGGGGGAAAAGAAAGTTGACGGTTAACAGTTGACGGGAAACAATACAAGCGGGTTTGTCTCGATTGTCCCAATTTAAAATTCGTGTAATTCGCGAAATTCGTAGTTCATTAAAGGGTCCGAGGTAGGGGGAAACAATTAGTGTAAATTCGTGTAATTCGTGGACAAAAAAAAGGGGGGGAGGCGGGGGGCCTGAAAGACTGAACATCGAACACCGAACATCGAACGAAAAAAGCCGAAGCCAGGGAAACAATCCCCATAATCCGTGAAATCCGTGGACAAAAAAAGGGGGAGAGGCGGGGGGGCTGATGTTGCTTTTATAAACTGACGCGCAAATAAATCCCGGCAAAATACCTGACAATGTGGTATAGTTAAATTGATGAATCGGCTATATCTCATTCTAATCTCATCACTTTTTCTCCCGATGTCAATCACTGCCGCCGAAGAACCGATTAATCTTCAGGTGATCCGGGAAGCAATCGCGGAAAAGGGATTGAACTGGATCGTAGCCGACTACGGCCGGACCTTCGCCCTGGGGTTGACCCCGAACAGAAAACCAGTTCGTGCTTCCGAGGCTCCTTTCACTTCCAGCGGGATAGACCTCCCCGATTATATTGACTGGGGTCCAAACGGTCTCGATTTCGTCTCCCCGGTAAAAGACCAGGAATCCTGCGGAGCGTGCTGGGCCTTCGCGGCGGTGGGGGCGCTGGAATCCACCATCGCGGTCTCGAATAATACCCCGGGAACATTTTACGACCTCTCCGAGCAGATCCTGATCTCCTGCTGCGCCAGCGCCAATGGGTGCAGCGGGGGAAGCACCTTAGACGCCGCCCGCTTCCTCTATACCGCCGGAACCTATTACGAAAACTGCTTCACCTACCAATCAGACGATATTCCCTGCGATGAATCCTGCTCCGAATGGAGGGACTATTCCTTCATAATCCAGTCCTATCAGCCGATTACATGGACCCTGGCAGCTTTGAAGGAAGCGATCTTTCTCCATGGACCCATCCAGAGCACCATGGATGTCTATGAAGACTTTTATAGTTATTCGGACGGGGTTTACGAATATACCACCGGAGACAAGTTGGGCGGCCATGCGATTATACTGATTGGATACAAAGATACGCCCGGATATTATGGCGGAGGATATTTCATCTGCAAAAACAGTTGGGGAACGGATTGGGGTGAAGCTGGTTTCTTTAAGGTCGGCTACAGCCAGGTGAGTGATGCTATGGAGTTCGGGAATGATTCATATATTTATCTGTACGACTCCCCTCCTCCGCCGACTCCGGAACCTTCTCCGGGATGCCGCGGTGATTTTAACGGCGACGGGACCGCGGATATCGCCCTCTTCCGGCCCGAATCCGGGCTCTGGGCGATCCGATCCATATCCCGGTTTTATTTCGGCGGGACTAATGACTTCCCCGTCCCGGGGGACTACGACGGAGATCGGACCACCGATATCGGCTTATTCCGTCCCGCGTCAGGCCTCTGGGCCATCCGGGGTATCACCCGTTATTACTTCGGCGCCGGATCTGATCTTCCCATCCCGGGAGATTACGATGGAGACGGAACTTACGAACCGGGTATCTTCCGGCCCGAATCCGGGCTCTGGGCGACAAATGGGATCATCCGAACTTACTTCGGTACCGGAGGAGATATCCCGGTTGCCCGGGATTATAACGGGGACGGAACCACTGATCTCGCCCTCTTTCGGAGTGATACAGGACTATGGGCCATCAGATCCATCTCCAGGTTATATTTCGGAGGGGAGGATGACATGCCTATCCCCGGAGACTATGATGGGGACCGGATTGCCGATATCGGATTATTTCGACCCAAATCCGGACTCTGGGCGATCAGGAATATCAAGCGGGTTTATTTTGGTGGACCTTCGGACCGGAACATACCGGGTGATTATAATGGGGCCGGGCAAAATATGATCGCCATATTCCGGGATTCCGCCGGCCTCTGGGCCTTCGAGAATGGATCGCGGATATACTTTGGGAAAAGCGGAGATATTCCGGTGGTGGAGTAGCTATACACAGATTTAAAGATAGTGATCAGTTATCAGTAATCAGTGCACCTCGCTCGGCAACTAAGCCAACTGATTACCGATTACTATTTACTGATTACTTTCTTCCCTGTTCCCCAATCCTAAACGCCCCCACCAGATGAACTATCTTCTCGGGGTGTTTGCCGGACCCGGCGATAATCTCTATCACATCAAAACGGCACCGAGGTTCCGGATTGTCTAACCGTTTGAGATAACACTTTGCCACCCGGATAATCTGCCGCTGTTTCCTCTGATTCACCGAGTACCGGGGCGGCGGGTGGCCAGGGCCGGATTTGGTCTTAACCTCAACAAAGACCAGAGAGTCTTTATCCCGGGCGATAATATCTATCTCTCCCAGCCGACAGGTAAAATTCCGTTCCACTATCTTAAATCGCTTCTTCCGGAGATACCGAGCCGCCTGATCTTCCCCCCATCTTCCCAATGATAGCCGTTCTTCCGTCATAATTTTTGCTCCGCAAAAATTAGATTTATTTTCGTCCTGGAAATATTTGTTTGATTAATCTCATAACTTGTGAGTGACGAGTTCCATCTCATCATATCCTCTTTGTTCTAAGAGTTAATACTATGCGGTGGAGCTTTCTATTGCAAGTCCAATTACAGTCGAATTACAAGCGAGCCTTTATCTTAAGTC
>CAKZYZ010000121.1 GCA_937885075.1 uncultured bacterium | reverse complement strand
CCGGCAGCTTAGGAATCTATACAAAACAACATGAACATATTCTATCTTATGGTGAAGGTTTAATCTTATAATTCCATTCACCGTGAAAATCGCAACGATCAAGACAAAGAGTTTTCATTTCCGCATCTGAAATTTTCTTTCCTGTCTCATACTTTTTTTTGTCAAGAACAGCCTGGATCGAGAGGCCCTGAGAAGTTTTCGTATTGCTGATTAAATTAACTACAACTGACCGGCTTATCAATGGACGACCACGCCAGTTTTCCGTTATATGACAGAACATACGATGTTCAATTTTATTCCATTTACTTGTTCCAGGAGGAAAGTGACGTACATGAATAGTTATTCCCAATTCATTGGCCAAACGCTGCAATTCAACTTTCCAAAGACGAACACGAGAGCCATTACTCCCGCCGCCATCGGCCATGATCAACAACTCCTTGGCTTTGGGGTAGACAGTGATCCCCATTGTTTTCCACCATTGTCGAATTGTTGCGACAGCGAATTCAGACGTGTCGTGTGTAATCCCGACACTAACCCAGCCTTTGTTTTGAGCGACATCATATACTCCGTAAGGAATCGCTTTTCCCAATTCTTTGTCCGCAAAATCATGCATGTTGACCTCAACAGGATTACCCTTTTCCTGCCATTCGCGCCCGGCATTTTTGAAAGGACCAATAAGTTCCTTCTTCTTGGTGTCAACCGATATAACCGGCTGCTTGCGATCCAAAAAGTCTTGAGAGCTTTTCGATATATATTCAAATTGTTCATTTCGATCCGGGTGATCAATACCTTCGCGAACCTTCTGATTCGATTGCATGCTATAGCCCAACTCATCCAGCAGTCGCCATACTGTGGGCTGAGAAACCACATGGCCCATCTTTCTCAACTCCTCCGCCAATTTGGTGGTGCTTTTGCATGTCCAACGCAATGGCGACATGGGATCACCTCTGGTTACCGGATCAAGCAGTTTGTCAAGATCCGAAAGCAATCCTGGGTCAGTGTCTTTCCGTTGTTTTCTACCTCCTCCGGGTTTTCGTATTCTCCGTGTCGCACTAGCACCAGTACGTTTTGGCGCCGGACTATAGTGCGAGTCCTTGAGTTCGCGAATGCCATTGTGGATGGTAGTCCGAGAAACACCAATTGCACGCGAAATTTGGCTGATTCCTCCATGTCCAGCGGCATAAGCATCGGCGGCCATACAGAGTCGCAAACTTCTTTCGTCGAGCAATGGAGTCAGTATATTGTATTTGGCTTTTAACATTTCTTTAGTTATCATGCCTTGAACATATTACCAACGAGGCATAAAGTCAAGAATTATGTTCATGTTATATTGAATAGACTCCTTAGCGCCGGAGGCGCTATGTTTATAGGGCAAGAAACATATCGAAGAAGGAAGGAAAGGTCTTGTTGACACAATCCGGGTCCTTGATCTTGATTCCGGGGATCCTTAATCCGGCCAGGGCGAAGGCCATGGCGATCCGGTGGTCGTTGTAGGTCTCGATCTCGGCGCCGTGAAGGGTTCCCCCCTCGATTACTATTCCATCCGGGAGTTCTTCGACGGTCGCGCCGATTTTTTTCAATTCGATAGTCAGGGCCTTCAATCGGTCGGATTCTTTATAGCGGAGGTTGGCCACATTGGTGATCACGGTCCGGCCGGGAGCGAAGAGAGAAGTTATCGCCAGGGTCATAACCATATCCGGCATATCATTGAGATCGATCTTTATCCCTCTGGTTATGGGGCCCGCGACTTCGGTCCAATCGGGGCCGGTCCTGATCGCAGCTCCCATCCGTTTTAGTATCCGGGGGAAACCGGCGTCACCCTGGATAGAGTTCGCCCCGATATTGGTGACCTTGACCCTCCCTCCCGTGATCGCCGCCGCCGCCCAGAAGTAGGAGGCGGAGGAAGCATCACCTTCAATGTTATAAGCTTGGTCACTGTATCTCTGCCCGGAAGCGATGGTGAAGATATTCGGTTCATCTTCAGCCACTGAGACCCCAAACTCCCTCATCATCCGGATGGTCATATCGACATAGGGACGGGATACAAGTTCGCCGGTTATCCGGATAGTCACAACTTCATCGGCATAAGGCGCGCAGAGGAGGATGGAAGTGAGGAACTGGCTGCTGATATCTCCGGCCAGCCGGCAGCTTCCGCCGGGAATGCCGTCGGCCCTGAGTGAGACGGGGGGGCAGCCGTTTTCATTGACGGAGCTGACTTTGACACCTAATGAATTTAAGCCGACCAGCAGATCTTCGATCGGACGTTCCCGCATACGCTCGCTTCCATCCAGGGTGTAGTCACCATTTCCCAGAGCCACCAGGCTGGTTAAAAACCGCATTGTTGTTCCGGAGTTTTCCGTGTTGAGCCGGAACGGAGCAGCGGGGATGACACCGCCTCGCCCCATTATCCGGAGAGAGTTATTGTCATGGGATATGGCAAAGCCGAGTTCACCAAGCGAGGAGATCATCACCGCGGTATCCTCGCATTTCAGCCAGTTGGTGAGTTCCGTTTCTCCATCGGCCAGCGCTCCGATTACCAGCGCCCGGTTGGTGATACTCTTGGAGCCGGGAATGGCCACTTCTTTGGTGAAATTTTCTTTTGTGGGTATCTCAACCATGTATTATTATTTCACCCCCCGATTACTGCTTCGGGGCGGGAAAAAAAATAAAAGTGTGCAAGCATTTGAATAACATTGTATTATATTTTGACAAATATATCCGAAGCTAAGTTCCTGCTTCGGAATTTCCTCCCGAAATCCTTCGGGATCCCGGTTTGTTTAATTGAATTTATCGGGACCGAAATACTTCGGGATCCCGAGTTGTTTAATATTAAGTCTCGGGTCCCGAAATACTTCGGGATCCCGGTTTGTTTAATTGATATTACCGGGACAATAAATGAGATAATACTGGAGTACTGGAGTGATGGGGGCGCCTTCCCAACACTCCAATACTCCAATATTCCAGAACAGTTGCCCGGAGCAAAGCGACGGGCTATGTTCTATGAAACATCATATATATATCAAATCTATTCTAATTCTTGCCTCTATCTTGATGGTAATGGTCGGATCCGGTCATACGGAACCACGGAGGGACCGTACTACCTTTAATCTGGGGCCTACGTCAAGGTTTCCTCCCGGGACAGTGAAACACCTTATCTTCTATGATGCCTATATTATTTCGGATGATGAGGGGATCTACGCGCTCTCTTCCATATGTCCCTTCCGGGGCGGTCCGACCTTCAAGACCGATAAGAATGACGCCTTTGTCTGCCGGCGCTGCAAATCCCGCTATGGTCTGGACGGAAGGGTTATCCGCGGCCCCTCCCACGATCCCCTGAACTGGCTGAAGATGGAACTGGGCAAGACCGGGGATATCTTCCTCTTCCGGAAGTACCGGGGGGGGAAAGGGAAGAAGATCCTTCATAAAATCCTAATTTCGAATGACGAAACCCGAAAATAAATGACGAAATCCGAATGAGGAATGACGAATGAATGTCTAAATCCGAATGACGAAACTACGCGCCGCGGAGACAGGGGAATTGGACATTCAATCATCTGTCATTTGGATTTCTTTCGGGTTTCACCATTCGGATTTCGTCATTTTGTATATAAGTTGCCGTATAATTTTAATAATTAATTTACCTGGTATTTCCGATCCCCGTCTTCAAAAAATCCAATTATCTGCCGGGCTGCCGCTACTCCGGCGTTGAGGTTGGCTTCGGCGGTCTGGGCGCCCATCTTCTTCGGGGTAAAGAAACAGCGGTCTCCGTCGCAGACCACGAGCACGTCTTTGTTCAGGGGAGCAACATCGGAGACATATTTGAAATGGGGATGTTCCTCATAAATTTTCACCAGTCCGTCTTCATCGATAACCTCAGCCCGGGCGGTATTGATCAGGACAGCGTTCTTCTTCATCAGACTCATAAGATCATAATCGACTGATCCTTTGGTCTCCTCGGTCGCGGGGATATGGAGAGAGAGATAGTCACTTTCTTGGTATAGTTCTTCCAGGGTTCTAACCGGAGTCACCCCGGCTTCCCTGATCTTCTCCTCCGGGATGAACGGGTCATAGGCGATTACTTTCATATTGAAGCCATTGATCGCTATCTCCGCTACTCTTCGGGCGACATTGCCGAAGGCCTGGAGTCCCAGGGTCTTCCCCCGTAATTCCGTTCCCGACTTGCCGTCATATTTCCCCCGGGCGGCCATTATCATCATCCCGATCGCCAGTTCAGCTACCGCGTTGGAGTTCTGTCCCGGGGTGTTCATCACCACGATTCCCCGGTTGGTCGCCGCTTCACAGTCAACGTTGTCAAACCCGGCACCCGCCCGGACCACGATCTTCAGTTCCGGGGCCGCGGCCATCACTTCGTCGGTAATTTTATCGCTCCGGACGATCAGGGCGTTTACTTCTTTGACTGCCGCCAATAGCTCGGCGGGATCTTCATAACCCTCCAGAAGGAGAGCCTCATAGCCGGCTTCTTTTAAAAGGGAGAGAGTCGCGTCCCGGGCTTCCGGGGCGAATGGCTTCTTTGTTCCGATCAGTACTTTTTTACTCATGATCTTTCTCCGAGGTATAACTTAATTATTTAACTATTTTTGCCACTAAGACACTAAGTCACAAAGAAAAGAATAAGGTGTAATGACTATACGCTTCTTGCTTTTAAATATTTCTTAGTGTCTTCGTGCCTTTGTGGCAGATTAATCTCCCCGATGCTTCGCTTCGAAATCTTTCATGAACTCTACCAGCGCCTTCACCCCTTCCAGCGGGAAAGCGTTATAGATCGAGGCCCGTACGCCTCCGACGGAACGGTGGCCTTTCAGGCCGATAAAACCGGCCGCTGTCCCTTCTTTTATAAAGGCGGCTTCCAGGTCTTCATCCTGAAGACGGAAGGTGATATTCATGGTCGATCGGTCGGCAATCTCGGCGGTTCCCCGATAGAAATCTGTGCTGTCGATCATTTGGTAGAGGAGACCGGCCTTTTCATCGTTTATTTTCTCCATCGCCTCAACCCCGCCCTGTTTTTTTAGCCATTTCAGGACCAGTCCCACAATATAGATGGAGAAGACGGGAGGAGTGTTGTAGTTGGAGTCTTTTGCTGCCTGGGTCTGATAATTAAGCAGGGTGGTGAGATTGTCAGGGCATCTTGTTAGCATCTCATCACTGATAATGACAATGGTCACTCCGGCCGGGCCGAGATTCTTCTGCGCTCCGGCGTAGATCATCGCGAACCTGGAGACATCAATCTTTCGGCTGCAGATCTCCGAGGACATGTCGGCGATCAGGGGAACATCTCCGGAATCAGGGAAGACGGGCCAGCGTATGCCTCCGATGGTCTCGTTGGTGCAGATGTGGAGATATCTGGCGTCCGGAGTGAGATTGAGGCTATCAATCGCCGGGACATAAGAGAAGTTCTTGTCTTCGGATGATCCGGCAATATTGACGGTTCCGAAGAGTTTGGCTTCCTTGATTGCTTTTGTCGCCCAGGCTCCGGTATTGACGTAATCCGCGGTTCCTCCCTGAAGAAAGTTCATCGGGATCATCCCGAACTGAAGACTGGCTCCTCCGGTGAGAAAGAGGACGGAATAGGAATCCGGGATATTAAGAAGATCGCGGAGATCCTGCTGGGCGGTTGAGTTGATCTCAGAATAGGCGGCGCCCCGGTGACTGGACTCCAGGATCGAGAGGCCGGTTCCGGCGATATCCATGAACTCTTCCCGGGCTTGAGCCATAACTTCCTGGGGAAGGATCGCCGGCCCGGCATATAAATTATAAGGTCTTTTGGGCATAATTAATTCCTCCGGAATTAAACGTTAAAGAAAACAGACGTTGAAAAATAAGAACGTTGAAGAAAGAACCGTTAAAGATCGTGGGAGATATTAACTTGAATTTTGCTGAATGATTCAGGTTAACGATAAAAAAAGTCCAAAGGACTTTTCTTACCGATTGATCCGCTTCCGGTGTGACTCCAGGATATAGGGGGTGATGAAGATCAGTACTCCGTTGCCGTCACGGATGTCTTCAAAGACCGAGGTCTCTCCGCTCTCTACCACGCCCACGGTAGTAAGGCGGAAGAGCCGCCAGAGGCGGGCAACCTGCCGGTCGCCCATCTGCAGTACCGGGAGTCCGGGGTTGTAAAGGGGATCGACATAGAATGAGGTCGCGACCTCTGAGTTGAGATGGAACGAGATCCGGTGGTCCTTGATGATCTCCGGACGGATGGTGAGCCGGGAGCCTTCCCACCACTCCAGGGCCGGCTGTTCAACGGTCTGGCTCTGGCCGATCATCTCCGGCTGGGATGAGATCATCGACTGCTGGCCGTTCTCAGTCACCCATTTCCGGTTAAAGATGACTTTGGCCTGGCCGAGGGTGCGGAGATATTTCATCACATTCTTGAAGTTGTAGATCTTCAGGGATCCGAAGTGGGTATCGTCCGTGATCTTACGGGGGGACCGGGTATCTTCCCAGATCGGCCCGAAGTCAAACTGGTTAACCCGGGTCTGCTCCACATTTTCAAAGTCCGTATTTTCGGCCTGCTCCAGAGGTACATTCTTCTTCATGGAGCGGAACTCGAGCCGATGCCGGGCTCGTTCATCGAGGGGAAAGAAGCCGGTTGTGGTCCGGCGGTTCGCCTGATAGAGCTTAAAGATATCCCAGTCTATTCCATCCTGATTATCGGCATTGAGCGATACCTGTACGATCTTCTGTTCCAGCAAGATCGGGCGGGTAGCTTCGCCTGCTCCTCTGGCAGCGGGGATCAGCATTGATGTGACAAGTAAAAAACTGATGGCTATTCCGGCAAGGGCGCTATTCTTCATAAAGTTCTCCTTCTGAGGGTTGACAAAATGCTGCTAATAGTTAAGGGTATAATAATAGGAGCTCGCTTTTCAATCAAGATTTAATTTTTCATCTTTGGCGAAAAATTAATAGGTAGGAAGTATGAATTTGTTCAAAAAATTTATAGCCGGTTTTCTATATCTATCTCTATTGATAACTGTAGTTGGAGGGTGCGCGTCAAAACCTACCCTGCAAGGTTTCTTTGATCGGGAGAGTAAACACCTGGATTTCCCCGAACGGCGGTTGCTGATGGAGACCCTCCGGGTGCTTATCCTGCTGGAAGACTACCACGAAGCATTGGAGTCTCAGGATATCAAAACTATTATGGCCTGTTATTCTCCAAACTTTTCGTATTATGACAAAGGGCTGGATTGGCAGGAGGAGCAGATCCGGGAACAGTATTTTTCTCTATTCGGGGAGTTGTCGGTATCGTTCCGGGATATAGAAATTGAGTTTGTCGAAAAAGAGACCGGATATTGGATGAGGCAGGAAGATTTTGATTGGCTGAGGGCCAGAGAAGATCTTCCGGACCCGATCGGGGCGTATCTGATATTACTTGAGACTGCGGCCGGACCGGTAGAGTTGGCTCTGGGGGAGTCATCATCCGCCCGCCGAGCAGGGGATAGTCATACTGCGGGAAACGGGGAATCAGATGCGGTGCTGAATTCTGGTCCAAGAAAAGTAACGGTGAGTTCTTCTGTCGACCGTGGAGTAGATCGCTCCATGGGAGAGGTCTCTTTTCGAATGCTTATCAAGGGGAAGCTGGTAGGGTGTGACGGCTCAGAGGTCTTCACCAGTTCCCTGGAGGAGAAGGTGATTCTTCTGCTGGAGAAAGAGGAGGGGGAGTGGAAGATCATCTCCCAGTGGTAATGATATGGGGAGTAGGGAATGGAGAGTAGAGAAAAAAAGCGAATAACGAACCGCAGAACATCGAATATCGAATGTCGAAGTAAAAGAAGCCGAGGCGAGGCAAGTTTGACATTCGTAGTTCGATATTCGCCTTTAATTGGGGGCGAGGCAGGGGGAGGGAAACGTTTAACAAGCAAAAAGTGACAATTTTAAATCAGGACGTGACAAGATCATATAGAGAGGCCAAAGAGATATTTCAGGCGGGGGTGGGGGCGGTTGACCCGCGAAAGATGGTCCGGGATTCTCTTGATATCTCCGGGACGGTCCTGACGGCGGATGGGGTTCGATACGACCTCAGTTCATTCCCGAGGATTCATCTCCTGGGAGCGGGAAAGGCCTGTGATCAGATGGCGAATGGGGTGGAAGAGCTATTGGGGGATCGGATTTCGGGAGGAGTTATTATTACTCCTGATGGGACTGAGATTCTCACCCCCCGGGTGCCGCGGCGCGTTGGGGCCCATCCTATTCCGGATGAAGAGGGAGTCCGGGCCGCGGAAGAACTGGTCTCCATTGCCGCGGCGGCCGGAGCGGACGATCTGGTGGTCGTTCTTCTCTCCGGAGGTGGTTCAGCTCTCCTTACTGCTCCGGCGGCCGGGATTTTACTGGAAGATATCCGCGTTCTTACCGCAAAACTTCTTAAGCGCGGAGCCTCGATCGATGAGCTGAACACTATCCGAAAACATCTCTCCCGGACTAAAGGCGGCGGCCTGGCCCGACTGATCTATCCGGCCCGGGTGATGACCCTCATCCTCTCTGATGTAGTAGGAGATGACCCGGCCGTGATCGCCTCCGGTCCTACCGCTCCGGATCCGACCACCTTTCGGGATTGTCTGGAGATTATGGATCGATATCAGCTCAGAGAGTGGGCTCCATCCCGGATCAGGGAGCGGCTGGAGCGGGGGAGAGGAGGTGTGATCTCGGAGACCCCGGTTGCTGCCGATCCGATCTTTCAGAAGGTGCAAAACATCGTAATCGGCAATAACCGGATCGCGCTTCTGGGGGCGGCGGAGAAGGGACGGGAATTGGGATATAAAACGGTGATCCTCTCGGACCGGGTTGCCGGCGATACCCGTCGATCGGCGAAACTTCATTGCGCGCTGGCCGTGGCGGTAAGTACCCGCCGCCAGCCGGGGGATACCCCCGTCTGCCTCCTCTCCGGCGGAGAGACAACGGTAGTGGTGAAGGGTACCGGACTGGGTGGTCGGAATAGTGAGTTTGTCCTGGCCTCTGCCCTGGATATCGCGGGTAAAGAGGGGATCACTATCCTCTCCGGCGGGACCGACGGAATTGATGCTGAGACCCCCTCCGCCGGCGCTATATGTGACGGCACCACCCTGGAGCGGGGAGATGAGCTCGGACTCTCAGCCGACAATCTCCTGGAGAGAAATGACTCATACACCTATTTTCGGACTCTGGGGGATGAACTGATCACCGGTCCCACCGGAACCAATGTGATGGATCTTCGGGTTATGCTGCTGAACTAAGCGACCATCAAAATCATACACTTTCTGACGATCGTCAGAAAGTGTATGATTTTGTATTCTATCTGTATCAAGAGGTTGTCAGCGAGTTACGGCGTCAGGGGATGAACAGGAATACGGCCAGCTCTCCGATCCGCGGTGCGAAGCTGAATTTCTCTCTCTTACCGGGCCACCGGGGAGTCGGAACTGCCGCCGTAGTAAACCCGGGTCAGACCGGAGACTGCCCAGAGGCCGGAACTATAGCGGAAGATGCCGATATCATCCCGGCCGTCACCGTTGTAGTCCGCGGGGACGGCTGAATCGCTGGATCCTCCAAAGTACCGCCGGGTTACGCCCCGGATAGCCCACAACCCCGCCGTGGGCCGGAAGATGGACCCATCCCAGATCCCGTCGCCGTTGTAGTCGCCTGACACCGGGGTGTCGCTGGAACCGCCGAAGTAGAAGCGGGTGGTACCCCGGACCGCCCAGAGGCCGGAAGTCGGGCGGAAGAGAGCAAGATCCAGTAAGTTGTCACTATTGAAATAACCGGGAACCGGGATGTCGGAAGCGCCCCCGAAATAGGCCCGGGTAATACCCCGAATCGCCCAGAGGCCGGAGCTTTTCCGGAAGATCGCGAGATCCCAGACCCCATCCCCGTTGTAATCACCCGGTACGGACCAGTCATAGTCGGTGCCGAAGTAAGCCCGGGTCAACCCGCGGATCGCCCAGAGACCGGAGGTGTCCCGGAAGATACCGATCTCGGTTGTGCCGTCACCATTGTAATCGCCGGGGGCGGTCTGGTCGATAGCCCCACCGAAGTAGACCCGGGTAACCCCCCGGACCGCCCAGAGGCCGGTATTCCTACGGAAGATGGAGATGTCGGAGGTCCCGTCCCCGTTGTAGTCGTAGTGATATGTTTTTTCGGGAAAGGAGAACTTGCTGACGAAACCGTCGGAAGTATTTACCCCGGCGAGAAATGACTGGTAGGGATTGAGAAGCGGGAAATCGATGTTGGAGTTGGTCAGACCGGTGACATAAACACCTCCGGAGGTATCGAGGGCGACCGCTGTCCCCTCATCACCCTGGATTCCTCCCAGGTAGGTGGAATAGCAGAGGGATGAACCGGAAGTTGATAGCTTGAGGAGATAGGCATCATTCCCGCCGCCTATAGTTGCCTGGTAGGGGTGAAGAATGGGGAAGTCGGAAGAGGCGGTAAGTCCAGTTATATAGACAGAGCCGTCTGAATCGGTGGTTATTCCTTTTCCCTGATCGAAACCGGTTCCTCCCAGGTAGGTGGAGTAGATGAGCGAACTTCCCGAATCCGAAAGCTTCGCGGCGAAGGCTTCTCCATTCGAGGTTCCGCCGGCCCGACTGGCCTGATAGGGGTTGACGAGGGGGAAGTCATTGGAACCGGTCGAGCCGGTGAGATAAGCATGGTAGGTCTCATCGACAGAGATGGATCTTCCCTCATCTACGGCGCTTCCCCCCAGATAAGTGGAGTAGTAGAGAGATGATCCGTTATCCCAGAACTGGGCGATAAAGGCGTCGGTATCTCCGGCCAGGGAACTCTGATAGGGTTGTAAAGTGGGGAAATCCAGGGAAGAGGTTTTTCCGGTAATGTAGATGAATCCCAATACATCGAGCGCGATATCGAAGCCTTCATCCTGATCAGCTCCTCCCAGGTAAGTGGATTTGACGAGGGCGCGTCCATCGGGGCGAACTTCTACAAAAAAACTATCTCTCCCTCCGCCGCAAGAAGACTGGAAGGCCGGGTTGACGATCGGGAAATTGTTGGAATCTGTCCATCCGGTAACATAAAAATAATAACTTGAGTCTACCGCGATACTGCATACCTCTTCATTACCGATTCCGCCCAGATAGGATGAGGTACGCAGTACACTGCCCCCGGGTTCGAACTGGGTGATGAAGCCGTCTCCGCTGCCTCCTCCATAGGTACTCTGGAAGGAATTTCGGATGGGAAAATCAATTGAATATGTCCATCCCGCCACGAAAATATATCCCGATCTATCTATGGCAATGCCATTAGAAACTTCAGCCCGGCTCCCGCCCAGATAGGTGGAGAAGATCAGGGCCGAACCGGTGGAAGATAATTCGGTGACGAAAACATCCGAATTCCCGGAGTTGGAATCGGCATAGCTGTTCCAGTAAGGGAAATCGGAAGAGTATGTATAACCGGTGAGATAAGCGGTGCCGTTCGACCCCACCACGATATCCTTGCTGTAATCATAATCGGATCCGCCCAGATAGGTGGAATACTGCAGCCGGACATTCTGCGCCCTCAGGCCGGGGCAGAATACGGTGACTGCCAGCAGTACGATTGCCGACATCTTTAGCTTCGCCGTCATTAGATGCCTCCCTGTGGTAGGAATAGAAAACAATACTTGCTGAGAATAATATATCATAAATATCCGATCCCCGGGAATAAAATATTATGCGGGGCAAGGAGATGATGTGGTGCGATTTTATCGGGGCACAGGATAGATCAGAGCCAGAGATCAGGACAATCCTTCGCGGAGCGGAGCATTAGTCCGGTGGCCCGCCGCGGCTGATTGTGCCTATCGCCTGTTCGGAGATCTGACTTGTTTCGCATCCTGCGGATGCTCCACGGCGTCATTGGGCACTCTCTCTCAGTCCGGCATGCCGGGCGTGTGCAAGTATACGGCGTCAGCGGATGGGGCTTGGTCAGGGGGGTAGGGGATGGGCTCCTGGTGTGCTATGACTTGTTTCGCGTCCGGGGGACGCTCCACGGCGTCATACCCGGTGCCCGGGAGCCATACTGACGGGGGGAGAGCGGGGTCTCCCGGTTCATTATCTCCTCTACCGGGCCACCGGGGAGTCGGAACTTGTGCCGTAGTAAACCCGGGTCAGACCGGAGACAGCCCAGAGGCCGGAACTGTAGCGGAAGATGCCGATGTCATCCCGGCCGTTTCCGTTGTAGTCGGCCGGGACCGGGATGTCGGTATAACCGGAGCCGAAATATTTCCTGGTTACTCCCCGGATGGCCCACAAACCGGATGAGGGACGGAAGATGCCGCCCTCCCAGAGTCCGTCGCCGTTGTAGTCGCCCGCTGTCGGGATATCGCTGGAGCCTCCGAAGTAGAAACGGGTGACTCCTCGTGCCGCCCAGAGGCCGGAATTCGGGCGGAAGATCGCAAAATCCAGTGAGTTGTCACTATTGAAATATCCGGGAGATGGATCGTCGGAAGCCCCTCCGAAATAGGCCCGGGTAATACCCCGAACCGCCCAGAGGCCCGCGGTTCTCCGGAAGATCGCGATATCCCAGGTGCCGTCTCCATTGTAGTCTCCGGAGACAGACAAGTCATAGTTAGTGCCGAAATAAGCCCGGGTGACTCCCCGGACCGCCCAGAGGCCGGAGGTGTGACGGAAGATACCGATCTCGGTGGTGCCGTCACCATTGTAATCTCCGGGAGCGGGTTGGTCGTCAGTCCCGCCGAAGTAGACCCGGGTCACACCCCGGACCGCCCAGAGGCCGGAGCTTCCCCGGAAGATGGCGATATCGGAGGTTCCGTCCCCGTTGTAATCGTAGTGATAATGTTTTTCGGAGAGGGATGGAGATAATTTAGTGACAAACGCGTCGGACCCCCCGGCCAGAGATGACTGGTAGGCGTGGAGAACCGGAAAACCGGTGGTGGAAGCGGTCTGGCCGGTGACATAAATATCTCCGGCGGTATCGAGGGCGACCGCCGTCCCCTCATCAGTGGCGGTTCCTCCCAGGTAGGTGGAATAGCGGAGCGCCGAGCCGGAAGTGGAGAGCCGGGAGACAAATGCATCAGAGCCGCCAGCGCGAGTTGACTGGTAGGGATGGAGAATGGGGAAGTCGCTGGAAGCGGTCGAGCCGGTCAGATAAGCCGAGCCATCAGAGTCCGCGGTTATTCCTTTTCCCTGATCAAACCCGCTTCCTCCCAGGTAAGTGGAATATAGAAGCGAAGTTCCGGTAATGTTGAGTTTCGAGGCAAAGACCTCGCCATAGCTTCCCCCTCCGCTCCGGGTGGACTGATATGGATTTACGACGGGAAAGTCATCAGAGCCGGTTGAGCCGGTGACATATGCCAGGGCTGCTCCGTCAACAAAGATGGAACTCCCCATATCTTCCGCGGTTCCCCCCAGATAGGTGGAGTAGTAGAGGGTCGAACCATCCTTCCGGAATTGGGTGACGAAGGCGTCGGCATCGCTGGCGCCCCCGGCCAGGGAACTCTGATAGGCCCCCTGGGTAGGAAAATCCGGGGAATAGGTTATCCCGGTAATATAGCTGTATCCGGCGCCATCGAGGGCTATGTCATAGCCCTGATCTTCATAGGAGCCTCCCAGGTACGTGGCTTTGATGAGGGAGAGCCCATTGGTATGAACTTTTACGAAAAAACTATCTTTCACTCCGCCGAAAGAAGACTGAAACGCCGGATTGACGATCGGGAAATCCGTGGAATCAGTAACTCCGGTAACATAAAAGTAATAACTGGAGTCTACCGCGATACTGTTTACGGCATCATTGCCGATTCCGCCCAGATAGGAAGATGAATGGATCAAACTTCCCCCGGGTTTGAACTGGGTGATAAACCCATCTCCAGACCCCCCCCCGTATGAAGCCTGAAAGCACTGCTGGGTGGGGAAATCAGCTGAATTGGTCCATCCCGCTACGAATATATACCCCAGGCTATCTATGGTAATCCCATGAGATTGTTCATCCCCGCTCCCCCCCAGATAAGTGGAGTAGATCAGGGTAGATCCGGTGGAAGATAATCCGGTGACGAAGGCGTCTGAACTCCCGGAGAGGGAGGGGTTATAACTATTCCGGCGCGGAAAATCAAAAGAGTATGTATAACCGGTGATCCAGGCGGTGCCGTCCGTTCCCACCACTATATCCTCTCCGTAATCAGCATCGGATCCCCCCAGATAGGTGGAGTACTGAAGCTGAACGTTCTGCGCTCCCAGACCGGGGCAGAAGAGAGCCGTTGCCATCGCTGCGATTAAGATCATCTTTATCCTTGTTCGCATCAAAAAACCTCCCTATGGTAAGAATATGAACCAACTGACTGTATATATTATAGATAGAGAATAGCAATATAAGGTAGTCGAAATCAATCTTTATATTTTATGTTGGAAGTCGCGGCAAGGCTGATTGCCGGGGGAGAGGATAAAATCTCTGGAGAAATCCTTTCCGGATTACTTCCTCCCCGATGCCGTGATCCGGGTGGTGGACGATCTGGAACGTCCTACTGTATTCGGGGAGCCGGACCCCCCCGAGGGATTTGCCGGGCCCGATCCGACCGGCCGGCATCCCTTCGGGATCTATATTCCGCGGGGGATATCTCGATCGAGCAATGGATCATCCACGAGATGTTCCATCTCCGCAATCGGCGTGACCATGAATACGACCGCTTCATTACATTGGCCTTCCCCGACGAGAGCGATCCCCTGGTGCAATGGATCAAAAAGGATCCCTACCATAGCACCTTTGCTCCGGAGGAGGCTTTTATCAATCTGATCACCTTTGCCGACCCCGCCCGAACCGACGCGCAGAAAAAGGTGGTGCGGCAGTGGTACGACCAGATCGGGGCACAGGAACGATCACTGGAGGAGATCCGGGGGATTCTCCGTGTGGTGAGGCATTAGGCTAATAGGGCCGAATCGCCATTTTTCTGCGGGATTGAGCCTGGCGGGATTTCTTGGATTTTGATATCCGCTTATCTTTTGCTCCGGTACTCTGACTTGTTGCGCGTCCGGGGGACGCTCCACGGCGTCATCTGGGCACTTGTTTGGTCGGGGGGATGGGCTTTGGGATGGCTCTGACTTGTTGCGCGTCCGGGGGACGCTCCACGGCGTCATCTGGGCGGGTGCTTGGTCGGGGGACGGGGAGATGGGCTTTGGGCGAGCTCTGACTTGTCGCGCGTCCGGGGGACGCTGCACGGCGTCATGGGCCAGTCCGTGCATAGCAAAAGACCAGATGGATGCCCACGGCATCATTGGCAGCCTTCTTTGAGATTTATATAGCGGCTTAGTTTTTGGCTGAGGATCTCGTCCATCTGATATTTGTCCTCCCGATAGATGGAGATGAGGCGTTTGCCCTGCTGCTGGTAGAGCTTGAGCTTTTTTAGCATTCCGATCCTGTAGTCGATCGTATCCATCCCCCAGTACTCTATATATATGTCGAACTCAGGGAGGTAGAAATCAGGACGGATGGCGTATCCATCTATGATGCGGATCCGTTCGTCGTAGCGGTAGATGATATTGTGCCGACTGAGATAGCCTGCTAGCCTCCGCTCGCCGTCGGACTGGACGAAGGTGCCGTCCGGAGCGCGGATCTTCTTTTTTAGTTCGACCCGGGTGTCGAAGTTGCGGCGGCTCAGGTAGACCTCATCAAAACACTTGTCGCAGAAGACCCGCTGGAAGGCGCGCTGACTTCGGGCGTATTCGTCCGCGTCGACCGGCGCGCCGCAGCGGCGACAGAAGTGTCGGGCTTGCTCATTGGCTATCCTGAGAGATTCGCGGATGGTTCGGCCGGCGGTCCGGACAGAGCGTTTGACATATTCTTTCTCGGCCGGATTCTGATAAAGATCGCGGAGATCATCCAGGGCTGGAGCCGAGTGGGCGCCAAAGGCCCCCAGTGCCTTGGCGGCATACTGGCGGACCTGGGGATGGGGGTCGGATAGGAGAGGGCGGAGGGTGAGTACCGCGGGACCGGGATGGACGATTCCGGCTAATTTCCCGAGGGCGGAGGCAGCCAGACGCCGGACCAGTGGTGAATTCGATATGGTCAGGGAGGCGAGTTCGTCGAAGGTATCAGGATCAGCGGATTTGCCGAGAGCGGTGGCGCGGGCGGCTAATTTTCTTTCGTTGTGGATATTCATTGTGCTTTGCCTCATAGTGGTGACTTGTTTTGTGTCCGGAGGACGCTTCATTGCGTCATACAGCTTGTCGATGTCGTCCGGTAGTCGGACGGTGCTTGGGGCTATTGGTACAATACATCAGTCGGAGATATCGCGATTTTATTCCTTTTTTTTTGCTTTTTCTGAATCCGGGTTGACAAAATAAGGCCGATCCGGTAGAAGTGTTTCTCTTTATAGAATCAGAACTATGGACAAGCTACAGGAAATAGTCAGGAGACTGGCGGAGATAGACGATCCCGGTCTGCTGGAGAAGTTTTTCCGGGAGATCCTGACGCCGAAAGAGGTGAGGGATCTCTCTTCGCGCTGGGAGTTGGTGAAGCTTCTGGAGGAGGGGGTCAGCCAGCGGGAGATCGCCCGCCGGCTTCATCTCAGCCTCTGCAAGATCACCCGGGGATCCCGGCAGCTGAAGAAGCCTGATTCCGCGCTGAGGGAAGTCATTGGAGATTAACCGAGAATTCTATCATCGAAAAAGCGGGGTCAGGAATCTTCGCTAATCTATTGCGCGAGAGCAATATATCCGGACAGAAATAAAAAGTTTGCGCCCGAGGCGCTATGATAACAGGAGGATAGCTATGACGGTAAGAATGTTATTAAATGAAGATGAGATCCCGCGTCAGTGGTATAACCTGGCGGCCGATCTTCCCACCCCGCTCCAGCCGCCGCTGGGACCGGACGGGAATCCCATTACCCCGGAAATGCTGGCTCCGGTCTTCCCGATGAACCTGATCGAGCAGGAAATGAGCCAGGAGCGCTGGATCGATATCCCGGAAGGCATCCTGGAGATGCTCTATCGCTGGCGTCCCTCGCCGCTCCATCGGGCTAAGTATCTGGAGGAGGCTCTGGGGACACCGGCCCGGATCTACTATAAGAACGAGAGTCTCTCTCCGGCCGGAAGCCATAAGCCCAATACCGCGGTCGCTCAGGCCTGGTATAATAAAGAGTTCGGGATCAAGAAGATCACTACCGAGACCGGTGCCGGTCAGTGGGGGAGCGCCCTCTCTTTTGCCTGCTCGCTGCTGGGGCTGGAGTGCAAGGTCTTCATGGTCCGGATCAGTTTTGATCAGAAGCCGTTTAGAAAGATCATGATGGAGACCTGGGGAGGGACCTGTATCGCCAGTCCCAGTAATCAGACCCAGGCCGGGCGGGACATCCTGGCCCGGATCCCCGATACGCCCGGGAGTCTGGGGATCGCCATCAGTGAGGCTATTGAGGCGGCGGTGAGCGATCCCAAGGGTGAGACCCGGTACGCGCTGGGGAGTGTCCTGAACCATGTCATGCTCCATCAGACGATTATCGGCCTGGAAGCCAAGAAGCAGCTGGAAAAGTTTGGAGAGAAAAAGGTCGATGTGGTGATCGGCTGCGCCGGGGGCGGGAGCAATTTCGCGGGGTTGGCCTTTCCTTTTGTCTCGGATAAGATTAATGGGGCGGATATAGATATCATTCCGGTAGAGCCCTATTCCTGTCCGACGATGACTCATGCGCCATTTGTATATGACCACGGGGATACCGCGAAGATGACGCCGCTCCTTCCTATGTACTCGCTGGGGCACGATTTCATTCCTCCGCCCATCCACGAGATCGGAAGAGCGTCGTGTAGGGAAAGAGTGTAGATCTCGGTGGTCGCCGTATCCTTAAAAAAAAAAAAAAAACCATTCA
>CAKZYZ010000120.1 GCA_937885075.1 uncultured bacterium | reverse complement strand
AAAGACGAGAGGGGGTGGGCATGATAGTGGAGTTTATGTGTTATTTTTTTTTTTTTTCAAGCAGAAGACGGCATACGAGATATATCAGTGTGACTGGAGTTCAGACGTGTGCTCTTCCGATCTCATCCCAGATGGATATTACTGGAAAGCCCCCATAACTTAGCAAAGGAATTCATCCCCAAAACGAATAAATACTCAAAGCATTTGCCGGAACTTACTGCTACGCAGCATATTACTCTTTGCTAAAATATGATTACTTCTTTTATCTTAGCAAAGGTTTTAGCAAACAAGGTCTTAGTGGATGTTTTCGACCCCGAAAAACACGTTTAAAGGTCATATTTTAGCCAACTGGCGTCTATTCTGTATGCCCGCAAGGCAAACAGGGTCATATCCTGAGCACTTCGTTCTGACCCAGAAGGAGATCTTCCAACCGCCGGGAATTTTCTCTCCCCCCCCAGTTCAAAATATACCATTCCGAGTATCTTCTCAATATTCCGGGGGAAATGTCATCGCGAGGAGCGGAGCGACGAAGCAATCTCGCTTTATTTCAGCCAAAGTTGAGATTGCTTCGCTGCGCTCGCAATGACATTGCCCCTATTTATTGAGAAGATACCATTCCGACCACCGGGGATACCTCGTCTAAAAAAATAGTAGGGGACGGTCTTTTGAAGTAAGCTTCTCGGCAATACTCCGTTGACAGAGGAAGAGTTCTCGAACTTGAAATCACAAATTGTGATTTCAAGTTGGGTGGTTACGTATTACTGGAATACCGATACCGTTTAAAAAATACCCAGGAAGCCGGAGCTTTCCTCTTCTTTCTCTTCGGAGGGCGTAGGGGAAGGGTTGGGGGTGGGGGATTGGAATTTTTCTTTTTCCTCTTCAACAGACGGGATCACTACTTCGGAGACGGGTTCAGTCTCCTCAGGAGCCGGAGAAGAGGTACGGAGGGAGCTGATCTCTTCGCGGAGCTCGGCGAGCTCTCTCCGGAGGGCGGATACTTCATCGCGAGTATTTTTTATCTCTTGCCGGGATTCGACGGATTGTAATTCATTTGAGTCCAGGGTAGAAGATAGTTTTTTAATCTCTTCCCGGGTTGCTTTGATCTCTTTATTGGAGTCGGTGGTGATGGTGAGGGCCTTCTTATATTGCTGTGCAGCTTGATCCGCGGCCCGGGATGATGCTTTCTGGTTATAGGAGATGATGCTGGACAGTTCGTCCTTCATGTCTACCATCCGTTCTGCGATAACTTCATCCCGGCTATCCGAAAATAGGACCATGAATCCTATGATGAGGATTGCTGTAATCACAAGGGCTACAATGAGATATATTCTTGATCCAAAGACTGCCGCACTGAACTTCCGATTGAACTGGTCAAGGTTTGTCCCGAGAGTTTTGTCCAACTGGTGATGGACATCTTCAAGGGCATGGACAGCCAGATTTGGATCAATTGAAGTATAATAAGGCTGCTTCTGGATGGATGTCTCCTTTAAAATATCTTCCCGGGCGACCAGACGGATAGCTTTCTGCCCCTGGTATTCGATCATACTCCGCCAGGTGCCGGCTTTGATGCGGCGCCGGATAGTTTTGACGCTGCATCCTAATAATAGGGCGGCATCTTTTAGGGGAATCCAGGTTATGGTTGGTTCTATGTTATCTTGAGTGGTCATTTTGTTTGGGGAATGGGGAATAGAGAATGGGGAGTGGATCCCTTGTTTTCTTGAAATGATCTTTATTTAGTAGATATGTTCTTGAAGAGTGCCTTCCTCCGTCGCTAAAGCCCCGAAACAAGTTCGGGATGCCCCGAAATGATCGGGATGCAAGCACAAGCACTATGGCGGATAAGAAAAGTTATTCGCATTCACCAGGTTTTTCTGGCGATAGAAACTCGCTGGTTCCAAATCTCACCCGATGGGGGAGGTGAACCGGCGGTTATCTTGTGAACTTTCTCCTCTGCCACACCCCGAGAATCGGGGGGGGACCGAGGTGGCAGGGGCCGTTTTGGGTTTGAAGTAGGATGGAGCTGTTGAACTTTTCCTCCGGCGAGATAAACTCGCCGGGGGTATTTCTCTGAGTTTTCCTTCTGACGCAACATATAATAGATGGACAATGGTGGACATAGGATTTTGTGGTGACTTCTCCCCTCCCCCATTTGGTAATCTTGCTTGTCCCGGTTGTTGGATTTTTTAAATTTACTTTTAAAGCCACTGTCCCAGACAATGACCGCTATGGTGTCCAATGTATTGTGGACACTGTACATCAGATGTCCATCCTGGACAAGGATTATTTTCTATTTAATTTTTGTGCCAAAAATTAAATAGAGTGGTAGGACCTAGCGGAGTTCCGGATAGTTATACCGGGGCACAATCCCATGAGGATATAAGAGGGTATCGCTGTCGTATTGGGGGAGCATTTAATTGCAGGAAGCAATTTTTTTGGCAATGTTCCACGTGGAACATTATTTTAGAATTACCTTTGGTAATTCTAAAATAGTGAATTAGCGCCTCTGGCGCTAATTGATCTGTTGAAGACGATGGATGTTGATAGGCAAGGAGGTTTAGGGAGTATAGGGGTAATATGTTGGTACCTGTAGGAACCGGGAAAGGAAAGGGATGGGGGGCGTTTAATATAATACCCAGGGTTTCACCCTGGGCTGTAATGTTTCACCCCGTTGGGGTGATTTTCTCCTCTGACCTGATTGTACTGAGAAAAATATAAAGTTGCAATGGGTATGCCGGGGGAGCTGAAAAAAGTATTGCAGGGGTAATATGATTTGAGTAGTATGTGCTCCTTTCATAGAATCTTGGTTCAAGAATATAGTAAAGGAATGGTAAGCTTTCAGTGAACCCCGTCCTCTCGTAGCGGCCCCGCCGTTGGCGGGGCCACACGATGGCGATCTGAAGGTCGCCGCTACGAGCACGATGCGACATGGTTCCGTGAAAGCTTACAAGAAATGAGCTAATTTATGGCTATATCTAAGGTAATTACAATCGTGAATCAGAAAGGCGGGGTCGGGAAGACTACCACCAGTGTAAGTCTCGCGGCCGCGCTGGGTCTGGCCGGTTATCCGGTCCTGCTGATCGATCTTGATCCGCAGGGGAATGCTACCAGCGGGGTTGGGGTGGCTAAAGATGATCGGGATCGAAGTGTATATCCGCTTATTTTAGGGCAGACCGGGATTGAAGACTGTATCCGGGCTACCGAGTTTAAAAACCTTTCACTGGTCCCGTCTCATCCCGATCTGACCGGGGCGGAGGTTGAGTTGATCAGCTTTCTGGGGCGGGAGTATCGATTGAGGGAAGCCATCCGTCCGATTCGGGAGAAATATCCCTTTATCCTGATCGACTGTCCTCCCTCACTAAATATCCTGGTTATCAACGCTCTTGCCTGTGCTGATGAACTGATAGTCCCGATTCAGGCGGAATATTACGCTCTGGAGGGGATCTCTCAGTTGATGGGAGCTATCAGGCTGGTGAGGGAGAGGCTGAACCCTGATCTGAGAATCAGCGGGGTGCTATTAACAATGAGTGATAATAGGACCCGACTCTCCCAGCAGGTGATAGATGAGGTGCGGGGGTTCTTTAAGGGGGATGTCTTTGAGACGATAATACCCCGTAATGTGAGGCTGGGAGAAGCTCCCAGCTTTGGGAAGCCGATTCAGTACTATGATGAAAGGTCGTCCGGGGCGATGGCGTATAACGCACTGGCGATAGAGATAACAGAGAATCTGGCAACGCAAGTTATTAACCGCGAATCTCGCGAATCTTTGCTAATTGAAAACAAAAAATCTACGAATTACAATTCAGAAGTAAGATTTCAGTAAACCCCGTAAACTCGTGATCATGGCCATGTGTTGTAGCTGCGGTCGGTGCCCGCGGTATTGCCGGCAACCATCGGGTCCGCGGTCACCGACCGCGGCTACAGAGTCAAAGGGACCCGGACAAATTGTGAAGAAATATTAAGACAACGGGGTTTTCTGAAAGCTTACCATTATGAAGCAGTATTTAGCTACGCAACTTATTTGAACTATAGAGATAAAGAACGCAAGAGGGCTATATTATGGAGAAGAGTGTATTGGGGAGGGGGCTTGATGCTCTGATTGGAGAGGGAGATATGATGCCTTCCCGGTTGGGGGAGAGGATCGAGAAGATTGATGAAAGCCGGATCCGGAAGAATAAATATCAACCGCGGTATCGGTTTGAGGAGAAGGCGATCGGTGAATTGGCGCGGTCGATCCGGGAGAAAGGGGTGATTCAGCCGATTATTGTCAGAGAGGTTGAAGATGGCTATGAACTGATTGCCGGGGAGAGGAGGTTGATTGCCGCCCGTCAAGCCGGGCTGGTAAAGATCCCGGCTATAGTAAAAGAGATTACTGATGAGAAAGATATCCTTGAGATTGCCCTGATCGAGAATATTCAGCGTGAGGATCTTAACCCGATCGAAAAGGCGAGGAGTTACCGGCGTCTGATCCGCGAATTTGATGAGACCCAGGAGATGATTGCCGAGAGAGTAGGGAAAGATCGATCATCGGTAGCGAATCTTCTCCGATTGCTGGAACTTCCGGATCCGATTAAAAAATTGATTGAAGAAGGACGGCTTAATTTTGGCCAGGCCCGGACTCTCCTCTCGGAGAAGGATGAATCAAGGCAGTTGAAATTGGCCGGTTTCGCCGCCGACGGTGGGATTTCGGTTCGGAGGTTGGAGAAGATGGTTGGAGATGGTAAAAAAACTGCCTCCCCAAGGAAGCGGCAAGCTAAAGTAGATCCGCATATCGCATACGCGGAAGATCTTCTGCGGGATGCACTTAAGACGAAGGTGCTTATATCTCCTTCGAGAAAAGGAGGGGGGAAGATAGAGATTGATTACTACACTGATGATGAACTCGATAGGTTGTGCGGGTTGCTTAAAGATAAAGATCGTTGAAAATAAGGATGTTGAAAACAGGGGACGTTGAAAAAAAGGGACGTTGAAAAAAGGGGACGTTGAAGAGAAAGGACGTTGAAGAATAAGAATATAGCGCCTAAGGCGCAACTTTTAGACATATGATTAACATTTCTTCTTATTGCACCACAACCTCGGTCCCTTTTTTAGACAAGACTATTTTATGACCCAGAATAAAATTCGGGGGAGACCAGGACTATTCGCCCCCAACCTCGCCCCCTTTAAATGAACAGACGATCGAATGTGATTGAATAGGATAAAACAACCTGTTTTCAGAGAACATGATATAATCAATTTTATGGAATTCTTTACCGGTCCTCATAAAATTAAATATATTCTTGAACTTAGCGCCTTCGGCGCAATCTCGTAGTGCAGGACTTCAGTCCTGCCCAACGAAGGCAGGACTGAAGTCCTGCACTACGAACTTATTGAAATTCCGAAGCAGGAACTTAGCTACGCAACTTTTT
>CAKZYZ010000119.1 GCA_937885075.1 uncultured bacterium | reverse complement strand
AGAAGACGGCATACGAGATATATCAGTGTGACTGGAGTTCAGACGTGTGTCTTCCGATCTAACCCCGCCCTCTCGTAGCGACGACCTTCAGGTCGCCATCGTGTGGCAGCCTAAAGGCAGCCGCTACGAGCACGGGGCAACGGGGTTCACTGAAAGCTTACGTCAAATCACCAACAGAATGATTTCCGGGAGAACTTGCGCATAGCTGATTGTTAGCGTATGTTTATGATAATATTCTAACTTATAAATTCTAGGGTTTCAGTGAACCCCGTCAACTCGTGATCATGGCTTGACGCTGTAGCCGCGGTCGGTGACCGCGGTATTGCCGGAAGTCATCTGGTCCACGGTCACCGACCGCGGCTACAGCGTCAAAGAGCTCCAGGTAAATTGTGAGGAAATATTAGGAGAACGAGGTTCACTGGAACATTACAGTGTCATTGCGAGCGAAGCGAAGCAATCTCTTGATGCACAACGAGTTGAGATTGCTTCGTCACTTCGTTCCTCACAATTGCAATTTAGAGTATTAGTGAGTACCTCAAGAATTTGGGATACTCCTAACTTTTTACTTCAGGTAGCGCCAAAGACACTAACTTATGAAAATATTATCCAGTTTAATACTCCTGCTTATCATCCTCCCCGCCGGTTTCAGCTCCGGGCAGGATATCCTCCCTTTTGAGCCGGACGACACCCTGGAGGAGATCCGCTATAAAATTGACCATAACGGATATTCTTTCGAGGTGTCTGATAACTGGGTCTTTGATATGTCCCCGGCGGAGAAGAGCCGGTTCTTCAGCCGCCGCGGACCGGCTTTTGCCCGGGCATTGACCTCGGACACCGGTATCGGACCTCTCGAAAGCCGTCTGGGGACGGTCACCCTCCCAACAGCATTTGACTGGCGGAATCATGACGGGCATGACTATATCGGAGAAGTCCGAAACCAGGGAAACTGCGGCTCATGCTACGCTTTTGGAGCTACGGCGGCAGCGGAAGGTTCCTATAACTGGATTACCGGTAATTTTGACGGCAACCGCGCCGATTTCTCCGAAGCCTTTATCGCGTTCTGCCTCTCCGATCATTATAGCGGATTTGACGGCTGTAACGGAGCCAGTTATGATTATGACGAACTGCAGGCTCTGGTGGATTACGGGATCTGTACCGAGACTGAATATCCCTATAGCGGCCAGGAACAGAGCTGCCCATTGACAAGCTACCCGCCGCTAACCCAATTCCAATCCTGGCATCGGGTTCCCTGTAATGATATCGACGCCATCAAGACCGCGATCATGACCTATGGCGTGGTTGATGCCGCAGTCGTAGCCGCTGGTGCTTTCTCAGCCTATAACAACGGAATCTACCAAGACACCAATACCGTGTGCGACGGCACCCCTTGCGCCTACACAACCTCCGACCACGCGATCTCTCTGGTCGGCTGGGATGACAATCCCCCGGAGGGGGGTGGCGGAGTCTGGATCCTCCGAAACTCCTGGGGACCTTCCTGGGGCGAATCCGGATACATGCGGATACGTTACACCTCTGCCGTGGTCGGTTGCGCGGTAGCCTATCTGGTCTATCAACCCCCTACTTCACCCACCCCTACGCCATTCGGATATAAGACTCCCACACCCACACCCTCGGCCACGCCGACACCGGAAGGTTTTAAAACCCCAACCCCTTCACCCGCCCCATCCGCGACCGCGTCTACTGCTCCACAATCTATCCCCTTCACGGAAGATTTCGAAGGAGCCTGGAGCAACGGAGTCCCGGAGGGATGGAGTAAAAAATATCTCTCCGGAACAACGGACTGGGAACAAGCCGAAGGGAACGGCTACTCACATCCGCCTCAATCTCAGAGCGGCACATACAATGCCCTCTTCTACTGTGAAGATTACAACCAGCCGATAACCCGTTTGATCTCACCACCGCTCTACTTCGGAGGCCAGACCGCCAATACCCGGCTCAACTTCTGGCTGGCCATGGAAGAGTGGCTTGGAGATCAGGATGAGCTTTCAATCTATTACAGAACTTCCGCCGGCGCCGCCTGGAATCTCCTGACCACACTCAACAGTTCGATCTCAACCTGGACGGAACATAATATCGATCTGCCGAACCCAAGTAATGATTATTATATCTGTTTACAGGGTACGGCAAACTGGGGTTACGGAATCTGTATCGACGACCTGCTGGTTACAGGAGAGGCTGGTGCTCCAGCTACTCCCACCCCAACTGCGGCAGGGATAGCGCCTTCGCCAACCCCAACCACGACAGGGATAGCTCCTTCACCAACTCCGACCTGCGGCCCCGCCATCTCTCAACCAAATTTTCTTATCGCCACAGGTGACTACGACGGAGACGGCAGAGCCGATCCGGCCATCTTCCGCGATACCACCGGGCTCTGGGCAGTCCGGGGTATAACCCGGGTCTACTTCGGATCCGTCGATGACTCTCCCGTCTCCGGGGATTACAACGGCGACGGAACCACTGATATCGCCATCTTTCGACCCTCCGCCGGACTATGGGCTATTAGTGGGATAAGCCGGATTTATTACGGTTCCACCGATGACTTCCCCTGCCCCGCCGACTATGACGGCGACGGCAGCGCCGATGTCGCAACATTCCAGACCGAGAACGGACGCTGGGCGGTCAGGGGAATTACCCGGGTATATTTCGGGGAAAGTAATGACCGTCCCCTCCCCGGCGATTATACCGGAGACGGGACCGCGAATATCGCGATCTTCCGCCCCTCCTCCGGCCTCTGGGCTCTCAGAGATATCTCCCGGGTATATTTCGGAGCTACCGATGATTGGCCTCTCCGGATCGATTACGATGGCAATGGAACTTCGGATATCGGTATATTCCGCCACGGGGCTGGCGGGCTCTGGGCGATCCAGGGGGTGACCAGAGTTTACTATGGCAACTGCCTCGACCGTCCGATCCCGGCCGATTACCGTTCCACGGGGATAGATGATATAGGCATTTTCCGGGAGACCTCTGGACTCTGGGCGATTAAGGGTATTACCAGAATATATTTCGGGTCCACAAGCGATTTACCGGTGACGAGATAAGGATAGGGAGTGGGGAGTAGGCAATGGGCAGTGGTTGAGCGAAATGTCCAATATCCAATGACCAATAACCAATCTCCAAATGCGAAAGACCAACACCGAGGTTGAATTTGGAAATTGGATATTGGAAGTTGGCCATTGGAAGTTAGTTATGGGGGCGAGGTAGGGGGAAGAAGAAGTTTTTTAAGAAAAAAGTGACAACTTTAAATCAGGACGTGACAGTCGTTGACCGCGGAATAAGCAGTGGTTGTAGCCGCGGTCGTTCACCGCGGATCAAGCTGATAGTTGGTAGAGGATAGAAAAACGAATATCGAATGTCCTGTCTCACCTATCGGCGGGATCTCCGCGCAGTCTACCCCGATTTATCGGGGATACGACATTCTGTATTACAGTGTTGCATTATGACACATCCCTAGCAGTGGCCGCCGCAAATAATTGCTTGTCAGTCATCCCTATCTCCCTTGATTTCAGGGGGTTAAGAAAATATATTTTTTTCTTCAACGGTTGGCATATTTTTTGCTATTATATTCTGGTAATTGTATCAATTCATCAAGGTTAGTATTTTTTCAAAACTAAATTAGCGCGAAGCGCAGATTTAATTTGGTTATCAACCGGGAGTTTAATAATGAAAAAATATTGGGGATGGTCTTTGGTAGTTTCCTTAACTTTCCTCGCTGTCACCTCCCGACCGGCAACGGGAGGAGAATGGACACTCTCCACCGATTTCGGGGAGACCATCTCCGCGGTCGCCGTAGCCGACAGCTCCAATGTCTGGTGTACCGAGGGGAGCTATGAATCCATCAACCAGGGGAGGATTATTCATTTTGATGGGAGCGGCTGGACCGTTCAGACCTCCACCTTCACCAATGAAACCGGATATTTTTATGGAGCTTATGCTTACGACCGCCGCCATGTCTGGGCGGTAGGTTATAAGGATGGTACTCATACTCTGGGACGGATTTATTCCTATGATGGTAATACCTGGTCTCTTTCCACCGAAATCTCTACCGGCACAGAATGCTGGCTCTACGATGTCTTCGCTCCGGATAGAGAAGAGATCTGGGTCAGCGCCAATCTGGGTGAGATATATCATTCCAGCAACAGCGGTTCCAGCTGGTATTTAGATACCGATCTCGGAACCACTATCTGGAATTCCGTTCATGGAACCGACGCGGACCACATCTGGGCCGCCGGGGGATGGACCGGGACCAACCGAATTATTTTTAATGACGGGACAGACTGGACGGTCCAGACCGAGTTCAACCTGGGATCCGGCAAATATCTCCGGGATATATTCGCTACCTCCGATGATGATGTCTGGGCGATCGGAGATACCGGGATTATCCTCCACTATGACGGCAGCAACTGGCAAGTATCCACCGACCTGGATAATAACTCCACTCAGTCCTCCATCACCGGTCTATCCGCCGACCGGGTATGGGCCGGGATGAACAATGCGGATAAGGGAATATATTTTTTTAACGGCACATCCTGGTCCCTGGAGACCAACGGAATCACCCCGAAGGGACTGGATGCCCGCGGACCGGGAGAACTCTGGACCGCAGCGGGAGATAATGTTTATCGAAAAGATATTGTTTCCCGGGTCGGAATCGACTATTCAACCTATCTGGGCGGAAATGATTGGGATCAGGCCAACGGTATCGCTGTTGACAGTAACGGTAACGCTTATGTTACAGGTTACACCAAGTCGTTTAACTTTCCCACCATCAATCCTTATCAAGCCGCCTTCGCGATCGGCAGCAGCCAGGATTGTTTCCTGACCAAATTTTCCTCTTCCGGCAGCTCTCTGGTTTTCTCCACTTACCTGGGGGGGAGTGCAGATGATGATGCTTCCGGCGTTGATCTTGATTCCACCGATAAAGCTTACATCACCGGGCAGACCTTCTCCACTGACTTTCCCACCAAAAATTACGCCACCAACCCGATTATCCAGGCCGGATACGGCGGCGGCGGAGATGCTTTCATAACCAAGTTTGATTCCTCCGGGCAGCTCTTCTACTCATCCTATCTCGGGGGGAGCGATGAAGACAAAGGAGAGGACATCGCTCTTAACACCTTCTTTCAGGCTCATATCATCGGATATACTTTCTCCTCTGACTTCCCCACCCAGAATTCCTACCAGGATTCCTTAGCGGGGAATCGGGATGTTTTTGCCGCCAAAATAAAACCGAACGGGTCAGCCCTGGAGTATTCGACCTATTTCGGAGGAGCGGGGAGTGACTGGGGGAAGGGCTGCGTGATCGGGTCCGATGGCAGCGCTCTCCTTACCGGATATACTTACTCCACTAACTTCCCCACCCATAACCCATTCCAGGCTTCCACCGCCAGCAGTCAAATTGATGGATTCATCAGTAAACTCACCCCTACCGGCAACACGCTTACCTTTTCAACTTATCTGGGAGGCACCGGAGATGATTGGTTACAGGGGATAGCTCTCGGTCCCGATGACGACGCTCGCGTCATCGGTTATACCTATTCGGATGATTTTCCCACCGTCAACCCCTATCAGGCAGCCTGGGCCGGAGAGAGTACGTATGACATTTGCGTCTCCCGGTTCTCCTCCTCCGGATCAGCCCTGATCTTTTCCAGCTACCTGGGGGGGAGCGCTCTCGACTATGGTTTCGGTATCACCACCGGGAGCGACGGGAGTTCTTACCTTGTAGGGAGAACCCTATCAGAAGATTTCCCCACTAAAAACTCTTATCAGGCCGCCGGGGGAGGTTTCTACTCTGATATTTTTATCTCCGTCTTCGATGATAGAGATAACCTTACCTATTCCACCTATCTGGGAGGAAGCGGAACCGAATACGGCACAGGTATAACCGCGGGCCCGGGGGGGGATTTACTGATCTCGGGCTATACCAGCTCCAGTAATTTTCCCGTGGCAAACTCCTATCAATCTTCCAAAGCCGGCGGTTCCTACGACGCCGTCGTGGCCCGGCTCAAACTGGAGAGCATTCTGGTCACCCCGACTCCGATACCGACACCAAGCATAACTCCAATACCCACTCCGACGCCGACGACCACACCAACGCCAAGCATCACTCCTACACCGACTGCAAAGCCATCAGCGACTCCGATTCCGCCAACACCGGTTCCGCCAACAGTTACCCCGACACCCCGACACACCCCTACACCGATACCCCTAACCACTCCCACCTGCGGACCGACCGTCCGGCCGCCCCACTTCATCGTGGAATCGGGTGACTACGACGGGGACAGCACCTCCGATATCGCTATCTTCCGTAGTTCTTCCGGGCTCTGGGCTGTCCGGTCGGTAACCCGGGTTTACTTCGGAAATGGTTTCGATCAGCCCGTGACCGGCGATTATGACGGAGACGGCACCGCCGATATCTCCATCTTCCGGCCTCCCCTGGGACTCTGGGCTATCCGCGGCGTCTCCCGGGTTTACTTCGGGACGGCCGGAGACCGTTCCGTCCCGGCCGACTACGACGGCGACGGGATCACCGATGTCTGCATCTTCCGGGCCAATATCGGTCTCTGGGCCGTTCGGGGGGTGACCCGGGCTTACTATGGAACCACCGGCGATCGCCCTGTCTCCGGCGATTACGATGGCTCCGGCACCGCCACCATCGGCATCTTCCGTCCCTTAACCGGCCTCTGGTCTTTGAGAAACTTCTCCCGGATCTACTTCGGGAGCGGAACCGACTGGACCCTCCCGGCGGATTACAACGGTGACGGTCAATCTGACATCGCCATCTTCCGTGCCCGGTCCGGCCTCTGGGCTATCCGGGGGACCACCCGGGCTTACTTCGGATCCTGTATCGACTATCCGCTCCGGGCTGACTTCGATGGAAATGGAACCGCCGATATCACCATCTTCCGGCAGGACTACGGCCTCTGGGCTGTCCGGGGAGTCACCCGTGCTTACTTCGGCACCACCGGAGATACACCGGTGACGAGATAGAGGCTGGGGAAATAAGTTAAAAGTGCCTAAAGTGCACTTAAGTGCCTAAAGTTGTTCGCTTGTGAATTTTGCGCCTTTTTGCGGCTAATATAAGGGGCCGGGGTCGGGGAAAGTTTATGGTTTTTATACCTTTTTGCGACTGACTAAGTGTCGCATACTTTTTCAGAGTGATGTATTATGCAACACTCACCCGGTTCGTCATCCCGGTGCTCTAAATATATAATCAATTGCGGATCAATGGATTATAAGATTTTTTTCTTTTGCGGCCGGTGATGGCATATCTTTTGCTTGTTTATATATCCTGCCACACTATTTATTAACCATCACCAGATATTTTTTCAACAGTCAAACCGATAAAACTTAATTGACCTAAAGGACAACCAGATGAAAATATTATTCAATCTTATCGCTCTCCTCGTATTAACCGCCGTCTATTCTACCCGGTTGCCGGCAGAGAACTTCGAGCTTAATTACTCGACCTATTTAGGGGGAGATAACTCATATGACTACGGCAAAGATATCGAGATAGATTCTAATTATAATATGGTCGTTACCGGCTATACCAGATCAGATGATTTTCCCACGGTCAACCCCTATCAATCATCCATAGGAGGTTCTTCCTCCGCTGTTTTTCTCAGCTCCATCTCATCCACCGGTGCCACTCTCCTCTACTCCACCTACCTGGGGGGGAGCGCGGCTGATAGTTGCAGCAGTCTGGCGCTGGACGCGTTCAACCGGCCTTATCTCTCCGGCTATACTCTATCCGATGACTTCCCGACCAAAAATCCCTTCCAGGCATCACGAGAAGCCGGATTTGAAGCCTTCGTCACCCGGTTCACTTCCACCGGTTCGGCCCTGGAATTCTCCACCTACCTGGGAGGGAGCGGGACCGATCAGGGACATGGGATCGAAGTCAGCTCAAACTACCTCACCCACCTGACCGGGCAGACCAGCTCCGCCGACTTCCCCACCCGATCCCCTTACCAGGCATCCTGTGCCGGAAACGAAGATATCTATCTCACTATCCTCTCCTCCTCCGGTTCCTCCCTCATTTATTCCACCTATCTGGGAGGTGGTGAGCGTGATATAGGAGAATGTATCGCCCTGGACCCGAATAAACGGGTATATCTGGCCGGGTGGACCGAATCCACCGACTTCCCCCTGCTCAATCCGTATCAATCATCCCGGGAAGGCAACTACGAAATCTTCTTCACCGCTTTCACCTTCCGGGGAGATTCACTGCGCTATTCCACCTACCTGGGGGGAGCAGGCGATGATGTTGCTTACGGCATCAGCCTGACCAGTGATAATCAGGCCTGGCTGACCGGTTATACCGCCTCCAACGACTTTCCTACGATCAGCGCGTATCAGTCAAATTACGGTGGAGGGGATTACGACATCTTCCTCTCCCGCCTCTCCTCCACCGGATCTGAACTTTTATATTCTTCCTATCTCGGCGGGAGCGGTTCCGATATCGCCAAGGATATGGTGCTTAACTCCAACCAGAGGCCGGCTCTGACCGGATATACCTACTCGGGGAATTTCCCCACCGTCAACCCCTACCAATCTTCCTGGGGGGGCGGTTCCGGAGACCAGGACGCTTTCCTCACCCTCCTCTCCTCCTCCGGCGCCACTCTGAACTATTCCACCTACCTGGGAGGAAGCGACAGTGATACCGGATCCGGTATTGCCGTCGATAACAGGGATAATATTTATCTGGCCGGATATACCCAATCCGAGGATTTTCCGACTGAAAACCCCGGCCAGTCGAGCCGGGCCGGCAACCAGTCGGTCTTTGTCAGCCGGTTCCACCTCATAACCCCAACCCGCACACCGACCACACCGACGCCAAGCCCCTCCGCCACTCCCTCGATACCGCCCACCCCCACACCGGTGGGCTATCACACCCCTACTCCATCTCCTTCGGTGACACCCACCCCTACCGCGATGCCATCACCTTCAACTACCCCCACGCCGGTAGGATATATCTGTGAACTCACCCTCGACTACTCCACTTATCTGGGGGGAAGCGGGATGGACTACGCTTCTGCTATCGCAGTCAATACAGAGGGCAGCGCCTATATTACCGGAGAAACCAACTCAGATGATTTCCCCACCGCCGGATCATCTCCCTTCCAGGCAAGTTTTACCAGCTCTACCAACAATATTTTTGTCTCCCGGTTCTCTTCCTCCGGCACCACCCTGATCTTTTCCACCTACCTGGGGGGCAACGGTACCGATGTGGCCCGCGGAATTGATGTGGATGATAATAGTTATGTCTATCTCACCGGAGAGACCGATTCCACCGACTTTCCCACCGAGAACCCCTATCAGTCATCCGGCAGCGGCGGGGGGGATAGTGACATCTTTGCCGCGAAGTTATCAACCTCTGGCGCGACTCTGATCTTTTCCACCTACCTGGGGGGGAGCGGTGATGATGTCGGCCGGGGAATTATTCACGATTCAAATTATGATGTCTATATCACGGGAGAGACCAGTTCTCTCGACTTCCCCACGGAAAACCCCTACCAGTCTACTCACGGCGGTTCCACCGATGATGCCGTCCTGGTAAAACTGGGGTCAGACGGATCGGGAATAATCTATTCAACCTATCTCGGAGGCAGCTATAATGACTGGGGGTACGGAATCGCCCTCGACGAGGAGGAGAGAGCTAATCTGATCGGACGCACTTACTCCGTTAATTTCCCCATCCTGAACGCTTACCAGTCCAGTCTGGCGGGGAATAGAGATATATTCGTAACTCGGTTTAGCACCTCCGGCTCCGAGCTATCCTACTCCACCTACTTAGGGGGAAGTAAATCCGATTATGGCAGTTCCATCGCGATAGACAGCAGTAACTCTACCTATGTCGCGGGTTTCACCGCGTCCACCGATCTCCCCACCAGAAACGCCTTCCAGCCCGATTACGGGGGAGGCAGCCTGGATAACTACCTATTCAAGTTATCCTCCACCGGTTCCACTCTGGTCTATTCCACCTATCTGGGAGGATCCGGTATGGATCGGGGAGAGGGATTGGCCCTGGACTCTTCCAACTGCGCTTATCTGACCGGATACACCAGCTCCAGCGATTTTCCCACCTTAAATCCCTATCAGGCCTCCCTTCAGGGAACGGACATCTTCGCGGCCAAGTTCAACCCTTCCGGCAATGGATTATTCTATTCTACTTTTCTCGGGGGGAGCGGTACAGATTACGGATACGATATCGCGGTTGATCTTGAGGGGAATGCCTATCTCACCGGAGCGGCGGGTTCCTATAATTTTCCTACCGCGAACGCCTATCAAAGCTCTCTGGATAGCGGCTACGATGCCTTCATCACCAAATTATCTCTCTCCTACCGTCAGATCTCACCGACACCGGCGCCATCAACTACCCCGACCCCCAGCGTCACCCCCAGCGTTACCCCGACCGTGGCCCCCAGCCCTTCACCATCGCCCACCCCAACCGTGAAACCAACCGTGCCACCAATTCCGCAGACGCCAACACCGGCCCCTCACACCCCCACACCGGTTCCTCATACCCCGACTCCAGTCCCTCACACCCCGACACCGGTCCCGCCCACAGCAACACCGACACCCCGATACCCCACTACTCCGACACCCGCACCCACCCCGACCTGCGGGCCGCCAGTCGCCCAACCCCGTTTTATCCTGGAATCGGGGGATTACAACGGTGACGGTTTCTCTGATATCGCTATCTTCCGGAGTTCCTCCGGCCTCTGGGCGGTCCGGGGGGTAACCCGGGCTTACTTCGGACACGGAGCCGACCGGCCGGTCGCCGGGGATTACGACGGCGACGGAGCCACCGACATCGCCATCTTCCGTCCGCCCCTGGGCCTCTGGGCCATCCGGGGGGTCTCCCGGATCTACTTCGGCAAATCCGTCGACTTCCCCGCCCCGGCCGACTACAACGGTGATGGAATAGCCGACATCGCTATATTCCGATCCACTATAGGCCTCTGGGCCGTACGGGGAGTTACCCGGGCCTACTACGGAACCACGGGCGACCGCCCTATTTCCGGCAATTACGATGGCTCCGGCACCGCCACCATCGGCATCTTCCGTCCCTCTACCGGCCTCTGGTCGTTGAGAAACTTCTCCCGGATCTACTTCGGGAGCGGAACCGACTGGGCGCTCCCGGCTGATTACGACGGGGACGGGCAGTCTGATATCGCCATCTTCCGTGCCCGGGCCGGTCTCTGGGCCATCCGGGGCATAACCCGGGCTTACTTCGGAAGCTGCGTTGACTATCCGATCCGGGCCGACTTTAACGGAAACGGGACCGCCGATATCACCATCTTCCGGCAGAGCTACGGCCTCTGGGCCGTCCGGGGGGTGACCCGGGCATATTTCGGAACTACCGGCGATACACCGATAACGAGATAGGGACTAGGGAATGGGGAATGGGGAATAGGGAATAGGCAGTGGGCAGTAGTTGTAGCCGCGGTCGTTGACCGCGGAAATACTACGGGAATGGATTCTGAATATCCAATGTCCAATTTCCAATGACCAATATCCAAATGCCGGGGATTCAGATCCCGCCGATAGGCAGGGCGGGTGATGGGATATACAGTGAAAGAGGTCCGCATATATATTTCGCCAATGCATCATGCTACACTCCGCTTCGGTCTGCGACAATTACTCTCCGATTAAACGGATTGCTTTTTCATCTTTAATCCGCATAATAGCCAGCGGATAAACTACAAAATCGAATATACCGGTGACAACATCTGGGCGGTAGGAATCTTCCGGAGGACCACCGGTCTCTGGGCAATCCGGGGAACCACCCGAATCTACTTCGGAGGATCATCCGACCAGACTATCCCCGGTGATTACATTGGAGACGAAACCGATGATCTCGGCATCTTCCGGGAGACATCCGGTCTCTGGGCGGTCAAAGGAGTTACCAGAGTCTACTACGGATCGGCAGGTGATATTTCGGTGACAAGAGAGGAAGATAAACGGAAGAAATAGTTGATCCCATTAGTTACTCTTCCATAATCAAACATCCTTCCTCTCTAAGCTGACAAGAAAGGCGAAAGAAAGTCACAAGAAAGTCAGTAGACAAGTCAGTAGACAAGTCAGTAGACAAGTAGCGCTCGATCGAGCGCTACTTGTCTACTGACTTTCTTGTGATCTTATTATTTGCCAATTTACTCTACGACTCCCCCTCCTTATCCGGGTCAGGATTGAAGGAAAGACTTTACAAATTGTCGAGCCTGATCTCCTCCCCAATCGGAGGGAAGTAACTCTGGTGGTAGATGAGGATCCTTATTAAGAATATCCCGGTAATCCCATAGTAAATATTCATAGAAAATCTTATTTGAAATGTCTTTACGCCCCGGAGAATTTTTAATCATACCCTCCAATTGTTTCTTTTTCTTCTGATACCGTTCAATCAATTTTAGATATTTTCGGTCAATCTCTTTAATATCCCAGAACTTTTCCACCAACATCGCCTCGGAAAACCCCTGGAAATTTTCAGCCGTTATCTGAAAGATATATTCGAATAATTTCATTTTCTCCGCATAACGCCGGATAATTTTGGTGAAATCATGCGGGGAGATCCAGATACTTCTCTGAACATTCCCATAACCTAACGTTTTTAAATAACGCCTGAGGCGATCTCTTAAGTTACGTTCATTTTCCGGAATATCGAAGATAACAATTCTCCATTTTTTATCCCAGGCAGGAGATGCGCGTAGTACCGATTTCCGGTGCTTATTAATAAACCCCTTTCCCTGCTCGGTAAGACGAAGGTGAACTTCCTTCTTCTTCTTAATTTTTTTAATAAGCCCTTCCTTTTCCAGCCGGCCTACGGTTTTATAAAATGATTTCGGAATATACGAATCCCCAATTTTAAATTGACGGAAGGGCTCCGACAAACAAAAAAGGAAACCTTCTTTGATCTGTATCAAAATTTCTACTTTTAAAGATGGCATTGTATTTAATAAAGATAGTAGATCTTAGGACAAATATATAAACCCCAGCTTCTTCAAATATCTTATCGAGTAGACAACCCGCGCTCGATCGAGCGCTAGTTGTCTACTGAATTTATCAATATTAATACCATAGTTTTCCGCCTTTACCAACTATTTAGAGCAGATTCCTGGAAATACCAGGTCTTCCACCGGCAGGAACCCGACATAGAGTGCCTACTTGTTGAGAATAGCCAATTTTAAATCTTCGGGGGTATTAATATTAAAGAATGATTGGCGCTCAACTGGAGTGGTATCAACATAGACGGTATTCAGGCGGGAGAAGGCGGCCCAGACCGAAAGGTCATCTCCCTTCAAGGCTCTCTCAAACGCGGGACGGGCAGCTGAGGAATAAACCGCGTGGAGAGACTCATACCCTCCGTTATTGCGGGGGATGACACAGTCACAGTCCTCTCTCCGGGCGATGGTCAGAAGTCTCCTGATCAGGTCAGCCTGGAGGAAAGGCATATCGCCGGCGGCGACAAATACCTTCTCTCTCGAAGATAGCTTTAACGCGGTGTAGATCGCGGCCAGGGGGCCTTGCCCCGGGATCAGATCCTCCACGACGGAGACCCCTGCCGGCTCGATGAATTGCTCCCGGTCATCGACTACGATAAGAACTTCGTCGAATATGCCTTTCATCGTCTCTACCACCCGGTCGATTACCCTCTCGCCTCCGACCCGCAAGAGGGACTTAGGATAACCCAGCCTTCTTCCTCTCCCGCCCGCCAGGATCGCTCCGCCGATATCTTTTCCAATTTTGAACATAGTCTCTCGAAACAATAAAACTCTATTTTAAACAGGATAATCAGGATGGATGATCGTAAGCTTTCAGTGAACCCCATCTTCTCGTAGCGGCTGCCTTTAGGCTGCCACACGATGGCTACCTGAAGAGGCTGTCCGATAAACCTAGAAATGTCATTGCGAACCCCGCAGGGGTGAAACAATCTCTTTTGTTAATCAGAATATATTGCACCACAATTAATTGAGATTGCTTCGTCGCTACGCTCCTCGCAATGACATTTAGATTTTTCGAAATCGGCTTTATCGGACAGCCTCTGAAGGTCGCCTCTACGAGCATGGGGGTAACAAAGTTTACTGAGAGCTTACCGATATTCGACGACCTTTAACGTCCTTTTTTTTCAACGCCCCCATTTTTCAATGTTAGCGCCGGCGGCGCTGAAGACCGGGCCGTCGATACAGACAAACTTTCCGCCGATGCTGCAATGGCCGCATTTGCCGATGCCGCATTTCATCTGCCTCTCCAGTGTGAGGTAGATATCTTCTTTATTAAACCCGGTCCGGATCAGTTTCTCCACCACGCACTTCATCATGGTTGGGGGGCCGCAGATGTACGCGACACCTCCTCTCCATGGTTCAGCCTCCTCCCATAGTTCTGTAACCACACCGGTCCGGCCGGTCCAGCCGCCTTCAGGGATATCCGCGATAAGCCGGACTTCCATCCCTTCCAGCTCCCTCCAGACTTTAATTTCTTCCTTGAAGCAAAGTCCTGACGGCGTCCGAGCTCCATAGAGTAAGACCACCCTGCCAAACTCTTCCCGACGGGCCAGCACCAGATCTATCATACTCTTTAATGGGGCCAGACCGATTCCGCCGGCGATGAAATACATATCCCGACCTTTAACTCCTTCAAATGGAAAAATATTTCCATAGGGTCCCCTGATATATATCTTATCCCCCGATTCAAGGCGGTTAATAGCACGGGTTAACTTCCCCATTCCCCTGATGGTCAGTTCAATAAAACCGCGGTGGTGTGGTGACGAAGCTATTGATATCGGAGCCTCCCCCACTCCCAGCAGAGAGACCTGAACAAACTGACCCGGTTGGTAGCCGAAACCCTCCATCATTCCTTCATCCTCAAAAACTATCCGGAAAGTTTCTGTTTCAGGGCCTTCCTCCCGAACCGACTCAATGATCGCGGGGTATGGGATGTATTCGTTCTTCATATTAATTTTTACTTCGTAAAAATTATTGTTTTGAATCCAGACCGGTTAATTGCTCTATAAAATTAGAGATTCCGATATTCACCGGGCAACTGGTCAGACAGCGGCCGCAGCCTACGCACCCGCTGATACCGGTCTCCTGATAATCATACTTCAATTTATGTTCGTATCGACGGGCGGCCCGGGAGCATTTATCCCGGCGGGGATTGTATCCGGAGGCTTCACGGGTGTAGCCCTCAAAGACACAGCCATCCCAGTTCCGGAACCTTGCTCCCTCCCCTTCTTTCATGTCATCAAAGAGATTGAAGCAGGTACAGGTCGGGCAGACATAAAGACAGCCGCCGCAGTAGATACAACGCTCGGCAATCTCCTCGTAAATCTCCCGGGGAACGTCATCTTCGGTCAGACGGCGGATCGCTTCTTTGAAATCCACCTTGAGAGTAACGGCTTTCGCCGCCGTCACTTTTACCTCGCCCGAATGATGGATTTCATCTTTTGAAGCATCGAGAAATAATTCTTCGAATTCACCGATAAACCTTTCTCCATTTTCTGAGCCTACCTCCACAAGATACCTCTCCCCCAGGTCAACCAACTGAAGGTCGAACCCATCCTCTATAAAGGGACCGGTGGAAGTCGAGGTGCAGAAGCAATTCGGAGAGGGAGAGGTGCATCCCACCACTACCGTCAGTCTTCCTTCCGTCCGGTGCCGATAGTAGATATCCTCAAAGTTTTTCCGAAAAAAATCATCAACGAAAAGTATCCCTTTCAGATCGCAGGCCCGCAGACCAAACAAGATATGGCGAGATGGAACCGGAACGGTTGGATTGATTTCCCCATCTTTAAATTCAAAGAGTGACTCCAGCTGGGGGAAGCCTATATTTTTCGGGGGGATAATCAGTTGATCATAGTTCAGGTTAAGGTTATCAAGCTCCTTCGGTTCCTGGAGTGGGAGGAATTGAACATCCCCTCCCGGACCTTCAAGGGGGAGATATACCTCTCGCGCCTCAGCCGATCGAGCAAGAAGCTCGTTAATATTCCTCTTCAGTAATATACGATTATTCATATTTATATCGTCTATAGTCGATCGATGTACCCAGCCCTGTCTTCCGCGGTCAGCGACCGCGGCTACAGTAACCGGGCACAAATACCGGGCAACAGGTTCACTGAAACCTACCTCAACTACACAACCTTCCCGCATTTAATCATCTTCTCAATTTTAACCGCGCAGACTTTGTACTCCGGAATCTTGGCTGTCGGGTCCACCGCCGGGTTGGTCAGAATGTTGGCCGCGGCTTCCTTGAAGTGAAAGGGGATAAATACCGAACCTTCTTTTACCTTTTCAGTGATCTTCACCCTTATCTCTATGTTCCCGCGCCGGGATGAGACTCTGACTTCCTCCCCCCCTATGACCTGCATCCTCTCCGCGTCACGGGGATGGAGTTCAACATAAGCCTCCGGCACCTCCCGGTCCAGAGTAGAGGTTCGGCGGGTCATCGTTCCGGTATGCCAGTGCCAGTAAACTCTCCCGGTGCTGAGGAGGAAACTGTATTCCTGATCCGGGAGTTCATCAGGAGCGATATAGACCGCGGGCATAAACTGCCCTTTCCCCCGGGCAAATGTTCCCTTATGCAGATAGGGGGTACCGGGGTGGTCCCGTGACGGACAGGGCCACTGGAGACCGAATGGTTCAAGGCGGTCATAGCGCATCCCGCCATAGATCGGGGTAAGTTCGGCGATCTCATCCATGATCTCCGAGGGAGAGGAGTACCTCATCCCTTTATAGCCGCATCTTTCCGCCACTCCGCTGATGATCTCCCAATCGGCCCGGGCTTCACCGGGAGGGTCAATGGCTTTGCGGATTCTCTGGACCCTCCGTTCTGTATTGGTAAAGGTACCGTCCTTCTCGGCAAAACCGGCGGCGGGTAAGACTACATCGGCATACTCAGCGGTCTCCGATAAGAATATATCCTGAACCACAAGAAAATCCAGCTGCTGGAGGGCGACTCGAACCCGATTCGAATCGGGATCGCTGAGCGCCGGATTTTCACCAATGATATAGAGTCCCCTGACATCTCCTTTTCGAGCCCGGTCGAAGATCTCGGTTACCGTCAGTCCCGGAACGGCAGGAAGATCTTTTACCCCCCAGACTGCCTCAAACTTCTCCCGCACCTCTTTATCCCCCACACTCTGATACCCGGTAAAGACTTTGGGGAGCGCACCCATATCACATGCCCCCTGGACATTATTCTGCCCCCGTAACGGGTTGACCCCGGTGGAACGAAAACCCACGTGTCCGGTAAGCATCGCGAGATTGGCCAGCGACTTCACATTGTCAACGCCGGTAACATGCTGGGTAATCCCCATCGAGTAGATGATCATCGCCTTCTCGCTCCGGGCATAGATACGGGCAGAGGCAACGAGCAGATAGGCGGGGATCCCCGTGATCACCTCGACATATCCCGGGGTATAGTCCTTGACCACTTCCCTCAGTTTTGCAAAACCTTCCGTTCTCTCTTCGATGTATCGGCTGGCATGCAGACCTTCTTCAATGATCACATTCATCATCCCGTTGATCCAGGCAACGTCAGTGCCATTTTTCTGGCGGAGGTGAATGTCGGCGTATTTTACCAGTTCGATATTCCTGGGGTCGGCCACGATCAGCGCGGCCGACCGGTCTCTGACCGCGTTGATGATCCTTGATCCGATCAGGGGATGCTGCGCGGTTGTATCCGAACCGGTCACCAGAAAACAGTCGGCGTCCTCAAACTCCTCGATCGAATTGGTCATGGCGCCGGACCCAAAGGCCGCTTTCAGTCCCACCACGGTGGAGGCGTGACAGAGGCGGGCACAATGATCGATATTATTTGCCCTGAAGACCGCCCGGGCCAGCTTCATCATCAGGTAATTTTCCTCGTTGGTGGTCTTGGCGGAGCTTAAAAAGGCGAGGGAGTCCGGACCGGTCCTATCTCCTATCTCTAACAGCCGGCGGGAAACCAGGTCGAGCGCCTCTTCCCAGCCGGATTCTTCTAATCGGCCGTTCCTTCGGATCAGGGGTTTAGTCAGACGATCGAGCTTGTTGACAAACTCGTAGGAGTTCCAGCCTTTAACACAGAGAGCGCCCCGGGAGACCGGATGGTTTCCGCTCGGGTATGATCCGATTATTCGGCCCTGATCAGCGTCCAGATAAAGCCCACAGCCGCAGCCGCAATAAATACATGTTGTCAGGATCCGGCTCACACTTCTTTCCCCTTCAAATTTCCCCACTAAACAAACTACCCCTTTCATTCGCGGAGATTAGCAGGATTCGCGGTTAATAATTGGGCCCGGTTTGGGGCTAAAAGGTAAACCCCACCCCCATCATCGTCATCAGATCCTTGCCGAAATAGTACTGCGCCTGGATGGTGGTGAAGGGAGGAATATTGACCCGTACGCCGACAAAAGTCTTCCAGCGGTCCCGTAGTTCATAATCATGCGAAAAATTCCGGTCCGGGGAAGAATATTCATGGGTAATCCTCCCGTCATTATATTCACATCCTATATAGGGATAAACAATCTGGAGATCCACTCCCGCCTCCCCGCCGGCTCTCCAGTGAAGATAGGTACCGGTCTCTTTTCCCCCATCATCTACTTTCCGATCGGTATTGAGATAGGAACATTCCCCCTCAATAGCAGCTCGAAATACAGACCAGTGCAGGAGAGTCAATCTGCTCCCTCCTCCGTACTCAAACCCCCATTCATCATAATCGGTCGCGCCGAACTCCGGCCGGTCGAAGACCAGCCGGGAATATCCCAAACGGAGGAAGACCGCCCAGCGATTGGTCAGATTGACCACGGGCCTGATAATGAGTCCGGAGTAATTCAGGTCGTATTCATAGTCTCCCGACTTAAAATTTCGGTTCTGATAGTCAAAACCGGTGGCTAACCCAAAAAGAGAGCCATAATGAGCCGCGACCCCAGTCGATACCTGCTCAGCCTTAATCGGCCATAACGGAATCAGCACTACCGCTGCCAGCCCAAGCATTGCAATAATCCGGCATTTTCTCATGGTGTTATTTTATCTTTGTAATTCCGCTGGTCTATGGGATAATGAATAATATCTAAATCTTTATATTTCTAATGACATCATCAGCTCAGGCATTATTTACACTAAATTAACGGTCACGATTTTATCGGGACAGATCGCGGAGATAACTTATGCTGGATAAGATATTCGGTTCAAACAATGCCTGGGGGCCGTTCATCCTTCGCATGGCCCTGGGAGCATTCTCTATAATTCACGGTACTCAGAAGCTATTCGGAGCTTTCGACGGCTCGGGGTTGCAGAGCTTTAGCGGTATGTGCGCCGGAATGGGACTTAAACCTCCCGATATCTGGGCGATCGCGATAGCCATCATTCAATTTCTCGGGGGCATCTTTCTGGTCTTCGGAATAATAACCCGCCTCTCGGCTCTCGTAATCGGAATCATTATCGTAGTGATGATTGCCGGGGGAGTAATCCTGATCGACATTGAATACCAGATTGTCCTGGTAGCCGCCTGTATCTCCCTCATCTTCACCGGCGGAGGACGGGCCGCCCTGAGGGATTAGAACCTGCTCGAAAATATTACGAGCAGGAATTCCTGAATTTTACCTATATTTTCTCTCTATAGCCTTTATCTTCTTCACCCGTCTCAGGTGCCGACCGCCCTGGAACTTACTCCCCAGCCAGGCTTTTACTATCTTTTCGACTTCCTTCTTCCGGTAGGGTCGTCCGGCCAATACCAGAATATTAGCGTTATCATGCTCCACACTGAGGCGGGCAATTCTGGGACTATGGACCAGCGCGGCCAGCGCCCCGGGGATTTTATTGGCGGCGATGGAAGCACCAACCCCGGTCCCGCATCCCAGGATACCTCTCTTATGACGGGACCCGGCGACCGCGACAGCAACTTTCTCGGCGTAATCGGGATAATCAACACTCTCCCGGCTGTAAGTTCCCGCATCCTCCACGGTATATCCCCACCCCTCCACTAACTCCTTGATAAATTCCTTCATCCCGAACGCCGCGTGGTCCGAACCAACCACAATTACCGGTTTCTTCATCTTAATTTTTACTCCGTAAAAATTATTAATATTTTAGTCAACTCTGTTAGAGCCGGCCAAGCTTTTTCTCAGGGAGATGATATTATCACCTATATTTCCTTTAAAGACAGCGCTTCCGGCGATAAGTTCAGTGGCGCCGGCCCGGGCGGCCAGTGGAGCGCTCTCAATATTAATCCCGCCATCGATCGCTACAATAATTTCTCTATCTACTCTCTCCGCAAGCCGCCGGGCGGCAACGACCTTCTCTTCACTGCCGGGGATAAAACTCTGCCCTCCAAACCCCGGCTCAACACTCATGATTAAGATCCTATCCAACAGATCCAGCATAGGTTCAATCAGATCAACTTGCGTTTTGGGCCGGAGCGAGATCCCGACATCAATCCCCATTCCCTTGATCTCCTTGAGCAACTTCATGCAATCAGCATCTATCTCCTGGTGGATGGTAATTCCATCGGCCCCGCTACCAGCAAAAGCTTTCAGGTAACTCCCCGGATCTTCTATCATCAGATGAACATCAAAATAGAGATCGGTCACACTCCGGATCGACTCTATCACCACCGGCCCGATTGTCAGGTTGGGGACAAAGTGCCCATCCATGACATCGAGATGAAGGATACGGCAACCCGCGGCTTCAACCTCTTTAATGTCTTCCCGCAGACAGGCAAAATTCGCGGAAAGCAAGGAAGGCGCGATTAAAATCCGGCCAATACCAGTTTCATTATCAACCTTCTTTTGGTTCTTATTCATTTGGTATGATTAGGTATTAATTATTCGGGAGGCGCTACTTGAAGCTTCTCTATATTCTCGATAATTCTTTGATTAATCGCGGCTATCTTCTCTTTCGGATCCTCAATCTCCCGGAGATCGGAATACTCGATCGGCGGACCAAAGCTTACTACTGTCTTCCGGAAGAGACTACGGGGGAGCCAACGCCATAATCCCTTTGTTCTGGGCCCTCCCCGGCTGAAGATCCGGGTAATCCCCTCATGATAGACCGGGATAACGGTCAAATCCGATTCCGCGTTGGCAATCACATAACCGGGACCGGCCTTAATCTTCTTCAGGTTGAAACTCCTGGTACCCTGATAGAAGATAAGAATATTTCTCTTCTTTAAGAATTGGATATACTTCCTCATCAGGAATGGGTCACTGCGCCCACTCTTCACCGGTATGGTCCTGAGCAACCGAAAAAGAATCCGGAGATACCAGCGGGTAAAATAATTTTCCTCGGCCGCGAAATTTAGCGGCTGCCGGGAAGGATGAGTAACGAATGCCGGAAAGAAGGCCGCGACCGCGATCAGGAAAGAGTCATACATAGAGAGATGGTTGGAGACATAGAGAACGTTCTTCCCTTTCTTCGGGATGTTCTTCTTCCCCCGAACCATGGTAAAGTTGAAAGGAAAGCGGAAGAAGATGAATGAGACAAACCCGGTCGTTATTAAAGCCACATACGCGATCCAGATCCCTATTCGATTGAATATCTGCCTGATCATTAAGTTATCGCCTTTGGTGCTGACTCAGGGAAAGAACACTGAAGCTAACACCACTTGAAAAAATTTATAACCTTCAACCAATGATAATATATAGCACTGCTATTCTATTATTTCAACAGAGAGTTAAATTTTTCTGAGAATATTTAACTTTTTTTCTTCCGGGACATACTGTATAACGATGCCCTTTCCTAATCATCGCAGATCTAACAATCATACTAATCCGAACAAATTGGAAGAAAAATAATGAGCAAACTGGTTATCGTAGAATCACCGACTAAAGCCCGAACAATCCGTGGTTACCTGCCGGGAGATTACCGGGTTGAGGCCTCAATGGGACATGTCCGGGATCTCCCCTCCTCTGCCGCGGAGATCCCCGCCCGGATTAAGGACCAAAAATGGGCCCGGATGGGGGTTGATGTAGAGAATGACTTCGATCCTATCTATGTTATCCCGAAAAACAAGCAAAAGATCGTCTCCGACCTCAAGAAGCTCATGAATGATGCCGATGAACTCCTGATAGCTACCGATGAGGACCGGGAGGGAGAATCTATCGGCTGGCATCTGCTTGAACTGTTAAAGCCATCTGTGCCGGTCAGCCGGATGGTATTCCATGAGATCACCCATGATGCTATCCGAAAGGCGATTGAATCACCTAGGGCAATAGATATGGACCTGGTCCGCGCTCAGGAGGCCCGGAGGATACTGGACCGCCTGGTCGGCTATACCATCTCACCGCTCTTATGGAAGAAGCTCGCCCCCAAACTCTCCGCCGGGCGGGTTCAGTCCGTTACGGTTCGTTTACTGGTTGACCGGGAACGGGAACGCCGCGCCTTCCGCCCCGCCTTCTACCGGGACCTGAAGGCTCTGCTGAACAAGCGCCCCGACCAGCCGGATCACCGCTTCGAAGCTCAGCTTCACTCGCTAGACGGCAAAGTTCTGGCCCGGGGAAAGGACTTTGAGGAGACTACCGGCAAACTGGCACCCGGGAAAGATCTCCTCATGCTGGACCCGAAGACCGCCGAAAATCTGATTGAGAAATTAAAGACCGGGGCCTGGCGGGTCACTGATATTCAGGAGAAATCCGTAGTACGAAATCCCTACCCGCCGTTCACTACCGCTACCCTGCAGATCGAGGCCAACCGGAAATTGAATCTGGGAGCGGGGTTAACCATGCGGATCGCTCAGAAGCTCTATGAGAACGGATACATTACCTATATGCGAACCGACTCGGTCCATCTCAGCGAAGAGGCGATCGATGCCGCCCGAAGCCGGATCGTATCGGACTATGGCGAAGCATTTCTCAACCCTACTACCCGGCGTTATCGGACAAAAGACAAAGGGGCTCAGGAAGCACACGAGGCTATCCGCCCGGCCGGAAATGAGATGCGGAGAGCCGACAGTCTGCCTCTGAGCGGAGCGGAACGTTTACTCTATGACCTGATCTGGAAACGGACTGTTGCTACCCAGATGGCGGCGGCCCGGCTCAAATTCCAGAATGTCACCATTAAGGTTGAGAATGCCGTCTTCCGCGCGAACGGGCGGATAGTAGAATTTCCGGGCTTCTTCCGGGCTTATGTCCGGGGCACCGATAACACTGATCAGGCACCCCCGAACCAGACTTCCCCCCTCCCCCCTCTCTCGATAGATGAAGAAGTCGATTGCCGGAAACTCCAGTGCCGGGAACACGAAACAAAGCCGCCCGCCCGTTATACCGAGGCAGCCCTGGTTAAAGTTTTGAAAGATGAAGGTATCGGACGCCCCAGTACTTACGCTTCCATCATCAATACCATCATAACACGCGGATATGTCTTCATGCAGCGCAAAGAACTGGTCCCCACCTTCACGGCTTTTGCCGTCACCGAACTGATGGAGCAATACTTCACCGATCTGGTCGATATTCACTTTACCGCGGATATGGAGAAGCAGTTAGACAATATCGCCCGGGGAGAGAAAGGTTGGCTCGACTACCTCAGCCATTTCTATCTGGGCAAAGATGGACTCCGGAGTCGGGTGGCGAAGAATGAGACCGAAATCAGCCCCAGTGACCTCTGCGCCATGAAACTGGAAGATCCGCCCGGAGAGGTGAGGATCGGACGATACGGTCCATTCCTATCCTGGGATGTAAACGGAGAACGGCTCCGCACCGGGGTACGGCCTGATATTCCTCCCGCCGATCTATCTCCGGAGATGATCAAGCAGTTGATGAAGCAGAAGGCCGAAGGGCCTCAACAACTTGGAACCGACCCCGGGACCGGCATGACCATCTACATCAAACTGGGGCCATTCGGCCCGTATGTTCAGCGGGGAGAGAATGACAATGACGGGAAGAAACCGAAACGAATCAAACTGCTGAAGAATATGACGATGGAAGAGGTCACGCTGGAGAAAGCACTGGAACTGCTTCAGCTACCCCGGGAATTAGGCAATCACCCTGATACCGGGAAGGTAATTAAAGCCGGACTGGGCCGATTCGGACCGTATATAGTCCATGACGGGAAATTCGCTTCTTTAAAAGAACCCCACAATGTGCTTGATGTCTCCCTGGAGACAGCTATCGAGGTTCTGGCCGCCGCTCCGGATCGAAAAGGGGGAGGTGCGAAAAAAGCGCTCCGGGAGCTGGGAGAACACCCGGAAGACGGAAACCCGGTACGAATCCTGACCGGACGCTACGGTCCTTATATTAAACATAACAAGCTAAACGCCTCCATCCCCAATCGGTTCGACCCTCGAACCATAACCCTGGAAGAAGCCCTGGAACTTCTGGAGAAGAAGGCAGCAAAGAAGAAAGGGAAGAAGAAAGCAAAAGCTTCCCCGAAAAAGAAGAAAGCAAAAGCTGCCTCAAAGAAGAAAGCAAAAAAGAAAACCGGGACGCCCAAAAAGAAAAAAGAGAAAGAAGACAAGAAAGAAACATAATCTTTCAATAAACCCCGCTGCCCCGATTTCGTAGTCGAACGAATTGGTTATTCCAGGTTCTCCGGAATACTAACATAACAGCCAACAATCAATCCCCTGAAATCCTGCCGAAAAACAGAGTAGCCATATCTGAACGATCGTTCAGATATGGCTACTGCCGAGATTATTTACCCCGGATATTTACTTTTCTTACCCGATAGCCGGTTCACTCGATTATTATTCTGCCGCAGTTATGGCAAAAGGTCTTCTCATCGTTGTCACCGGGGTTGTTGCCGGCCCGGTATAGATGTAGCAAAGACCAGCATCCTGACCGATCTATCGGACAACTCATGGACGATCGTCCATGAGTTGTCCGGTAATATGAGACGTAAGACGTGAGAAGTTCAGATCGTGAAATTAGCGCTCTGTCAATCAGACAAGACGATTAAGGGACCACGAAATAAATATCGGGGGGACCACGACGATTAAAAACAAAACAAATAAAGGCCGAGGCGAGGCTAATAGTCCTGGGTAACCTGGCAATGCTGCAAACTGAGAGAGAGCCGCTACGGCGGGAAGCTAGATCGGAAGAG
>CAKZYZ010000118.1 GCA_937885075.1 uncultured bacterium | reverse complement strand
GGGATGAGAGGGGGGCTTGCGGAAACGTGAACTATGGAATAGGCTAAACGGGCACGTAAAGCGGAAACGCCGAAACGGCCAAGCTTATACCTAAGGTTGCGCGCGCCGTATTTCTACCCGACAATTTTCCCCCGAAATACTTCGGGGTCCCGGTTTGTTTAATTGATAATATCGGGACCGAAATACTTCGGGATCCCGAGTTGTTTAATATTAAGTCTCGGGTCCCGAAATCCTTCGGGATCCCGAGTTGTTTAATATTAAGTCTCGGGACAATAAATGAGATAATCCTGGAGTATTGGAGTAATGGAGTGATGGGGGCGCCTTCCCAACACTCCAATACTCCAATATTCCAGAACAGTTGCCCGGAGCAAAGCGATGGGCTATGTTCTATGGAGAAGAGAAAAACAATTATCCGTAAGGCCTCAGCTCTCCTGGCATGGCCCGGTGCTGTTGGTATTCGAATCGCGCGGGGGCCGGGTATCCGGATTCTCATGTACCATAGGGTAACCGATGAACATGAGGATCGGCTCTCCGTTTCTCCTGAAGAGTTTAAAAGGCAGATGGATCATCTCGTCTCGGCGGGATACCGTGTTATGACATTGGCGCAGGCACTCGCCGAGGGCATGGAACGAAGGAGTCTGCCCGATGTTGTGATAACATTTGATGATGGGTATCAGGATTTTTATCGGAATGTATTTCCGATATTGAGAGAGAGGAACTTTCCGGCGGTGATCTTTGTTGTGCCTGATTTTATTGAGGGGAAGATAAGCCTTCCGCGATACCGGGATTCTCGGTCGGTCACCTGGGAGATGCTGAGAGAGATGCGGGAAGGGGGTATTATGGTTGGCGCTCATTCGGTTACACACCGGGAATTGACCGGACTGGATAGCCGGGAAGCCAAGCTGGAGATAGAAGGGAGTGCGGATATCATTGAGAAGCAATCAGGGGAAAGGCCGGAGTGGTTTTCGTATCCGAGGGGGAAGTATTCCCCGATCATTTCCCGGATGGTTCAGAATAGCGGATATCGGGGAGCGGTAACCGTTCGACCTGGCTCCAATCGGAGGCCATACGATTATTTTGCTCTCCGCCGGACTGAGATCTCCCGCGATGATGATCTCCGAGATTTTCGGATGAAATTATCGGGCGCCTATGATATACAGCATTATCTCTGGCAGAAGATTATGGGGAAGCGGCTTTAAGGGTAGGACTATTTTTGACAGGACGATTTTGGGACAAGACGATTTATGGCAGAATGATTTGACACACTGACTAGAAATAGAATGATTTATTTTGAATGGTGAGAGACTGAAAAAAAACGAATATCGAACCGCAGAATATCAAAGTAAAAGAAGGCAACTTCGACATTCGGAGTTCAATATTCCATATGCGCTTATAATTGAGGCCGAGGTAGGGGGCGGTATAAAGACTGAACATCGAACATCGAACGCTCAACTTCGAACATCGAACGAAAAGCGACCACCCCGAGGTTAACCAATTAGTGTAATTCGTGTAATTAGTGGACTGTAACACTGCCGAGGTGAGGCGAAACAATCAGAGTAATTTGTGTAATCCGTGGACAAATAAGGGGTTGAGGTAGAGGGCAGAAGCTTGGTTCATAAATGAAAAATAAGATAACAGTACTTCATCTCATCGACAGTCTCCCCCGCGAGGGGGCGGAGATGGTGATCTATGATCTGATCCAGCAGGGGGATAGGGATGGTTTTGAGATACTGGTCTGCGCGCTTACCCGGGGCGGAGGGATAGCTGAGATGCTGGAGGGGATCGGGGTCCCGGTCTTGATCCTGGGTAGGACCTCGGCCTATGATCTGAAGGCTTTTCGGCGATTTATCAGTCTGATTAAGGAGCGCCAGGTGGATATTATCCATACCCATCTATTCTCCAGCCACCTCTGGGGAGGATTGGCGGCTATCCTTTTCCCTGGTCGTGTTCTATTCCGAACCGAGCATAACATGTCCGAGTGGAAAAATATTCCCCGCCGTGTGATTGATAAGCTTCTCTCCTGGCGGACCGATCAGATTGTGGCCGTATCTGAACCGGTACGGGGTTCTTTAGCCACCCGGTGCCGGATTCCATTGAGAAAGGTGTGGACCATTGAGAACGGGATAAATATCGATCGACTGAAGGGGGGGGGGAATCCATCCGGAAAGCTCTCAGAGCTGGCAATTCCTCCGGAGAGTCGTCTGATAGGCTGCTCGGCGGCCTTGACGCCTAAGAAGGGTCATAAATATCTGCTGGATGCTGCCGAGATTGTTCTGGCGAAAAGAGAAGACGTCTATTTTCTTCTGCTGGGCGATGGCGAACTCCGTGAGGAACTGAGTTCTTCGATAAAAGACCGTGGTCTGGCGGGGCGGGTTCTCCTGCTTGGTTCCCGGTCGGACGCGGTGGAGATTGTCGCGCTGCTGGATATATTTGTTCTCAGTTCAATCCGGGAAGGACTTTCCATCGCGTTACTGGAGGCTATGGCGCTGGGAAGGGCGGTGGTGGTAACCGGGGTAGGGGGGAGCATTGATCTGATCCGGGATGGTATCTCCGGTTTTCTGGTCCCCCCCCGGGACGGTCCGGCGCTGGCGGAAGCAATGGGCAGAGTCCTGGACGATCCGAAGTTAAAGGAGCGTCTGGGTCGTGCCGCGGCGGAAGATGTCCTGGCGGGGTACAAGATGGAGAATATGGTTATGGAGTATGCTCGACTCTATCGGATGACTTATGAAGCCAAGAGACGATAGTGAGTTCAAAGATCGTAAGCGGGTTCGGGTAAGAATCCGAGTCGTAGGAGAGAAGAGGAAGGATATGACTGTCCTCAGGGTGGTGCTTGTTCTTCTGGCTGCCGTGGTGGGAGGGGTTGTTATAGGAATATTCCTGGGGAATTTGCTGAGGGGGGAGAGAAAGGCAGGACCGGTCACGAATCAGGTCCCGGTCTCTCTTCCTTCCTCCCCCGCCCCGGAATCCGCTCCGGTTCCATCGCCGGTCTTATCCCCCGAAATCGAAGATTGAATGTCAGCTCCCGGCCGCTGAATAATCTCGATCACCACCCGCCGGTTCTTGGCCCTCCCTTCCTCTGTTTCGTTAGACGCTATGGGGTGATGGGACCCATATCCGATGGAGCTTAAAACCTCCGGACTGATCCCGCATTCATCGATAAGATAGCGCATTACCGAAGATGATCGGGCGCAGCTCAGTTCCCAGTTGGAGGGATAACGCCGGGTATGGATGGGGATATTATCGGTGTGACCGGATACGCGTATTTTAGCGGTTGGACTGATCATAAATAATTTAGAGATCAGTTTAATGAACTCTTTTCCGGAGGTGCTGAGGGTTGCCCCCCCCGGCTTGAAGAGAAAAGGGGCGACCGGCACTATCTTCAGTTTCCATTTGCTGACTTCCACCCGGACAAAACTGGTGAGGTTGGCATCAACAATATACTGCTGAATTTCTTTAGCCATAATCTTGATATCATTGATCTTGGCCAACTCGCTCATCTGCTGCCGCTTCAGTTTCCGAATCTTCTTCAGGAGTTCTTTCTCCTCCGCGGAAAGCTCCACATCGACCGTATCTTCCATCTTCTCCTCAGTAATCTCGATGTAGTGTTGTCCCGCCACCCAGGATATATCGATATTGAGAGCCATCATGGTGGATAGGATGATGAAGAAGGTCATCAGCAGAGTGGACATATCCGCGTAGGTGGTGATCCACTCCGGCGGCCAATCCGCGCCGGAATCTCCTTCAGTTGTCTTGATCTTTCGATGAGCCATATAATATAGCCCTCGCCTTTGGCTCGGGCAAAGTTGAGAAGTGCCTAAAGTTGAAAATGCGCTTCAGCCAGAGGCTGATCCGCCTCTGGCGGAAAAGTGCCTAAAGTTAAAAGAATCACCTCACCGCCACAGAAGGGCATTAAAGTTTTTATTTTTTACTGATGGATTCGGAGCTGATGTAGATGTGAAATTCTACCCGCCGGTTCTGGGCTTTAAGGTCCGGGTCATCGCCAGTGTATCTGGGATGGGAGGGGCCGTAAGCTGACACGGATATCCGGTTCGCGGGGATATCATCTTTCTCCAGGTAATGAGTAACAGAGATTGCCCGCGCGGCGGAGAGTTCCCAGTTAGAGGCATAACGGTTCCGATGGCGGGGATGAATCGGGATGTTGTCAGTGTGGCCTTCGACCCGAACTGAGGCGCCGGTTGATTTTATCAGCCAGCTGATCTTATCGAGGATCGGATAAAAAGATTTTCTGATCTCAGCGCTTCCTTCCCGGAATATGAGGGGAGCGGTTGGAATGATGACAATATCCTCGGCCGTTACCTTCACCTTCACCTCATTCTCCATCTTTCCCTGTCTGAGAAATGCTGTTACTTCATCCGCTTTTACCCGGAGTGCCCGCATCTCGGCTAAAACAATCTGCTGCTGGTCTTTGGAGAGATCCTGGAATTGCCGGAGGAGTTGATATTCTTCTTCAGTGACCTGAGATAGTTTGGTCTTCACTGCCTGCCCGAGTACAATCCGCGCATCATCCTTAGCGCGGAATTTGAGCATACTCTGATCAACTTTGGCGGCCCCGAAGGCGTAGATGAGGATAAAGAAGGTCATCAGGATGGTGATCATGTCGGAATATGTGACCATCCAATCCGGCGGCCAGTCCCCCTCCAGGCCACCCCCTCCCGCCTCCGGACGGATCCGTTCGTGCTCAACCTGCGGGGTAAGTTCATTCTCGGCGGTCATGATAATATATTCCAGGGTATCATTGATCGGTTGGGTATGGTCGAACAGACAATATTCTATAGAAATCAGATGGACCAATCCCTATTCCCCAATCCCTATTCCCCAGACCCTATTGCCGCCCGGCCAGGTAAGCCCGGAGTTTCTCGCGGACGATCTGGGAGTTATCCCCGGCCTGGATTGAAGCTATCCCCTCGATAATAATCTCCCGGGAGAGGGCGGTGTTGGTATTATAAACCCGGATCTTCCCGGCTACCGGCATGCAGATCAGACCGGCGATCAGAATCCCGTAGAAGGTAGTCATCAGGGCGATAGACATGTTGGGGGCGATCGCCGCGGGATCGTCCAGGCTCTGTAGGAGCATGATCAGACCGATCAGAGTTCCGACCATCCCGAAGAGGGGAGCATAGACCCCGATATCCCGCCAGATCCGCTCGTCGGCGCCGATCTTCATCTGCAGATAATCTGAGACTGTCTCCAGAATACCCCGGGTGACACCCGGGTCGGTCCCATCAGCAACCAGATCAACCCCGATATCAAGTAAAGGAAATTTCCCATCAGTGGAGAGTTCCCGGATCGACATGAAACCTTCCCTTCGGGCCTTGACTGCCATTGCCACCAATACATTGATAACCGCTTCCGGATTCATGACACTTCCACCCATGGTGAACCGGAAAGCCTTCAACCCGCTTAATATCTGGTTAAAATTGAAGTTGATCAGAATCGCGGCTATTGTTCCCCCTCCAACAATAATAACCGACGGGAGATTGACGAAATATGAGAGCATCTCCGGGTTACGGATGTAGATAGACAGGAAGATAACGGTAAACCCGATGATAAATCCTAGTATAGTGCTGAGGCGCATAATTATTATCTCGCGAAAGGGTTGGTTTGAGTTAGACCTAAATTGAGCAATTCTATGCGGCGAACTGCACTAATCTTATGGACTGCATCGGTTGCAAAAATACTCGTTCGCATTTATTAATGCGTCTGCGTTTTTTGCAACCGATGCAGCCTCATAATCTTAGCACATCTCATCCGCAACAATTACTTAACCTAGGTCATGTTAACCCGTTGTTTATATTGAATGACCTTCTCCATGACCTCGTCAACGGAGTCTTTAACTATAAACTGATTTCCCGTCATCAGGGTGATGATAGTATCCGGCCGGTCTTCAATCCGCTCGATTAAGTCTCCATTGATTACCAGATTCTGACCGTTCAGACGGGTTAAGTTTATCATCGTTATACCGTTTCATCCTGGAACCGCGACACCGTGATCTGTCCCTCGTGTTCAAGTTTCCTGATTGTGGCGATGATCTCATGCTGGGCGCCTAACGTCTTGCTGCTTAACTGCCGGAGGATATCCATGATCTCATCCTGGGCTTCATCCGCCCGGGCGCGGGAGATTCCTCCCATTACTTCCAGATCCTCTCTCATCATGGCTACCGCCCGTTCGGTCAGGCCGGTAAAGAACTTCTCCTGAACTTCTTCCGATGCCCCCCGGAGTGCCATCTTAAGGGTTACCCTATCAACCGTCCGGAAAATCTCGTCGATGATTGTCTGGTCGACAGCCATGATCGCCTTATTAAAGGGCATTTCTCGTCCCTCGTCTTCCAGCTGGACCTTTTTAACCGACTCGATATCTTCTTTGATCATCTCCTGGGCTTTATCGGTCATGTTCCGGAAAAACTTGGCCTGGATATCATCCGCGACCTCCGCCAGGGCGTAGGCCAGCAGATCTTCGCTTATGTTGTGAATCAGAATCTCAATATCCCGATCTTCCAATGTCTTGACATCCTCGAAGAGGAACATCCGTTTTCTTACTTCGGCCGCCATGGCGGGGTTCTTACTCTCCATTTTCTCCAGCATCACCATCGCGACCGCGTAGCGGCTAGTACTGAGGATATCCGCCAGTACTCTGGTTCCCGTTACCGGCACATAGTCTTTGTGGAGGCGGACTATCTTTAATTTACGTTCCAGGAAGTCTTTAATCTCTCCCGCCATATCTTCTTCTTCGGTCAACTGAGTCATGGCCCGGGCCATCTCGAACTGCTTCTCTTCGTCCAGTCCTTCAAATACCGCCGCTGCCGCTTTTGGTTCAATCTGGGAGAGGACAGCCGCCGCCAGTTTCGGTTCTTCATCATTGATCAGGAGGATAATCTCCTCCGGATCAGTCTTTTTCAGATATTTAAAAGGCTGCTCCACCCCTTCCGTCCCCGGAGCTTTCTCAAGCTGTTGAGCCATTAGCTCTTCCAGGTTTCCCAGTGCTGAGACAATCTCTGACTTCATGGAGTCCACCGCGCCATCATCCCCCATCCCTCCTCCGCTAAATCCGCCACCCCCGCCTCCGCCTCCTTCCGCGGCACCGCCGCCTCCCGCCTGGGCTGTCGCGCCCGGGGTCCCCGCCGGCATTACTCCGCCCCGGGGACCGACCCTTCTCGTCTCATCGAGCATATCGGATAGGGTATCTCTCATCTCAGTAAGAAGAGCGTCTGATTCCTGCGGCGGATCTCCCAGCACATCCTTTATCTCTTCCAGAACGCCGACTGATTCTCCCCCACCCCCCGCGCCTCCGCCGGTGGCCAGAGCGTCTACGGCATGCCGTTCCCTCC
>CAKZYZ010000117.1 GCA_937885075.1 uncultured bacterium | reverse complement strand
CGAGATATATCAGTGTGACTGGAGTTCAGACGTGTGCTCTTCCGATCTTTCCGAATATATATATACTGGATCGCAGACCCGTAAATATCTCGAATGACGTGCTCCAGGCACTCGTCAGATCATAGAGGAGATGCAGATCTTCGCCCTTTTCAAGTGTTATCTCATCCTCAATTGCCGGGAACCCCGGATGCGTTATCTTGACTTTATAGTCACCCGCTTCCAGAGATAGTCTCACTTTCCCGTAGAGATTCTCATAGTTACGGTCATTTAACGATATCCGGCTCTCCGCCGGGAGGGTCTCAATAATTACATTCTTTTTCCGCGCTTCCTCAACCCTCCCCTCTTTCGCGGAGATAGGTACAAGTTCCACTCTGACCTCCCACTCCTTCATCTCCGCCTCCAGAGCTTTAACCCGGAGAAGAAAACAATCCGGCGTATCGGGCAACTCCACCTCTTCGGTCCGGACCGGGGAGACAGTCGCGGTACTCCCATCCCGACTGAGCGGCCAGAGAATCGGACTGAATACCGATCGTTCCGCCCAATGAGAAACCCGAAAAGGATATACATCCAATCCATAAAAGGCCGGGACAGTCTCAATTACGGCTTCAGCCCGGGTGACCAGACTCTTTATCCCCAAACCGGCCGGCGCCTGGATGAAATATTTCCTCCCCAGTGGGATAAGAGTATATTGATATTTTTCTTCATCCGTAAACGGCCCCTTGATCACCGGATTATCAGGATCAAGGATCAGAGCCCAGGGCGGGGGTGACTTCAATTTGATGTCTGCCGCGATCAGCCGGCGATAGATCGTTAAAAGGTCCTTAAAACTCTCCACCTTGTATTTAAAATCAGGGCTGGCCCATCGGGTAAATTCATATAATTTTTCCAGAAGATTAAAAGCCCTAATCTCATCGCCTGATAACTGCCGGCATTGAGCCGCCAGATAAAGAGCTTCGAATAGAACTCGATATTTATCGGTGAAACTATCTATTATCCCATCGTACTTTTTCCTGGTTTTCTTTCTTTCCTCTCCCTTCTGGTTCCGCCGGAGTTCCATTAATTTTTCCAATTCTTCATACCGGGGATAGTACTTTTTAACCATCTCTCGGGGAGTAAGGGCCATCTCCGGATAAGAGGCGATTATCTGCTGATAGCACTTTAAAGCCTTCTCCGGTCTCCGCAGGTCTCTCTGGAATATCAACCCTGACTCCAATAGCGCGGCCTCTACCTCTTTCTCGGAAGAGAGGCCGGTGATAATCTGTTTTAATTCCTCCAGCGCGTGACGGGGCTCGCCTAACTTTCGGTATGCCTTCGCCATTTGAAATCGAGGCTCATAGTAACCGCAATCCAACTTCAAAGCCGCCTGAAATTCCCCAATCGCGGCGGGATACTCTCCGGAGTCAACCTCCGCCAGGCCGCGATAAAAATATCCGGCGGCATCCAGAGAAGAAGTCGGACAGTAATAAAGACCGGCCGCTTCCTCCTGAGAAAGGATTACATCCAGACTTTTGATGATATCAACGGAGAGGTCGTGGATCAGAATACAGAGTTCACCAGTTTTCCCGGTCACCCACTCCACCCGTTCCAGTTTGCCGGATGAAATATCCACCAGGTGAGCCTCGACCTTCAACTCTCCCCCCTCCACTTCAAATCCCCCGAAGAGAGCTTTCTCCGCCCGGACGGCCCGGCCGACCAGATCGGCCGATTTCTTGTCAATAACGCCGCCCTTTCTCAGATCCAGCTCAGCCATAATCTCCCGCATCCGCTCCCGCTCAACCACCGTAATCCGCCCGGTCTGAGAAAGATTGGTAATCAGCATATCGGCGATCCCCCGGGAGAGCCATTGCCAGCGGGGATCCTGGTTCCGATTGGTGAAGTTCAGGATAGTAAGGGAAAATTTCTCCCCTTTCCGACCGGCGCCCGAAGTTAGCCCGGGGAGGAATAATTGAAGTAAGAATAACAATAAAAAAAGTGACAAGAAGATACCAGTTAGTGAATTTAGCAAACTTAGTCTTTTTCATGTATGTGAATAATAAACGCATGGACTGCGCAAAAAGGAAAACTAAGAGAAAACCAACAAACATCAAACCAAAGTTTAAGGTTACTAATTTAAAATAAAGCAAAATTGCGCCTGCAATAACCATTCCAATAAGAAGATACAATTTAGTGTTTTTAGCACGAAAAGAGTACTTGTAGATAATGTATAATCCATCAATAAAAGGAATAGAACCG
>CAKZYZ010000116.1 GCA_937885075.1 uncultured bacterium | reverse complement strand
CCTACCAGCATACGAGTAATCTATACTCAGTGTGCTCGTTCAACAGATTGTATCTTGTGTTTTTTTTTTTAATGATACGGCGACCACCGAGATCTACACTCTTTCCCTACACGACGCTCTTCCGATCTAGATAAAATCTTCCGACCTCCACATAACCGTGGGAAGACCGATCTTTCTCCGGCTGAATGGCGGGTTGCGTTTTGCCGATACCGCGCTCTCCGCTGCTGAGACGGAAGCCCTTCTATTTGAGGTTCTGAATAACGATCAGAAGGCTCAGCTGAGGAAAGAACTTAATCTCGAGTTCTCCCTGGTAGATGAGACCGGTTCCCGTTACCGGGGTATTATAATCCATCATCGACTGGGCTGGGACGGCGTCTTCCGGATAATCAATAACGAAGTTATGGACTTTAAGGAGCTCGGTCTGCCGGAGGACCTGGCCCGCCTGACCGAGTATCAGCAGGGACTGGTCCTGGTCGGCGGGCCATCCGGATCCGGAAAAACATCAACTCTGGCGGCCTTGCTGGACCGGATCAATCAGACGCGGCAGGACCATATTATTACGGTGGAGGATCCGATCGAATATATTATCCGCCCCAAAAACTGCCAGGTTACCCAGCGTGAGGTCGGCCATCATACCCGGTCGTTCAGTTATGCCCTCCGGGCCGCGCTGCGGGAGGATCCGGATGTTATCATGGTGGGGGAGATGCGGGATCTGGAGACTATGTCAATGGCGATTACGGCCGCTGAGACCGGTCATCTGGTCCTGAGCAGCATCCATACCACCTCCGCCACCCGAACGATCGGCGCCCTGATCGATGCCTTCCCCCCCGGACGGCAGGATCAGATCCGGATGATGGTCGCCGAGTCGCTCCGGGGTATTATCTGCCAGTATCTGGTGCCTTCGATGGACGGTATGGCCTGTTATCCGGCCATGGAGATACTCTTCTCGAACCCGGGGATAGCAAGTATCATCCGGGAGAATCGGACCCACATGCTGACCTCTGAGATCCAGACCGGACAGAAACAGGGGATGCGCCTGATGGACGATTCTCTTGATGAACTGGTCCGTGAGGGGAAGGTCAGTCGGGCCGAAGCCCATAAATGGGCGTTAGACCGGGAGAGGTTCGGATAATGGCGAAGATAGATGAACTATTCAATATTCTGATCGACCGGCATGGCTCCGATCTCCACCTGACTGCCGGCCAACCGCCGAAAGTTCGTGTCCATGGCCGGATTGAAGCACTTGATCTTCCGCCGCTTACCATAGTCGATATGATGGAGTATATGATGGAGGTCTGTGAACCGGTCCGGTGGAGAAGATTTCTTGATGTCGGGGATCTGGACTTTGCTTACTCCCTGGTAGACCGGGCCCGATTCCGGGCCAACTACTTCCAGCACCTCAATGGATTGGGGGCGGTATTCAGGATTATCCCCACCGAGATAGTCCCCCTGGCCGACCTCGGCATGCCGCTCGCGGTAGAGCGATTTGTGGACCTGCGGAACGGGCTGGTTTTGATGACCGGCCCGACCGGATCCGGAAAATCCACCACTCTGGCGGCGATAATCGACCTGATTAACTCTGAGCAGTGCAAGCATATTCTTACCATCGAGGAGCCGATCGAGTTTGTTCACCCGGTTAAAAAATCGGTCATAGTACAGCGGGAAGTCGGGATTGATGTTAGGTCTTTTGCCGATGGGCTTCGAATTGCCCCCCGGCAGGATATTGACGTGATACTGGTGGGGGAGATGCGGGACCTGGAGACGATCAGCCTGGCGGTCAGCGCGGCTGAGCGGGGGTTGCTGGTCTTCGGGACGCTCCATACCAACTCGGCGGCAAAGACCATCGACCGGATCATCGATGTCTTCCCGGTTGAGCAGCGGGACGCGATCCGGGCGATGCTGGCCCAGTCTCTGAAGGGGGTATGCACGCAGACCCTCTGCAAGACAGCTGATGGGAAGGGGCGCCGTGCCGCGGTTGAGTTGCTGGTGAGTACCCCGGCGCTCTCAAATATTATCCGGGAAGGGAAAACTTCCAAGATTAATAATATCATTCAGACCGGCGCCGATCTCGGCATGCAGTTGATGGATGACTCGATTGCCCGTCTCCATGAGTCGGGTCTGATAGACGGGAAAGAAGCGTACCTGAAAGCTTTTGACAAGGAGAGGTTTCAGCAATGATAAAGGAAAGATGGCTCTTGAATCTGGATGAGAAGAAGTTGACTGTTGAGGTCTTAACCGATTATCTCACCAATGCCGGTACGATCAAGCTGAACGGTGAGGTTATAAAGGCGTGGGAGGGATCTATCTGGAGTGGTCTCCCCGAGCCCTTCGAGATCGCCGGCCATCCGGCGATTCTGACCAGACGATCATTGGCTCTTAACCGGCATGATCTCCTGATCGACGGGGAGAAGGTATCTAAGAAACGGTAATTTAATCCTACGGAATTTCCAAAAATCAGTAAATCTGCCACAAAGGCACAAAGACACTAAGAAAACTCAGAAAATAAGAAGATACGTAGTCATTGAACCTTTACTTCCTTTCTTTGTGTCTTAGTGTCTTTGTGGCAAAAAAATTGCGGAGCTAATTTATATGACAAAATCAAAAGTAGCAATTCTTAGAACAACCCCGGAGACGGTTCTGGATGATTATGTCCGGATCTGCGAACTGGCCGGGATGCGGGAGAGTATGGACCCGGCGGCTACCACCATCCTGAAGGATAATATCAGCTGGCACCTGCTTTATCCGGGGGCCAATACCACCCCCTGGCAGCTTGAAGGGACGATCCTGGCGCTGAAGAAGTCGGGGTTTAACGACCTGGTCGATGTTCATAATAAGACCGTGGTGACAATCGCGGATCTGGGAGACCGCTATAATAAGTTTGGTCCGGTGCTGGAGAAATACGATATCCCCAAACTCTATAACTACAAAGACGAGGATATGAAGTGGGTTCGGTACCGGCCTAAAGCGAAGATGGCGGTCCTGGATGAGATCTTTCCGGAAGGGATCTATCTCCCGGATTACTTCTTCGGGAAGAATATTGTCCACCTTCCCACCGTTAAGACCCACTCCTATACGGTTACCACCGGGGCGCTGAAGAACGCTTTCGGGGGGCTACTGAATATCCACCGCCACTATACTCATACCTGGATCCACGATACGATCGTTGACCTCCTGGCGATCCAGCAGGAGATTCACTCCGGTATATTCTGTACCATGGACGGTACCACCGCCGGATCCGGTCCGGGACCAAGAACGCTGATCCCGTACCAAAAAGACGTGATCATCGCCTCCTCCGATCAGGTGGCGATTGACGCGGTCTCGGCAAAGATTATGGGGTTCGATCCCATGTCGATCCGGTATATCAATCACGCCACCGAACGCGGCCTGGGGCAGGGCGACCCCCGGGAGATAGAGATCGTGGGGATGGAAGAAATCGCGGAAGAGAGCTGGGGTTTTAAGGTCGGGGTCAACCTGGGGACCGGCACCGGGATGCTCCTCTGGCGGAGTCCCCTTAAGATATTCCAGAAGCTTCTCTTTCATACTCCGCTGGTCAATATTTTCATCTTTGCCAGCGAGTATTATCATGATCATCTCTGGTATCCGATGAAGGGGAGAAAAGTGGTTGATAAATGGCTCCAGGAGTCTCCCTGGGGGAGGCTATTCGGGGAGTACCCCGGATAGCCCGAACTTATAACTTAGCTTCGCAATTAATTAAACCGCGAATCTTCACGAATTAAAAGAAAAAATGAACTACGAATTTCGCGAATTACACGAATTTTACTGAATTAGGGAGAATATAATCCGTTTAATCCGCTTCCCCGCTTTCTTCGGGACAGGAATCCGCGGTTTATTGAAATTCCGAAGCAGGAACTTAGCGTCGCAACTTTTTAGACAGGATTAACAGGGTGGACAGGATAAAAAAACAAATGATTCGGGGGAGAAGTCATCTATTTATCTTGTTGATCCTGTTATCCTGTCTAAAATAGAGTTTATTAAAATTCCTAAGCGGGTACTCAGGTTGAAATTAGTTTCAAGCGATAAGAGATGTATGTTATAAATATTCTGCAAAGAAAATCAAGTTCAACATAGGATTTTGAACGAATGATCTCCATAAATAATATTCAGACTATGATCCAGCCACTGGTTCATGACTACAATCCTGAGCAAATAATTCTATTTGGGTCATATGCCGGGGGCTCTCCAACCGAAGATTCTGATGTGGATCTGTTGATTGTTTTGCCGTTTAAGGGTAAATCAATTCATAAAGCTGTTGAGATGCGATTAAAGTTAAGATCATCATTTCCTGTTGATCTGGTTGTCCGCACCCCGGCAAAGGTTCGGGAAAGATTAGATTTGGACGATCAATTTATGATCAATATATTTAAAACCGGAAGAATACTCTATGAAGCGCACAACCCGTGAATGGATAGATAAGGCGGAAGGCGATTTTTCGACCATGATGAGGGAATCAAGAGTAAGAAAGTATCCCTGATAAATGAACAATAATCCTTACCAATCCTACTCGCGGGAATACGATCATTGGTATGATCAAAACCGTCCGGTATATCTCTTGGAACTGGAGGCGGTGAAAGAAGCTCTCCCTGCTTCCGGGGTTGGTTTAGAGATCGGGGTGGGGACCGGGCGCTTTGCCGGGCCGCTGGGGGTAGAGTGGGGGATTGATTTAGCCCGGGAGATGCTTGTACGAGGGCAGGAGCGTGGTCTGAGGGGAGTCCAGGGAACGGGAGAGGCGTTGCCATTTAATTCGCGGAGCTTTGACTATGTGGTTATGGTGGCAGTTCTCTGTTTTCTTTCATCCCCGGACAGAGTAATAGAAGAAGCAGATCGGGCATTGAAAGATGGGGGTAGATTAGTTATAGGATTTGTGGACCGAGAGAGTTATCTGGGGAGGATATATCAGGCTAAGAAGTCAAAGAGCCGTTTTTACCGGGACGGGAATTTCTATTCCGTTCCGGAAGTTCTGAAGTTATTCCCGGCAAAAGAGTGGAGCGAAATAGCGATCCGGCAGACGCTTTTTGAGACACCCGGAGCGGCAGATCTCATTCAGGTTCCAAAAGAGGGATTTGGGGAGGGAGGGTTTGTGGTGGTTTCGGGAAAAAACAAAAGATGAACTTCGAACTTCGAACCAGCCGTCGCTAAAGCTATGGCGGGCAGGGCTTCGAACGCCGAACTTTGAACGTCGCATTGGCAGGAGGCCACCGGCATCAGACCGATTTGTCGGATCCGACTGATCAGTCCGATCGATTCGTTGGCGGGCCAAGGGCTGAGGTGGGGGGAGCGGAATGTCCAATATCCAATGACCAATAACCAATCTCCAAATGCGAGATTGAATTTGGAAATCAGCCTTCGCTAAAGCTATGGCGGACACGTTGGAAATTGGAAGTTGGCCATCCTCCTTCGCCAAGGCTATGGCGGACTGGTTGGAAATTCATTATGGGGCCGAGGTAGGGGATGGAAAAATATGGAGCAGAGTGTATGATTACAGATAATGTTAAAAAATTGTTAGATGAAATCCCGGAAGGGGTGGCGGTGGTTGCCGCGGCTAAGACCAGGGAGGCGGAGGAGATTCTGGAAGCTATCTCGGCCGGGATCGGGATTCTCGGTGAAAATTATGTTCAGGAGATGCTGCGGGTACAGGAGCAGGTGAAGGGAGAGGTTAAATGGCATTTCATCGGTCATCTCCAGACGAATAAAGTAAGAAAGATTGTGGCGGGCTGTGATATGATCCAGACCGTTGACTCGCTCCGGTTGGCCCGGGAGATAGATAAACGATGTAGTGCTATCGAAAAGGTTATACCGATTCTGATCGAGATCAACAGTGGTCGTGAACCTCAGAAAGCCGGGGTTATGCCGGAGGACGCGGTTGATTTAATCAAAGAGATAGCCGTATTCCCGAATCTATCGATCCAGGGGCTGATGACCATGGGTCCCCTGGCGGGGGATCCGGAGGATGCCCGGCCTTACTTCGTGGAGACCAGGAAACTTTTTGATCAGCTGAAAGAATCTGATATCCCCGGCGTAGAGATGAAAACTCTCTCGATGGGTATGACTAATTCTTACCTGGTAGCGCTGGAGGAAGGCTCCAATATGATCCGGATCGGCACCCTGATCTTCGGACCCAGAGCCTGCTCTTTAAATTAGCTCCCTGCGGTCGCCAATTTAGTTTTGAAAAAAGACTAACATTGATGGATTGACGCAATGACAAAAATATTTCTAAATCCCAGATCGAAATAATCATAATAAAGTTGACGGCCCTGCCCGCCGTTTGTTAAATCCGCCATAGCCCGTAGGGCGACGGAGGAAGCCCTGGCGAAGGTTGGTTGACGGAGGAAAAACTAAAAAGCCGAATGTCCAATAACCAACGACCAATATCCAATGTCCAAATTTGGCAGTTGGAAATTGGAAGTTGGTCATTGGTAATTTGACTCTGGACAGAGGTAGGGGGGGGAGAAAGACTGAACATCGAACGTCGAACGTCGAACGACAAAGGGCCGAGGCGTGGGAACAATTAGTGCAAATTAGTGAAATTAGTGGACAGCGAAAGGGGGAGAGGTGGGGGGGATAAAAATAGAAAGTTTTAACAAGAAAAAGAGACAGTTTTAATGAATGGTTTTGAGTTTATTGAGAAGGCTTGTGAGATTCTGGAGCTTTCCTCGATGGCTACCAGAGATGAGATCAAGTATGCTTATAGGGATCTCAGTCGCCGGTATCATCCGGATCGATGCTCTGAGAAGAATAAAGAGTCCTGCGCGGAGAAGTTCCGTGAAATTACCCGGGCGAAGGATATTTTATTCTCCTATATTGATTCTTACAGGTATATATTTACGGAGGAGGAGTTTAAGAATCATCTGGCTCCGGATAGTCAGGCGCATTTTGAGCGTTTCTTTTTTGATTGGTTTTAATCCGATTTAGGCCGGCCGAAAGACAGGCAGGCCGAAATCGGATTAGATTTGAACCATGACCAGCATGATTATATATATAGAGAGCCGAAAAATATTTCGATAGTTTCTACCTCAAATATTGTACGCCAGAAGCGCACCAACCTTAATGGCCAGCAAAAAAATCGCTTAAATTATAGATATAATAATTCGTATTAATCTAATGGAATAATGCAGGTATTGTTTCAAAACTAAATTAGCGCGAAGCGCTAATTTAATAGGGAGGTGGATTATGAAAGCAGGTTTATTTTTTACCGGGTCAGGGCCAATCCTGATCCTGGTCAGTTATCCTTCACTGGTCGATCCCGGACTGGTGGAAAAGTTGAAGATGAAGGGGATCGATAAATACGCGGCCTTTGAAGTTCCGGTCGATCTCTGCCGGGAGCGTTACGGAGCCCGCTTCGTCACAGTGTCGCAGGCTCTGGAGGAGAAAGACGACCTGCGGGTCCTTGATTACAACAGCCCGCACGCGTTTTATACCTTTAAATGGGAAGAGATGACCGGACCGGTCAAGATCTACTCTCGCACAACGAAAATGTTTTTTTGATGACGGAGTATGTCGATCTTAACCTATCCGGTTGGAGTCGGGAGGTGTTGGATAATGCCGGTGAGGTATTAGCTGGAGGAGGAGTGATTCTTTTCCCTACGGAGACCGTCTATGGCCTGGGAGGAGACGGAAAGAATCCGGCGGTGGTAGAGAGGATCTACCGGATCAAGAAGAGAAGCGGTGATAAGCCCCTGGTTCGCCTGATTGCCGATCAAGCGGAGGTTATGCCCTTACTATCGGGGGAAGGCCAGGTCCGGCTGCTGGATAAATATTGGCCCGGTCCGCTGACGGTTATCCTTCGTACTGATGGAGGAAAGACCCGCGGCTATCGTATTCCGGGCCATGATTTTATTCGCCGGATGATTGAGGCCAGCGGGGTTAAGATGGTGGCCACCAGCGCCAACCGGAGCGGGGAACCGGCTATAACGGATGGGGTTACCGCCCGGCGGGAATTCGGGGGACGGGTAGATCTGATCATTGATGGAGGAACGGTCTCGGGAACCGCTTCCACGGTACTCGACCTCTCAGTATCTCCCCCGAGGATTTTAAGAGAAGGACCTGTAACTAAGGTTGAAATTGAAGATTGTCTTGGAGGGAAGGTTGAAGGTTAAAGAGAAAGGATGTTGAAAAATAGAGACGTTGAAGAAAAAAGACGTTGAAGAAAAAGGGCGTTGAAGATAGAAGACGTTAAAATTATCTCTCTTGTTATCTTTGCGGTTTGATGTTATTGAAATTGTTGGAATATTTTATTGTATTGCTGAAATAGGATTATGTTGGTGATTGTTTAAAACTAAATTAGCGCGAAGCGCTAATTTATTGGAGTAAAGATTGTATGAATCTATGGGAAACAGATCGGGATATCGCGGAGGCTATTCAGGGGGAACTGAAACGACAGGAAGAGGATATTATTCTTATCGCTTCTGAGAACTATGTCAGTCCGGCGGTCCTGGAGACTCTGGGGAGTGTATTTACCAACAAGTACGCCGAAGGATATCCGGGGAAGCGGTTTTACCGGGGATGTGAGTGGATGGATCGGGCTGAGAGTCTGGCCATCTCCAGGGCTAAAGAGCTATTCGGGGCGGAACATGTCAATGTCCAGCCTCATTCCGGGAGCCAGGCTAATATGGCGGTCTATTTCGCGATGCTCAAGCCCGGTGATACTATCCTGACCATGAACCTCGACCACGGGGGACACCTTACCCATGGCCATAAGATCAACTTTTCCGGCAAGCTCTATAACGTAGTTTCATACGGTGTGGATCCCGATAGCGAGATGATCGATTACGATCAGGCTGCCCGTCTGGCCCGGGAGTATAGACCGAAGATGATCGTCGCCGGGGCCAGCGCGTACCCCCGGATTATCCACTTTGATCGTTTTCGGGAGATTGCCGATGATGTCGGCGCCTACCTGATGGCTGATATCGCTCATATCGCCGGTCTGATCGTGGCCGGCTATCACCCGGATCCGATTCCTTTATCCGAATTTGTGACATTGACAAACCACAAGACACTACGGGGTCCGAGGGGCGGAATGGTACTCTGCCGGGAAGAGTTCGCGAAGGCGATCAACCGGAATGTCTTCCCTGGAATTCAGGGGGGTCCCTTGATGCATGTGATAGCAGCCAAAGCGGTGGCGCTGAAGGAAGCTCAGCAGCCGGAATTCAAGGAGTATCAGCATCAGATTATCCTCAATGCCGCGGCTCTGGGTGAGAGACTGAAGAGCAATGGGTTCCGCCTGGTCTCCGGAGGTTCCGATAACCACCTGCTTCTGGTCGATCTCAGGGAGAAGGGGATAAGCGGAAAGGCAGCGGCCCTGGCCCTGGAACGGGCCGGTATCTGCTGCAACCGAAACCTGATCCCCTTCGATCCCAGCCCGGCCTCTAAGACCAGCGGGATCCGCCTGGGGACGCCGGCAGTAACCACCCGGGGGATGAAGGAAGAGGAGATGAAACTGATCGGGGACTGGATCGGAGAAGTGGTTAAAAAGATCGACGACGAAAATGCTATCGCCCGGATAAGAAGAGAGACAGCGGAGCTGACGGGATCATTCCCGATGTATCAATGTATTAGGGATTAGTTGGAGTCGAGACCGGAGATTACAAAAATCCCAAAATCCAAGCACCAAAATCCAAATAAATCACCCGAACATATATGGAGTTATTCTAGATCGGAAGAGCACACGTCTGAACTCCAGTCACACTGATATATCTCGTATGCCGGCTTCTGCTTGAAAAAAAAAAAAGAAAAAACAAAAGAAAACAAAAAAAAAAAAAAAAGATAGTAAGCCGAATGA
>CAKZYZ010000115.1 GCA_937885075.1 uncultured bacterium | reverse complement strand
GAGCTATATCAGTGTGACTGGAGTTCAGACGTGTGCTCTTCCGATCTGGTCTCGGTCAGGCGTAGATAGACTTCAATACCTATCAATATAAGCAGGACCAAGATCACTATCGCCCCGGACCAGATTAATAAATTCCTGATGGATATATTTTTCAATTATTTTAAGGATATATCTTTTTGAAATTTTGCGTTAATATCAGCTTACCTTTAAAATCATAAATTTCAATACAATCCAGATTATGTTTGGTTTTAAGAGAAGACAGCGAAAACGGATTCGAGCCCGGGATTTCCCGCCCGGCTGGCTTGATATCATCCAGCGGAATGTACCCTATTACCAGCGGCTGAGGGAATCGGACCAGCGGGAACTACAGAGGGATATCCAGGTCTTCCTTGCCGAGAAACACTTTGAGGGCTGCGGGGGACTGGAGATAACCGATGAGATCAGGGTAACGATTGCCGCGCTGGCCTCTATCCTCCTTCTCCATCGTGAGAATGATGACTATCCCCTTCTCCAATCAATACTGGTCTACCCGCGCGCCTATCTGGCCAAGGGGATACAGACCACCCCGGATGGTCTGATCCAGGAGTCGGTCAATCTCAGGGGTGGAGAATCCTGGGACCGGGGAGCGGTAGTTCTCTCCTGGGATGATGTCAGGAAGACCGCTTCCGACATCCATGACGGGCATAATGTCGCCCTCCACGAGTTCGCCCATCAGCTCGATCAGGAGGACGGCGATGCCGACGGCGCCCCCGTCCTGAAGAATCGCTCCCGCTACCTGGCCTGGGCCCGGGTTCTGGGGGAGGAATATAACCATCTCCTGGAAGCGATCGAGAACCATCGCCGAACCGACATCGATACCTACGGGGCAACCAACCCGGCAGAGTTCTTCGCGGTGATTACCGAACTCTTCTTTGAAAAGCCGGTCCAGTTCAAGCGGAGACATCCGGAACTATACCGTCAGCTTCAAATCTTCTACCGGCAGGATCCGGCTATTTTAGAGCTTCCCCGAAAAACTCATAAGCTCTGAAATCCGTCTCTTCCCCTCGTTACGGCGCTCCGCGTCGTAATGAGATCCCTCTACCCAATGTCACCACGCTTCATGTGGTGACCATCTCCGAACCACGAAGACACAGTCTTTTCCACGCTTTGCTTAGACTCCTCCTATCCTCGTTACGATGCTCCGCGTCGTAATGATTGCCTGGAATTTCATTAAATCGCATCCGGATGAACCGGAAGAAGCACTGAACCCCGGTCAATCAAAACCCCTCCCGCTAACACCACTCGATTTAGTGGACAACTCTTGCTCGTACGAGCATAAGTTGTCCACTAAAGTTCCTGGTTAATCATTCGAAGTACGAAATGTAGGGGAAAAGACGGTTACGTTTGCGATCACTGGTAAAGTCAAGTATTTCGGGGTGGTAGAGGAATTTACGAGGCAACATCAAATTCCGGATCATCTTTCTCCGGTTCGCTGAACTCGGGATTGAGTCCGAAATCCAGGACCAGGATCTCGTGGATACGGTTATTAAGTATCATCGCTTCATCATCAGGCAGATCGATTGCTATATCAATTTTGAAGCCGTCAACTGAATTTCGGATAACAAGCGCTTCAGATAGAATATAGGGAAAGAGTTCCTGATCGTTCTCCAACTGCTTCTTCACCTTCTCTCGTTCTTCCCAGAGCCAGATCGCGTCTTCATCCCCCTCCCCCGGCATTTCCCCTAAAACTTCCTCCACCCGCTCCAGAATAAAGTCACGGATCGCGGGGGTTATACCGGGTTTAAACCACATAAACTCATCAGATGGGTTATCGACCAGCTTGAATAGACCATCTTCAAAATATGGGAGAAGCAACGGGTCTCTCCTCAATACCCGCTCCACCACGGCAACAAAATACCGGTTCTCCTCTCTGTACTCTCTCTCTTCCTGATTCATGGGATAGCTGGCCACACCGTTGCTTCGGAATTTCGTAAACTCTCAGTGAGCCCCCGTTCTCTCGTAGCGGCTGCCTTCAGGCTGCCACACGATGGCCCCGCCGGCGGCGGGGCCTCTACGAGTACCAAGCAACGGGGTTGAAAACTTTGACTGAAACCTTACGAAAAATTAATAAATATATATGAAATGTGCTAAGATTATTATTTGAATAAAAATAGCATCTCTTCATAAAAAGTCAACGCAGTAACCTATTATAACATTGTGAATCAACTTCAGCGACCACCTCCGGGGTAATCGCCGAGACGGGGGAGAAGATAAATTATGAGGAGGGATCATTGACTGACCAAGAGCGAAAACCAACGCCCCTGCTGGGGCTTCTTCCATCTGATGTCAGTCCCGTTATCCTGCTGGTTTTGGGGGAAGAATCGGGAACGGTTATAGGTATCTTAACAGATATGGGATGCGCGTTGAGTGAGGTCGCCCGACGGCGGGAATCAACAACTTATCGGGTTAAAAGAAACTCTGCCGACTTCTTAATCGTTATGGGCGGGTATGGCTCATCTTCTATCGCTTCCGCTCTCCATGAACTGGTAATTTCAGGCTGCCGGCGGTTCGTCATGGCAGGGACCTGCGGAGCCTCTTCTCACCACTCCCTGGGCAAGGTTTACCTGATCAGGCGGGCATCGGTCAACCCGGTGGGCGGGCCGGGAGGGATGGGGTTCTACCTCCATTTTGAACCGGGGAAAGAGTTCTCTCCTTCACCGGTGTTATTAGAAGCAGCACGGCCCCTGGGGCTGGAGCCGAACCCTTCCCTCCTGATCTCCAGTGATGCCTTCTACGGTTTCGGGGGAGTTCTAAATCAAGATAAGAAACTGTCCTACAATGGCCCTCCCACGGCTACCGGATTACCGCCTCCCGGTTTTGAAGCATTCAAAGAGCTTTATGAGAGCAATCAGCCCTTCCTGCTGGATATGGAGACCGCATTTTTCTATGGGATCTGCGATTCCTGGACTGGAGTTAAGGGGATAGCAATCAGGGCGGTCTCCAATTATATCCCCTTCGATCCGGAATATCCTATCCCGGAAGAAAAGAAAGCGCTGGAGGCTGCCCTGGTAAAATCGGTTGAACTGGTGGAACTTCTTTTAGGCAGTGGGGAGTAGGCAGTGGGCAGTGGTATTGATCCCGCCGATATAGGCGGGGCGGGATACAGATACAATGGTAATCGTCGGCAGCGATCATCAGATAATTCGGGGTGAGGATGGGAACCGGAGGGATAGCCGGAGTTGGTGTGACTGATGGGTTCGGAGTCGCTTTGGCGTATCGGTTAAATTTTCGACTCTGACTATATGAAAAAAGGAGTATTTACTGAGGTTAACCTCTTATTTTTTTCATAGTCTTCTTTATTTAAAGTATATTTCAAATGGAGGAAAACAAATTTTACGTATTCGTCCATTGACAGTATTTTCCCACCGGGCAGGCTCTCTTTAATAATTGGAAATTTCAGAGATTCCATAGCCTCAAACCTTTTTTAATATTTCTTCTCCGCTATTTCGATATCCTGTGGTCTCATTTTAAGTTATTACCGCACATAAATTATGTGCAGGACTGATTAACTGGAAGTGCTTTGAAATTAACGCCTTCTTATATTTTTACTCTGTCTATCCACAATATTTATTTATTCCGGGGGCGTTTTTTTCTTCCGCAGAAACATTGCTTCCTGGCTGATTTCCTTAATACTCAACTTTTCATCCAACCCTTGATGCCACTCTGTATAGTTGAATGGTTCCCTCTGAATAAGGGCAATAAACCGCTCAGCTTCAACATCTCCAAGATACTGGGTTAGAACACAAACCCCTTTTGTCTTAATCTCTGTATCGGTAATCATAGCAATACCTCTTTTATAAAACCAATGGGATCTATAATTCTTATGCCTTGAATAAGGATATCTTTCTTCATAATTTCATCATCGGTTGTCAGGAAGTAATCAGCTTTCGCCTTGATGGCACAAGCCAAATGTAAGGAATCCATTTTCTTAACCCCATATTGACTTACCTGGGTCGCAATATCTACTATTTCTGCATCTTCTTCAATGTCTACTTCAGAATATGCCCGCCATCTTGCAATCTGCTCAACCCGCTCCTGAAAAGGATTTTTACTATTTTCGTAATCCAATATGTACGACCAGATCAGCTGGTGTAAACCTGATCGGATATCTTCTTGTATCTTTAACTTTGCCTCACATTCCAACCGTATCCTGAGTTGTGACTGATCATCAAATGGCCTGTTAAAGCAACAATTATCCAGATAGATTCTCATATATAACCTATTTTAATTTTTTTATGTCATTACTTTATTATGCGAATAAGCACATACGAATACCAGATTTTTTAGCCACAGGAATGTTATCACGGTATAAATTTATTCGCAAGACCTTCTTTATATCTAATTCAGGAATAAACGAAAATCCTTTTCGTTCGATGTTGGGTGTTCGACGTTATATGTTCATTCTTTTACTCAGGATTCAGGATGCAGGCAGGACTATTAACAGAAGAAAACAATAAGGACCGAGGCGAGGAAAATAGTTCTGACTGCAATGGTCCTGTCATAAAAAGGGGGCGAGGTAGGGGAAGAAGAAGTTTTAACAAGCAAAAATGGGCAACTTCAAATCTGGATACAAAATGCAGTATACAGGATGCCGTAGCGAAGCAAAGGTCCCGCTAAAAACGGGATATGTAGCGAAGCGCAGATCCCGCCGGCGGGGCAGGATACAAGATAGTAATCAGTTAGCGGTAAAAGATCCACCCCTCCACCAGGCTATCGCTTCCTGCTCACTGCTTACAGCTCACTGCTTACCGATAACTCCCCCTACTACCGACTAACCGGACTATCCCCATCCCTGCCGTAATAAACCCGGGTCAAGCCGCGGATAGCCCAGAGACCGACATCGCCGCGGAAGATTCCATTATTATCCATATTGTCCCCGGTGAAATCTCCCACCAGCGGGGTATCTCCCTGTCGCCCATAATAGAACCGGGTGGTAGCCCGGATCGCCCAGAGGCCGGTCGCAGGACGGAAGATGGCGGGGAGCCAGGGGAAAGACCCGGTCCACTTATAGATTCCCGGTACCGGGCGGTCACCGGTTTTGCCGT
>CAKZYZ010000114.1 GCA_937885075.1 uncultured bacterium | reverse complement strand
GGCGCTGTCGTGTGCAGTCGTACGGGTGGTGTCATCTTCTATTTTTATTTTTTTTAATATTTTTTTTATTTTTTTTTATTTTTTATATTTTTTTTTTATTTTTTGTTTTTTTTTTTTTTTTTCAAGCAGAAGACGGCATACGAGATATATCAGTGTGACTGGAGTTCAGACGTGTGCTCTTCCGATCTATTCTCCTTTTAAAGTTCAACAGAGATTAGGTTGATAGGTTTATATTACCGAAATAGAAAATATTCCAATATACAGATTATGTGCAGCTGGATATTATGGTGCCTGATCTCTACTCCCCATAAATAAAATGCTTTACTATATCGTTATTAAATATTTACCTAAATGAGGGAGGAAGTCAAGAGGAATGTGGGGAGTGGAGAATAACAAGTTTAAAGTACCTAAAGTGCGCTAAAGTGCCTAAAGTTGTTTGCCTTCGCCCGGCATTTTAATTTTTTAAATTCTCGTAGCCCCGCAAAATTCACTGTGCTCATCGCGGGGTAAAATTCGTGGTTTTAAAAAGAGGGTGAGGTAGGGGGAGTTCTTGCGTTTTTTGTGACTTTTTGCGGCTAAAATTTGTTATGAATAAGTCGATATTTAATGGGTTTTTACTCTGGAGGGGAGAACCTTCTTCCCGGGTGCTTCGGGTGCTGATTGTTATTGCTCCGGGGGTTATTGGGCTGCTGGTATTGCTTTGCCTTTCCCCGGTGGTTATAAATCCCGCCTATCACGCCTTTTCCGATGGCCGGACTTTTCTGGGGATACCGCATTTTTTCAATGTGGTTACCAACTTGGTATTTATTCTGGTGGGAGTGGCCGGATTCACTTTTATGATCCGCCATCCCGACTCCGGGAGTATTTTCCGGGAGGAGCGGGAGCGGGTCGCTTATTATATTCTCTTTATCGGGATGGTGCTGACGGGTTTTGGGTCAGGCTGGTATCACCTGGATCCTACGAACGGGAGTCTTTTCTGGGATCGGCTGCCGATGATCCTGATATTTATGCCGATATTCAGTATTGTTATCACCGAGCGGATAAGCCTTCGGGCCGGGACGGTACTCTTATTCCCGCTTATCATTCTCGGGCTGTCGAGCGTCTTCTACTGGAGATTTTGCGGCGGAGATCAACGGTTCTACGGGTTGGTGCAGTTCTACCCGATGCTGGCGATTCCGTTGATTCTTCTTCTCTTTCCGCCCCGGTATAGCCGGGCCGGATATTTTTGGGGGGTGATCGGCTGGTACGGCGTTGCCAAGCTCTGTGAACTATTCGATGGATCGATCTATGGCTGGACCGGGGTTATCAGCGGGCATAGTATCAAGCACCTCTTCGCGGCTCTGGCGGTATTTTGGATTTTGCTGATGCTTAGGGGGCGGAGGCCGATCCCTGCCGATAAGACGGAAGTGCTTTAGCAAATTTGAGTTTCGAAATCTACCCGTTTATGGGGGGATTGTTAGTCAGGCGCTAAATAGCCGCAAGACGGTGAAGGATATCAAGTAATCGCGGTAGTCTCTCCTGACTTGCGGTATCCGGCAATAGGTGGCCCGGAAGACACTCTATGAAATCCGGAGCGTTAATCAGAATAGTGAATTGGCTGGCTATATAGGAATGAAGTGGATCAGGCAAATCATCAATTTCTTTGAGTATAGATGATCTCGCGTCCAGAACAGTTATTATATCCTCCAGATCGGCGCTTGCGTAAAAGTCTTTATTCCCCCGGTCGAAAAAAGCTTCGAGTTTAGTAGCGATAAAAAACGGGGCAGTAACGATATTGGCCATCACTCCCTTACTCAGTTCAACTTCCACAGCGGCAGCTAATGCTTCAGGAAACCACTTTGACCGCCATTCGGCGGCTTCCCCACTTACCGGCATTACATCAACTAATATGCTGTCAACGATCCATCGGCATTTCGGTGCCCCTTCTGACATATCGTGCTGAAAACCGATGGCTCTCATCCGTTTTTCAAGATGGAAAAAATCCAGTCGTGAAACAATCTCGATTATAATATCAATGTCTTTAGTAGGACGGATCGCCGTAACCATTGGCTCATCTAAGAGAAGCGGGATAATAGCTCCACCAATAAATGCAAATTTCTCATTGAGGGTGTGGAATATTCGGGCAACGTGAACCAACGCTTCAAGATCTATTTCGACTTTCATTCTTGGCTTAGTCTCTTTTTAAGTTCCGCTTTTGCGAGCGCGCGTTCCCGGGCGCGGCCGGCTCTAATGGCATCGACCAACGCAAGCAACTCATAGAGCTTTTGGTCCTTCCCGACCGCCTGGGGAACAGTACGATACAATGGTTTTAATTCATACCCTCGTACGGTTCCTTCCGGGTAAGGCCATACGGGAGGAAGATCATCAGTGCCGAATATCATATCCACAAGTGGTGAGGCGGCATGCGCGGTTGGTATACCCCGCGTAATCGTGCCATATACAGGAGGGAAAGCATATTTTAACCCATGGATAAGAAACTCAGCCAGGGCCACTCGTTTTACCTGCTTCGACGATTGATCTATCAATCCTGCAGCCGCTGCACGCTTAACCGCGGCATGAACTTCGGAAGGGCTCATGAACAGCTCGGCGGCTAATTTCGAGTAACTATCTTTGCTTGAGACAAGAAGCTTCAGCAATACAACAATATCTTGTGGTTTTAGATTCATGTACATACGCTATTCGCGAATTGCGAATGTTGCAAGAAAAAAATATAATAATTTATCAAAAAAGTTATTTTTTAAAGGTAGCCCTAAATTCTAAGTATAGTTGATCGTAGTACTCGGCGAAAATTTTTTAATCGGCAATATGCAGTATTGTTATCACCGAGCGGATAAGCCTTCGGGGTGGGACGGTACTCTTATTCCCGCTCGTCATTCTCGGGCTGGCCAGCATCGTTTACTGGAGATTTTGTGGAGGAGATCAACGGTTCTACGGGTTGGTGCAGTTCTACCCGATGCTGGGTGAGTGAGCCATTTGAGCCGTTTATGAGCCATTTCCGGTTTTGCGTTCGGGTGAGCCGTTTGAGCCATTCTTGAGCCGATTTCCGGTGAGTCGATAGTGGGCTGATCGTCCGGCCCCTTCGAGTTTGAGAAGTCCCAGCTTCACCATTTCATCGAGATCCCGCTTGGCAGTCGCGCGCGACACACCAGTCAGCTTCTGGTATTCGGTATTCATGATGCGGAGGTCCGATTTGAGAAACTCAACGGCTTTAACCTGCCTCTCATTCAGATTCAGTCCCTTCATGCGATCATCTGTGAGCCAGTTGCGCCAAATGGTGACAAGGAAACGGTTCTCTGCCGGATCGAACTTAGGGTCGGGAAGACCGGCTTTTCGGCACCACTTGACGACGTTCCGGGTGCCGTAGCCGAGCTGGTTGATGTAGCCAGCCAGATAGAAGGGACGGGCGAGGAAGGGATTCACAGGAACCGAGAGGTGCTTCTTGACGAGGTCATCGACGGTGAGTTCGTCAGTAAGCCCACCGGGGTTCATGATCTCTACCCGGTCCGCAAAGATGTCGATCTGCACGGAGGCATTGGAATCGTAGTCCCGGTGGACGACGGCATTGACGATAATCTCGCGAATCGCCTCTTTGGGGATTTCCAGTTTCTCCTCGGCGGCCGTGGTTTCCTCTCGGCCCCCTATGGTGCGATCTAGGCGGGAGAGCACGAAATCAGCCGCGGCGTCGACTTGTTCGAAGAGGGTATTTCCAAGGACCTGGTGGCTCGGGATCGGGCGCGTCACCGAGGTGCCGTGATAATGGGAGCACTTCACAACCGCCGCCGGACAGAAGCGCTGAGGATTCTTGCCAAAAAGCATCAGGGCTGCGTGAAGCAGTCGCTTTTTGTCGAGCAGACCCAGCTCGGTCAGCACATTCTTCGGCGTCGGCGTCTTCTCGAAGGAGAACCTCCGCTTCACAGAAGCTTCAACAAGGGCTCAGGGTCGGACCTTGACTAGTGACTAATAGTCCCCCGACAGATCTGATTGATTCCCCGATATAGCTTCTTGTACTTCTTGCTTTTCTTTTTTATGTGATTTCTTCGGATCGGTTATCCTTTATCATATATGCCATATGCTCAAGTATCAGCTACCGTTGAACTCCCTCTGGAACTTCCTCACCACACGCAGAACTTCATCGAAGTCCGGCACTTCGCCGAAAAACATCTCGGCATTCATCGCTTTGTAATCCTGACGCCATTCAGCTTCTTGCTCCGGCAATGGTACTACGCGGAGCAAACCACGGCGCAGCGTACTGTAATCCATCCAAGACCGATTGAAGTAGATCTGCCGGTGTAGGGCAGTCCGGACGAAAATGTCGTTACGACTAATCGCCTTCGCTGCAACCCCCTTGGTGATCAAGCACCACAAATCATAGTAATGGCGAGCCATGCGTGCATTCCTCTTCTTTTTATCAGCAGGACGGTAGATTTCTTCGTGCAAAAGCATGGTCTTTTCCCAGAAGGTCCTTTCCAAAGACAAGGCCCTTACTCGGAACTTACTGGGACCTAAGATGTCTGGAAATGCATCGAACAGGTATGGACGTACTTCTCTATCCTCTATGGGCTCGTTATCTGACCGAGCCCCCATCTCGATCTTAACCACGCGTTGAATATACGATTGGGTTGCGGGTAGCGCCGATGGGTACTTGAACAAGAGTGTCTGCCTATCACGGTCTTCTTCCTCCGAAGCGGGAACCAGTTCCCATCTGTCGGTTTCTGGCAGAGTTGCTTCAATCCGTGCCGCCAGTGCTGGTGCCAGGTCACCATGGATCATGCATTGCGCAGCCTTCTTCATGGCGTCGAGACGTTTCTTAATTTGCTTCTTACTGGGAGCTTTTTCGGGGATTGCGTTGCCACCGAAACCGAGGAAGCCCTTGTCAATCACGATGTCGATGTCCTCGGAGAAGCGGTTGATCAGTCCCCAGCACTTCGAGAGGGATGTGCCACCTTTGAACGTAATGCTCTTGCCCCATTCAGGAAGAGAGAAAAGCTCCCTGAGGATCCAGCACACCCAGTAATCTTTCTCCAGGGACGTCTCCGTCAAATTAAGTCGTGCTTGGGCCTGTTCGCAGATCAGGCGACGACGCTCGGCAGGCTGCTCAAAGTATCCGTCCATTAGCTTTGCCCCTCCCCGGCGATAGCACGGATAACCTGAGCGATCCAGATCGGTGCATAAGGGATATCCTTCAGAAGTTGTGCCTTGTCCTTGGCTGCCAGTCTATGACTGAGGATCGATATGACTCGATCATCGACATAACGTTGTCCCAACCATCGGAGCGCCTGGATGACTGTTCCGCTGACCCTGCCGGCCGTTGCCATGTTCCGGGGAGTGGTGCGCTTGAGTAGAATCTGCCTGTTCCCTACTTGTAACTTTCGGGCAAGACCGTCGGTCAAAAATACAACCTTCATGGGCACCTGGTCACTCAGGCCCAACAGGTTGGCAGCGTAGGCCCCCGAAGGCTGGAGACGCACGGCATCGCGCTCCTCCAAGGCGCTTACGATCATGTCCATGGAGGGGGCTAGAACGCCGAGTTGGGGATCCGTGCGAGGGTAGTCGTATAGTCCCCTGGCCAGTTGTCGAATTGTGTCATTGTTCTTGTGGCGCCGTAGTGCGCTCTCCACGGCGGAACGACTGCCGATTGCCTTGAAGCTGGCCGGAGTGAAGACCCAACCAAGGCTGTGACCGCGGATTACCTCAAGAATACTTTTTGTGACCGATTGCATCTGCATATACCCCCATCATTCTGACGCAAAAAATAGCATATATATGCGTCATTAGCAAGTGCCAATACCAGATAAAAATACTTTTTTCTATATTTCTTTTTTATGCGCTTGATTCTGATTTCCAGGTAGTACTGGAGTATTGAAAAATTACTCTCATCCTTCTGCTCCGGCTTAATTATGATTCCCCTTTCTTGCCGGCGATTTTTTGGCTGCGGTATTTCTTCTTTTTTTCCCTCACCTGAAATCCGATCCGTCAGCTGGGCGGCGCCGGTTCATCCGGCGGAGCCATGAGTTGCCGAATCGCCTCGAAAACCACACGGAATTGATCATCATAACTTCTTTCCATCTTCGCCAGTTTCCGGGCCAGGTCGGCATGAGATTTCAACAATTGCCGGAGACGGACGAAAGCCCGTATGATCTCGATGTTGACCCGAACCGCTCTTGGGCTACTCAAAACACTGGAAAGCATATGGATGATATCGCCGTCCCCCCCACTTAAGGGCTCAGGGTCGGACCTTGACTAGTGACTAATAGCCCCTTGATAGCCAAAATTAACTCCCCGATATAGCTTCTTATCCTTCTTTCTTATCTTTTTTATGCGCTTAATTCTGATTCCCGGGGCGTCCTCTCTGGTATTGGCTAGCGCTACCATCGGACCAACCAGAATCATGGTGTCTTCGCCGATTCCCTGTCTTCGCGGCCAGTCACACGGTCAGCGCTCCCATTCCGGGACATCCTCATGCTTAAACTATAACGAAATCAATCCTATTCGTCAAACTGATTAATCTTATCTGGAATAAAATATTAGGGGACGGTGTTAAATAGTTAAATAATCGCTTCCCCTCTCTTCTGTATGCCTGAGAACTTCTTTCTGACTCAAAAGTTGACCTTTAGACTGCCGGGATATCCTGAAAGAGCAGAGGGCGAAATACGGGGATAGATTTGTTGCTACATTGTCACAACAATTGACATACGAGTTTGGGAGAGGTTTCTCAGAAAAGTCGCTGCGCCGGATGATTCAATTTGCTGAAGTCTTTTCAAAAAAGCGAATTGTCGCATCACTGTTGCGACAATTGAGCTGGAGCCATTTTACTCTCCTGCTACCTGGAAAAAGATCTGGAAGATGCCATCCTGCGCGAAATGGAGTCTTTTCTTCTGGAATTGGGTGGTGGTTTCTCTTTCATGGAACGGCAGAAGAGGATTTCGGTGGATGACGAAGACTACTATCTTGATCTTCTATTTTATCACAGAAGTTTGCGGCGGTTAGTCGGAATAGATCTAAAACTCGGGAAGTTTAAACCGGAATAAACCGGTATTCTTCCTCGAAATTTATTTTTCCTTGCCTATGTATTAGAAGGTAAAAATCTCGCACAGCTTGCGCGACAATTGGATGAGGGCTTAATAATTCCGCCGGGAGTTGCGGTAATTCAGGATTCAAGTATTTACAGAACAAGTAACAGAACAAGTAGCCGAACAAGTAACCGAACAAGTAAAACGGATCTTAGCTGCTTGAAATATGGTCCTCTGAGAACCCGAAAACCGGCTTTATCAGACGGCCTCTTCAGGTTGCCATCGTGTGGCAGCCTAAAGGCAGCCGCTACGAGAAGCCGGGGCTCACTGAAAGCCTACCAACTTGCTGATTTTTATAGAACCTAAGTTGGATGGATCGATCTATGGCTGGACCGGGGTTATCAGCGGGCATAGTATCAAGCAACTCTTCGCGGCTCTGGCGGTATTTTGGATTTTGCTGATGCTTTGGGGGAGGAAAGACTGAACTTCCAATTTCCAATTTCCAACGGCCAATTTCCAACGGAAAAGAATCTCACCTAAAGGTTCAATATCTCTCAATGCTTCGAGACTTTCAGTCTCTCAGCTTTGCTCTGAAGGTGTTTTTTGCGCTTTTTGGGCCTAAAATTGGGGGGGCGAGGGAAGGTTGCCTCTACGAGGTCACACAGGAGGGGGGGGCAATGTGCAGCTGACACTGATTTGGTTCAAATCTTTAATTCTTTTTTAGCTTCTGACAAAGACAATCCTTTTACATTCTGCTCTTTATTCTTTGCCGCCCTCAAGTCTTTCAAATCCTCAAAATCCAAAAGTTCCTCCTGGATCTGCAGGAATTCTTCAAACGGCAACACCGCAAATTCTTTCTTTCCGTTTTTTTCCAAAATATTTGGATGGACAGCAATCATAGCGATCTCCTATCTATAGGCATTTCTTCTGTGCTTTATCCTGTAAACCGAGATCACATTACTTTCGATCTCAAATAGTACTCTGTATTCTCCAACTCTCAATCTATATTCGGGCGTAAAATTTGTCAAGTGTTTTACATCCCCTTGTAAATCATCGGTCAATTGCTCAATCTTGTCAAATATCCGTTTAAGCAAGTTATTGGGTATCTTCTTCCCATCCTTAATGGCTCGAGGTTTTATTTCTATTCTATATCGCATTTTATCTATTCTTTTAAACGATGATCTAAATAGATTCAGTTTAATGTTGAGCCTGTATGGTTATTGGGACTCAACTTTATGGAGCAAGATATCACAGGTGTTGATAATAGTACTAACACGTTTAGTGTGCAACTAAATTACAGCATATAGGACTATAATAGTAGCCGCAGGTTTTAACCTGCGCCTATTGGAGTGAGATTAATTGTTAATCCGCCAGTTGCGCACCTTAAAAGGTGCGACTACCATGACAATCCCACCAGGGCTGGACTAAAGCCCTGCACTTTTGCTTGGGCAATGCTACCCTCGGACCAAACGGGATTATTTATCCCCCTCACCCCCCGTATCAAGTACGGGGCAGGCTTTAATCCCTCTCCCCGGGGGGAGAGGGAAATAAAAAAACATGATTTTTTCATTAAAGAGAATTGTCTCATCACTGATGAGACAATTGAGCAGAAGCCAGGGGAAGATTCTCCAATCGGCCTCATTCTATGTCCCGGCAAGTCGGAAGAGCAGATAACGTTACTTCATCTTAACCGGGGGAATATCAGAGTGGCCGCTTATATGACGGAATTGCCTTCAAAGAAGTTGCTCAAGCGGAAACTGCATACCGCCATCCGGATAGCGCGTAATCGTCTGGCTCAAAAGCAACTGATTAGCTGTTGAACTTGCGCTCCGGTGAGATAAACCCACCGGGGGCGTTGGTTGGGTGTCGGCTGATTAGCTGTTGAACTTGCGCTCCGGTGGGATAAACCCACCGGGGGCGTTGGTTAATTGCAGATTGTCTTTCCTCTAATCCGCATAGTCCGCTTCATCCGCGGTTAAACAAGTTCTGGGTCATCAGCGTACCACCTGGCTGAGTAGTTTGCTGAGGTCTTTTAGTCGGTATGGCTTGCTGAGCACACCGTTGAAGCCATACTTCTCGTAGTCCGCCATGAGCGCGCTGGTTGAGTAACCGCTGGAGACGATAAGTTTGACATCACCGTCGAGTTTCTTCAGTTCCCGGGCTGCCTCCTCTCCCCCCATGCCGTTCTTGATGGTTAAGTCCAGGATTACCGCGTCGAAATTCCGGCCGTCTTCCATCGCTCCCCGGTATTTCTCAATCGCCTCGTCACCATGCCCGGATTCTATTACTTCGTAACCAAGGCGTTCTATCATCCGTCCCATGACCTTTCGGACCATAGCCTCGTCGTCCATGAGGAGTATTCGCCCTTTCCCGGGGGTGATCTTTTCGGCTGCTTCGGGTTTTTTTCGGCCATCGCTGTGGGCCGCGGCAGCAGGTAGGTAAGTAGAGAAGGTTGTTCCTTTCCCCGGTTCCGATTTGACGGTTATCAGACCGTTATGATTCCGGATAATGGAGTAGACGGTTGCCAGTCCCAGCCCGCTCCCCTGCTGCTTGGTGGTGAAATAGGGATCGAAGATCCGGCTTATGTATTTCTCCAGGATACCGATACCGCTGTCCCGGATGGAGAGTATCACGTATTTTCCTGGTTTTAGGGGTAGACTGGTTTTGCCGGCGAGCTCAAAATTTTCCGCGCAGACATCGAGGTTGCCGCCGTCGGGCATGGCCTGGTCAGCGTTTATAACCAGATTGTTGATGACCTGATGGAGCTGCCCGGTATCGACATTGACCGGCCAGAGATCTTCCGGGATCGAAAAGGCCGCTTTGCTCCTGGATCCGCTCAGGGCGAGTCCGGTAGACTCCCGGATCAGGTCCGAGATGCAGGTGATCTTTTTTACCGGTTTACCCCCCCGGGAGAAGGTGAGGAGCTGATGGGTGAGGTTGCTGGCCTGCGCGCAGGAAGCTTCCACCTCGGCGAGGATTTCGCCCAGGTCAGACTCCAACGGCTGGTTCAGCCTGGCCAGGGAGATATTGCCCATTATCGACATCAGGAGGTTGTTGAAGTCGTGGGCAATACCGCCGGCCAGAGTCCCGAGTGACTCCAGCTTCTGAGACTTTATCTGCTCACCCTCCAGCCGCTTCCGATCTGTGATGTCGGTGCAGACACCAATCATCTTGACGGGCCGTCCATCCTCGTCGAAGATCGGCATCCCCCGGTCCAGCCAGTAGAGCCAGTGCCCATCCCGATGACGGATCCGGTACTCTGTTTCAATGGGTTTGCCGTCATTCCGGTGGTCTTTCACCTCTCCGGTCATGCGTTCGGCGTCATCGGGGTGAATCAGGGCCAGCCAGGCTTTGACAGTCTCCGGTATCTCACCCGCTTCGTACCCGAGCGCTTTGTCGATATCCCCATACCATTTCAGTGTTTCGGCGGCTAGATCCCACTCGTAGATCAGGTCGCTGGCGGCCTCGGCCGCGAGCCGGAACCGCTCCTGACTATTCTGGAGGGCCTCCTCGGCTTCTCTGCGTTCGGTGATGTCGCTGAGAAAATTGAGGCTGGCGGGGCGCCCCATCCATTCCATGAGGACCGCTCTGATCTCCAGCCATCTGGTCCGCCCGTTCCTGGTAATGATCCGAAAATGGTAGATCTCCGGTACTTCTTCTCCTTTTAGTCGCCTGGCATAGTGCCTGGATACCATCTGCCGATCATCGGGGTGAATCAGTTCCACGAACGGCTTTCCGCTCAGTTCCTCCCTCGTATATCCGGATACCTCAGCAGTTTTCGGGTTGGAAAATTTGATTGCCCCGTCCTGGGCGATCAGGATGGCCTCGTTAGCGTTTTCGAAGACATCCCGATACTTCCGCTCCGACTCTAAAAGCGTCTGTTTGGCCTTACGATGCTCAGTGATATCCCGGTTGATGCCGATGGTGCCGATCCAGTTTCCATCCCCGTCACGGAGAGAAGAGATAATGGTCGACATGATCCGTTCTTCGCCGGTTTTGATAATGATGGGGATTTCCCCCTCCCAGATCCCATCGCTCTCCAGCCGTCTCTGGATGTCGGCAACGATGCCGGCGGCCAGTTCGGGGGGGTTGAGTGATTCACCCTTTCGCCCCAGGAGCTCCTCCCGTGACCACCCGAAGAGCTTCTCCGCGGCAGGATTGGTGTCAATGATGGCCCCGTCCCGGTCAAAGATGAGGACCAGATCGGAAGAGCACACGTCTGAACTCCAGTCACACTGATATATCTAGTATGCCGCCTTCTGCCTGAAAAAAAAAACATACAACAGATCGGAAGAGCACACGTCTGAACGCCATTCTCACTTCACTATCTCGTATGCCGTCAGATGC
>CAKZYZ010000113.1 GCA_937885075.1 uncultured bacterium | reverse complement strand
GCGCAGCTGGGCACTACGATCTCTATCAAGCGAGCGCTGACTGTGTGCGCGTGTTGATACTGATTCGGAGCATAACTAGATCTATTTTTTTTTTTAATGATACGGCGACCACCGAGATCTACACTCTTTCCCTACACGACGCTCTTCCGATCTCTGGCATCCTGTTCGAGCAGCGGCCCGGTCCGGCAGGTTGATCCGGAATTATACCGGACGGCTAAATCCGCCCGGACGGCTTTCAATCGGGGGGAGTATGAACAGGCCGCCCGGCTCTACCTGCGATCTCTGAACCGGGCCCGGGCTATGGATAATGGTGCCGAGATTGGTAATAACTCCTACAACCTGGCGGCCTGTTTCATGGAATTGGAAGAGTTCGATCGGGCCCGGGAACTGATTGATGAATCCCGGGACGCATTTTCCCGGGCGGGCCGGGTCCCGGAAGGTTTCCGGATACTTGAAATTAAGAACGCTCTGGCCCGGGGAAGCTTGGAAGAGGCGGAAGCACTGCTGGTCCCGGCGGGAAAGGGGAGGGCGCGGAGCGTTGCTCCGGAAATCCTGATTCAGGATAAACTCCTCCGGGCTGATCTAGCCCTTAAGCGCGATGATCCGACGACAGCCCGGGAGGAATTAAAAGGTATTCGGGATGAATTGCGGGAGGCGGAAAATGATTCCCTCCGGGCGGAGTTTGATAGAATGGAAGGAGAGCTGCTGCTCCGGGAAGGCAAATTCAAAGCCGCGGGAGCAGCATTTGATCACCGGGCCGATCTTTTGAGAAAGGGGGGACATTATCGGGGGATGGCCGTAGTTCTGGGGAGGGCCGGGGATGCCTACTGGGACGGGAGGGCTTACCGCGAAGCTCTCTATCGCTTCTTCCGTTCCTCCCGAAGTCTGCTCGCGCAGGAAGATCCGGCGGCGGCGCTGCTTATGATAAAATCCGCTCTGGATGTTGCCGTGGAATGTCCCCGGGATCCGATTCTCCGGCAGGTCCGGGGTCTATTCAATGAAATCAAGGTCGCTCTGGAGGCTACTTCGTCCGAAAGAAGTGAATAAATCAGGCCAGAGCTCGTCTTATCTTTTAACTTTAGGCACTTAAGGCACTTTCAACTTTAGGCACTTAAGAACATTGCCCGAACGAAGTGAGGGCTATGTTCTGTATATGGGAGGATATGAAGGTATGAAAAAATTCTTAATGGTCTTTATTTTTCTAACTGTGCTGGTCTCAGTCTCCCGCGCGGAAGAGCTGAATGTCCAGGTCCGGACCGGGAAACTCCGGTCCCGGCCGTCGTTTCTGGGAAAAATTGTTGCCACGGTCTCTTATGGAGATGCCGTGACGGTTCTTCAGGAGCAGAATGAGTGGGTGGAGGTCCGCCGTCCGGAGGGAAAAAAGGGGTGGATTCATATCTCCGCCTTAACCGATGATGAGATCGAACTCTCTTCCGGAGATAGTAACGCCGAGACCGCCGCATCCAGCGATGAACTGGCCCTGGCCGGGAAGGGGTTTAACTCCGATGTGGAGGCCGAGTTCAAAACCCGGAATGAAGATATCGATTTTACCTGGGTTGACTGGATGGAAAAGATCATCATCTCCCCGGAACAGATGGAGGGATTTCTGAAGATGGGGAAGGTTAATCCTCCCCGGGGAGGTGGAATATGAGGCGTTGGACAAGGAGCCGGTGGCTGCCGGTCGTTGGTGTTCTATTAGTTGCCTCCTGCGCTACCCTTATATCTCTCTCCGGATGTAAGACCATTGAATCACTGGGGGAGGTGGGTGGGGCGGTCGGACAGGCGACAGGTGTTATGACAGAAGAACAGGCGAAATCACTGGGCCGGGCCAGTAAAGCCGTGGCCAAGACCTTTGCCGATATTACCCCCGAGCAGGAGTATTATATCGGCCGGGCGGTGGCGGCGACGGTGCTCAAAACCTACAAACCTTACCAGAATAAGAAGGCCACCCGTTATCTCAATCTGGTGGGGCAGACCCTGGCCGCGGCTTCGGATAAGCCGGAGACTTACGGGGGCTATCACTTCATGATCATGGACAGTGATGAGATTAACGCCTTTTCCGCCCCGGGCGGGTTGGTCTTTGTCTCCCGGGGAATGCTCCGGCTCTGTGAGAATGAAGATGACCTGGCCGCGGTCCTGGCTCATGAGATCGGTCATGTTCAGCATCAGGACGGCCTGAAGGCGATCAAGTCGAGCCGGCTCACCTCCGCTCTGACCATTCTGGCGGCGGAGGGCGCCAAGAGCTTCGGGGGGGAGGAACTGGCCGAGCTGACCGACGCCTTTGAGGGGAGCATCGGTGATATCACCTCCACCATGATGAACAGCGGGTATGCCCGCTCGGCGGAACGGGCGGCGGACGAATCGGCAATCGTCATTGTGAAGCGGGTGGGGTATGATCCCAATGGTCTGGTCGAGATGCTCAAGGAGATGAAGAAGCAGCTCAAGCCGGGCGGAGCCGATTTCGCCAAGACTCATCCCGATCCCGATGACCGAATTAAGGATATAGAGAATATCATGGGGCGCTACTCAGCCGTATCCGTTCCCCCGGTACGGCAGAAACGGTTTGAACGTAATTTGAAAAAAATATTAATAACCGAGTAAAAATAGCAGCCTGGGGCACTCTGATCGGTATCCTTGCGGCGGTAGTTGTTCTGGGGTTGTGGCGGCTGGGACTGATGCGGCGCTGGGAGTACGCTACCTGGTCCTGGCGGGTTAAGTATTTCGCGGCCCCCGGCGCGGCAACCGATAAGATCAAGCTGATCCTCCTCGACCAGCAGAGTCTGGACTGGGGGAAGAAGGAGATGGGGCTATCCTGGCCCTGGCCGCGCGAGGTTTACGCCCCGATCATTGACTTCTGTCGACGAGGCGGGGCGCGAACGGTGGCTTTTGATGTCCTCTTCACTGAACCGTCGGTCTATAGCGTAAGGGATGATCAAGTATTAGGTAAGGCGATTAAAGAGTCCCCCCCGTTTGTCGGGGCTCTTTCTCTCAGTAAAAAGACTACCGGAGCTGTAGTCTGGCCATCGGACTTTCCTCCCGTCTGGATTAATATCGCGGGGTTTCCGGCCTGGCTGAGCGGTTCCGAACAGAAGCAGAGCTTGATCTATCCCTGGGCGGCTTTCCCGATCCCGGAAGTTGGTCTAAATTCAGTCCTGTTAGGGAATGTAACCGCCGATCCCGATTCTGACTCAATCTTCCGTTCCGCGGCTCTCTTCTCCGTCTTTGACGATCAGGTTATCCCTTTACTTGGCTGCGCTGCCTATTTAGCCCCCTGGCGGGAGACCCCTATCCCCATCTCGGTTGAGGAGAATCTGCTCCGGTTCGGGGAAGAGACTGTACCACTGGATGATTCCGGCCGGGCTATTCTCCGTTTCCGGGGGGGGAGCGAAGTCTATAAACCGCTCAGTGCCGCCGCCGTTATTCAGTCGGAACTGAGAATACAGGAAGGAGGGGAGCCGACCATCGACCCCAAAGTATTCCAGGGATGTTATATCCTCTTCGGTTTCAGCGCCCCCGGCCTGCTCGATCTTCGGGCTACTCCGATCAGTCCGGTCGCTCCCGGTCTTATGATCCATGCCACGGTACTGGATAATCTCCTCTCCGGCGATTTCCTCAGGGTGGTTCCCCTGGCCGTCACCATCACGGTTATTATCCTCCTTTCCGTGATAGCCGGGATTATGATTTCTATGGTCAAGAAGGCCTGGCAGAGTGTGCTTGTCTCACTGATTCTCCTTCCCATCCCCTGGCTGATCGGCTTTGCCGCTTACCCGGCCGGCTACTGGTGGCCGATTATCGCCTCCGAAGTAGCTCTGGCCATATCGCTGGTCGGGACACTGGTCTATAACTACGCTACCGAGGGGCGGCAGAAGGCATTTATCAAGCAGGCATTCAAGCACTATCTCAGTTCCGATGTCATCGATCGCCTGATCGACGATCCCTCACAGCTCCAGCTCGGAGGCGAACGAAAGGTCCTCACGATTTTCTTTGCCGATCTGGAAAAATTCTCCACCTTCTCAGAAAAACTTGACCCGCCCACCCTGACTGCTCTCCTCAACGACTTCCTTTCCGATATGACCGAGATTATTATGGAAGAGGGGGGAACGTTAGACAAGTATATCGGTGACGCGATCGTTGCTTTCTGGAATGCTCCTCTGGTACAGGATAACCACGCGGAGCGAGCAGTGCGGGCGGCACTGCGCTGCCAACGGAAGCTGGCGGAGCGGCGGGCGGAGTTAAAGGAGCGGACCGGGGTTGATCTCTTTATGCGGATCGGAATCAATACCGGGGAAGTGGTGGTGGGCAACATGGGTTCACGGGATCGTTTTGACTATACTGTGTTGGGAGACGCCGCCAATCTGGCTTCCCGCCTGGAGGGAGCGAACAAGGTCTTCGGAACTTATCTTATGATTTCGGAAGAGACCTGGTCTCAGACCTCCGGTAGTTTTGTCGGCCGGGAACTAGGAAGACTCCGGGTGGTGGGGAGGAAGACACCGGTAACCGTTTTTGAGCCCGGGGGTTTGAAAGGGGAGTCACTGCCGTCAGGCTGGAAAGAGTTTGCGAAGGGTCTGGAATTCTGTTATCAAGAAGAGTGGGTTAAAGCATTGGCGGTCTTCAATACGCTGGCCGATGACCCGGCTGCTCGGGTCTACGCGAAAAAATGCCGGGAACTCATTGATAACCCGGAAGAATCCTGGAATGGCATCTGGAATCTGACACAAAAATAGAAAATATATTGCAATTAAACCACGAAGAACACGAAGGACACGAAGATTACTAATTAATCTGGAAGATCCTGTATATGTTCTTAAATAATCTTCGTGTACTTCGTGACCTTCGTGGTTTAATTATATTTGGTTTAATGTGATATAACTTAAAAGACTTATAAGATGATAATTACTTTATTCGGTGTCCGCGGTACCAGTCCGGTGATTGGTCCGGAGTACAAGGAGTATGGCGGTGAGACTACCTCAGTCCTGGTAGAAGGAGCGGAGGGTGAGATAGTGGTGATAGACGCCGGAACCGGTCTTCGAAAAATCGGGGAACGGTTGCTGTCCCAAAATGTGGAACCTTCCCTGCTCCTTCTAATGACTCATTATCATCTTGATCATGTCGCGGGATTGCCATCCTTCTCTCCGCTGTATAATGGAGATTGGCGGATAACCGCCGTGGCTCCGATTATGGACGGTCGGTCGGTCGATGAAGTCCTGGACCGGGTATTCGCGGAACCATTCTGGCCTTTGCAGGTCGATACGCTCCCGGCTCGACTTGACTTCGCGACGCTGTCCCGGGATATCCCGGGATCGCTCTTTAAATGCGGCGGACTGGAGATCCGCTGGAGACTGCTTCATCACCCCGGCGGAGCTACCGCCTATCGGATTGATGACCCGATCACCGGAGGATCTTTTGTCTTTGCCACGGATGTCGAATGGGAGGAGTCATCGACGGAAGAGAGAGAAACATTTTTGAGATTATGCGGAGAACCATCTCCTCCGGATCTTCTGGTCTTTGACGGACAGTTTTCCCGGGAGAATTATGATAAATTCCGCGGCTGGGGTCATAGTGCCTGGCAGACGGCAGTTGAAGTGAGCCGGAAAGTCAACGCGAAGCAACTTCTGATTACCCATCACGATCCAAAGAGCAACGACGTAGTTTTGAATGAGATCGAGAAAAAATTAAAAGATCTCCAACCGAAAGCAAATCTGGCCCGGGACGGAATGAAGTTTGTTCTTTGAATTCGAGGTAATAATAGATTACTATTGATTTCATTCCCAATATGTGGAGCATAAATTAAAATAAAATTTTTCGGAGAAAAATTTTAATGGATGAATATATGCCGGTTATAGTATCAGTCGGCCTATTTCTCGCGATCCTCTTCATCTCGTTTTTACTGACCATCCCGCTCCGGCAGTGGTCAGTGCGGAGAGAGGATCGGGATGAGAAGCTGGGAAGAAGATTAAAATTTATGGCCGGTCGGGTGTCCCTGGCGCTAGCTGTCCTGATTATCAGCCGGCCTCTCTTCTGGCTGGCCGGCTCGGGCCTGGGCATTCAGTTCCCTCCCGGACTGAGCATATATTTTCAGGGTTGGCTGGCGTTCTGGGCGGTCCTCTTTATCTTTAATTTCCTGGAGGCGCTCTCTATCCAGATCTACTCTATCCGGGGACTCTCTTTCCCGATCCCATCGCTGCTGCGCAATATTCTTCGGTTTGTCTTTCTCCTGATAGTTGTGTTTGTGATCCTGAAGTTTGCTCTCAAGGTTGATATCTCGCCGCTACTGGCTTCAACGGCTCTGTTGACCGCGGTAATCGGTTTCGCTCTCCAGGGTGTGCTGGGAAACCTCCTCTCCGGGATGTCGCTTCACCTGACCCGGTCAATAATGCCCGGAGACTGGGTAAGTGTCGGAGAAGAGGAGGGGCGGGTGGTCCGGACCAACTGGAGGGAGACCCGGCTCCGGACCGTGGGAGGGCATACGATTGTAGTCCCCAACAGCCTGGTAGCTTCAGAGGTAATTCATAATCTGACCACTCCCACGCCGCTCCGGCGGCATGAGATCAATGTCGGGGCCAGTTATTCGGACGCGCCGGGGGAAGTGATCGAGGCTATGATCAAGGCCTCGCTCGGCGTGGAGGCGGTATTGGGAAGACCTAAACCGACCGCCTACGTGACGGAGTTCCAGGACTATGGGATTAACTATGTTCTCCGCTACTGGACCAAGCGTTATCATGACCGGGTTCCGATTGATGGAGATGTGAGCAGGATGATCTGGTATGAATTCAAACGGCGCGGGATCGAGATTCCATTTCCGATGAGCGACAAGCTCTTAAATGATTTCATGGCGGTTGTCTACCGGCAGCGAAAACTATCCCCGGACGATGAGGAATTGGATCGGATGGCCCGGGTCCTGGCGCGGAGTGAACTGATCTCCGAATTTCTTACGGACCGGGAAGGGAAACCTCTTCTGGGATATGAGGAGATCAGGGATCTGGCTTCTTCATTGAAATTTGTCCGTTATACGGCCGGAGAGGAGCTCTTCCGGCAGGGAGATGAGGGGGAGAACTGTTATATAGTGGTCAGCGGGGAGCTTCGCGGACGGATTGAGTACCGGGATGGGGTTCCTCCCCAGGAGTTCGAGATCGGTCCCGGGGCACTCTTAGGAGAGATGAGCCTGATCACGGGAATGGATCGTACCGCTACCGTCACCGCCGGGGGAGAGGTTGAGCTGCTCAAGATTACCACCGCCGCGTTCTCCCGACTGCTTTCGATCCGGGATGTAATTCCGGAACGATTATCAAAGGTGGCTGCCGATCGAGCGGCGAAGAACGCCGCCGGGCTGGAGCGATTGAAGGCACTGCAAAAGGATGATCTGGTGGAGTCACTGAAGCGGGAGAATATCCTCAAGCGCCTCCTGCATTTTGTCAGGTCTTCCGGGAAATAAACCTCAGCTTTGCTCTTTTCGCTGACCATCCGCTGGGTCGGACAAGTCGGACCTGTCGGACTGGTCGGACAGTGGGCCTGCCACTCCTCGCCGCTCTATACACGATCTTCAGTGGACTTCATGGCCTTTCTTTTTCTCCTCCCCACAACCAGTCCAGCCATCACCACCAGTATCCCCAGAATACTCAGGGCAAAGGAGAGTTTAGTGGTCAGGGAGAAATAAGTCAGTTCCAGCACTCTCTCTTCGGGACTTCCCGGAACGGGGATGGCCATGAAGGGGCCGTTGGCTTTGAGGATGGGGAGTTCATCTCCGTCAAGATAGGCGCGGAGCAGATTGGTGTAGGCTCGGCTGATAACCAGATAGCCCGGTTTCTCACTGTGGAATTTTACTTCCATCCGGTTAGGGTTTTCTCCCATGATCAACTCCGCCCGGTCTGTGGGATTTCTTTCACTCTCCAGCATCTCTCTTGGGGGATCTTCTTCCAGAATAACACGGTTTCCCGCCAGAATCTCAACATCGCTGACAACGGTAGTCCCCCAGCGCTGGGTATCGTGAAGCATTGAGATGACCTCTGCCCTGTGAGTGATATAAGCCGGGGGGAGAGAAGAGAATTCCCAGATATCAACCTCCGCGGCATAGACCTTCCGCATAAATTGGCTGTACTCATCCCCGATGGAATCGAGGGCGGACGGCGGGCAGAGGACATGGCGGGTGGAGGCAAGCATATAAAAAGGGATAGCTCTTTTGAAGGAGGCAACCTGCATCTTCATTGAACTGGCGTAGGGATTCCCACCCCTGCTCCGCGGGGGGTTATCCCCGGTGAACCAGAGGGAGTAACTGGTCCCCCGGGGGACCGCCTGGAGGATATTTTCGAGGAAGAACTGGTAGGAGTTGGTATTCATGGAGACGCAACCCCGCAGGTCCTGGAGATTATGAGCGGAGGCAAAATTGGGAGACAGAACCCTCCCGAAACCTACTATAGCTCCCCGGCTGTTCCGCTGGAGATATTTAACATAGGGAAGCGGATCCTCCGGGGCAGAGTTCCCGGGGAGCTGACCCCCCGATGTTCCGTCGATAATGAGCATGGACCCGGCAGATAAGACGATGGAGGACAGAAGATAGACAACAAGTTTTCGTGTTGATATAGGAGTCCGTCGGAACCAGAAGGTGAATCCCAGCGCCGTCAGGGCGGCGATAAGAAACGGGATGCTGTCGATCAGCAGGTATTGGTCAGAGTGATTCTTTGGTATATAGATTGCCAGTTCCGTCCAGAGCAGAAAGAGGAAGAACCAGCCGCATCCGGTACCGCCCCGTAGTGTCCATAACCGTAAGCCGGAGAAGACGGCGATAATGATCATCGCGGAGTATCCCTGGAGGCGGATCAGCCAGCTGAACCGGGGATCGGAGACCAGGGATGTAGTCAGGATAAAGACTACCAGACCGAAGAGGAGGGGGAACGAGAGGTATGGGATCAGCCGCTGGAGGACACGGGGCCTGGATTTGAAGCTGAATACCGCGGCAACTGCCAGGATAAAAATAACCCAGTAGATCGCCGGGATCGGTGCCGGAGGCAGATCAATCCATCCGCTGGTTATAACCGAGGGGATGGCAATCGCGGAAAATATGACTGTCCAGGGCCGGGACGGGGAAGCCGCCATGAAGAAGAGCCCGAAGAGGGAGGCCAGAAACAGCGGCGCGGCAAAAAGATATGAGATGGTGGCGGCGTTAGCGGCAAGATAGAGGCTGCCGGGATTCGGAGACCCGAATAGGGGGAAGTAATGCTTAACCGGGATCAGGCGGAGGGAACCGGCAGCTACCGCGGAGAGAAGAGCGATCATGCTGAGCTGCCTGCTGAATAAAGCTTTGTATGCCATACGGGTGATATCACTCAGGTATCTCCGGATCCGGGGAGGGAGAAGATGCCAGAGCAGTACCGCGCCCGCTGTCAGGAGAAGAAAAAGTGTGCCATTGAATAGAACGAATTCTCTGAGGTGTTCCGCCTCCCAATGGATGATTCCCTGACGCCAGCAGACTATGACCAGGATGATATCCGCGAAGAGCAGACCTGATGACAAAAGAGGATTGGCCAGAAGTGTTGAGACTCGCCATATATTTTTGACACGGTCCGGCTGGGCCGCGGCCGCCGGAGTCCTCTCCAGGATATTGTCCAGACCCAGTCCGGCTAACACGGCCAGAGCGAAACTCCAGGTCGCGGCCGCCCATCGGGGTGTCCAGGTCTGATCAAAGAACGGAAGGACACCGATCATCTGGGCGGGACTCCAGCCAAGATTTTTTGCCAGGATAAAGAGGAAATAGCAGCCGAAGAGAACGATCTCTCTCCGATTTCTCCGCGGCCTTCCGACCGCCGTGGCGGCCAGGAAGAGGAGTCCCAGGCTGAAGTAGCCGCCGACCCAATCCCAGAGAAGGTTGACGGTCCGGTACGACCATTTCCAGGGGGTCTGGCGGAGTTTGGGGAGGAAGGAGAAGAGAAAACGGGGGCGCTCCATCGGCGATTGCAGCCCCAGGTTGCCGCCCGGGGGATGGAAGGTCCAGGCCTCACTGTGGAACTTGAGGAAGAGATATATCTGAGGGGCGGCTATGACGCCGCTCACTATGATCGCGCCGAGGCTATATAGGAAGGGCGACCGCCTCTGACCTGCCGGGAGTGAAAATATCCGCACCAGGCCGTAAAGAAAAGCCAGGAAGAGGAGATAGAGCTGGATCTCCGGTTGTCCGGCGGTATGGACCAGGGCCAGGGCCAGTGTCAGCCAGCAGGCCCGTCTGAGTCCGGGATGGTCGAAGAAGGCCCGGACCGCCCAGATCAGCAGGGGGAGCATCATCGCGACATTCACTACCTCCTCATGGTTGGAGTAAATCACCATGACGGTTCCCAGGCCGTACCCGATGCCGGCCAGAAGAGCGGATACGGTCCTCCGGCAGAGAGGACGGATGAAGAAGTAGGTAAAGAGACCGGCCAGAATCAGCCGGAGAATGAGAAAGAAATTATAGCCCTGAGGAAAGAAGAGGTTCTCTACCATCTGGTAAGGGGAGAGGACACGATGGCAGTACTGCCCGATCAGGGGCACTCCCAGACTCTGATCGGACATCACCAGTGGAATATGTCCCGCCTTCAGTGATCTGCCGATGAATATGTTGACCGGCCATTCCAGATACGCGGGATTAGCCAGGTCGACCTGCCACCCGTGAGTGGAGGAATCCGTGCCGGTGATATCGGCGTAGCCGGTGGATAGCCTGATATCATCCGGAGGGATCAGGAGAACCGGGTTGAGAGAACGGCGGAGGAAGACGATATTGCTGTAGGCAAAGACGACGAAGATGATAATGAGGATTAAGGGAAAGATAGCAGTTAATATTTTTCTATTTCTCATAATGGTACATCTCCAACGCTCCCAGGGAATAAAAGGCTCCGTCTTCCTCGTGTCCATCAATAATCAGGAGGCGATAGAAGCGGTAGGGTATAGCATTATTGAATATCCACCCCCTCCAATCGGCGGAGGAGGGGATCTCATCTTCGATAATCGCGGCGATATCCTCCCAGTCTTCACCGTCCGGGCTGCCCTGGATAACAGCGGTTTTGAAGTATTGCCGTCTTATATCCCCCCGGGGTCTGGTCCGGATAAAGTTGACGGGTAGGGCCCGGTTAACTCCCAGATCCACTGTCACCCAGGCCGGCTCGCCGATCCTCTCCAGAGCGACGTGCCAGTACCGCATAGGATCCGGAGAACGGAGATTATCCACCGGCCGTTCCCCTTTGATAGAGGAACTGGCCTCAAGGCGGGAAGGGGGAGCAAGGAGGTTGTCCGTTACCGGGTGAACGGCAATAGGAATATCCTCCTTCGCCGGGAAAGCGGATGAACCGGTAAGAGCGAGCACCGCCCTGGCCACCTGTTCCGACAGGGGGTCTGTGATATTTTTTCCCCCCGATCTTCCAGCATATCTGGAAGAAGGCGGGTTCTCTTCCAGGCGGGCAGCGCGGGCCCGGGGAATTTTCTGGCGGATATTGACGAGCCTCTCTCGATCGGCGAGCTTCCGGACTTCGGGGTCCAGCGGCTTTTTCAGGTTATAGATAGTGTAATCAGGACCCCGCTCTTCAACCTGGAAACGGGGGGTCAGCCAGGAATCGACTGTTCGGGAAAAGTCCGGATACTCCGGATGGCGGGGGGAGAAGAAGAACTCCGGATCCGGAAGTCTCGTACAGGCCGGGTTGACCAGATACCGGGAGTGGCTGAAGAGAAGCGCGGGATGTTTGTTCCCGAGCCATCCGACAGGCATGCCGGTATAGGCGGAAACAAGTGTAGGGATAGAATTGGTTAAGAGGGTCTTTCCCCGATATTTCTTCAGCGCGGAGATACCGGGATATGACTGGAATGGGCGGTAACTCTTCGATCTTCCCCGGATCAGCCCGGCCAGCACCGCGGCAATTATTATGATACCTATTGTGATTGAGACCGGGTTTTTCCCCCGCACCAGGTTGAGCAGGATACCGGCCAGCACCGCCCCGTAAAGCAAGGCGGCAAAAGGGGCGAAGAGAAGAATGGTGGAACCCCACTGATGATCGGCCGTATGCTGAACAAATGCCAGGAACCAGAATACACTCATTATGAAAAACAGGATGATGATCCGTGACAGTTTTTTTCTGTCAGAAGCGGTCCCCGGCAGAAAGCGCCGGCCGAAGATACAGATCGCGAGGAAAATTATCGACCAGCCGTTTCCGAAGAGATTTTCCAGATGAAGATAGAATTCCCTCCAGTAGATTGAGAGTGTGTAACTGCCATGGAGACGGGCCTGCTCTTCCCACATCAGAACCGGTGCTCTCCGGTAGATCTCCATCAGCGGCGTTACCCCCATCCCGGTCCGGTGGAGGAGGGATTCGGTCTTGTCCAACAGCCAGTAGTCAAACCCGATCGCCCGGATGACGCAGATCTGGTGGATAAGAACGGCCGCCAGCCCCGCACCCAGGGGAATAAGAATCCGTGACCAGGGGACTTTCCGTATCTTGAGGAGTTTGATCCCGATAAAGAAGATCGCGACGAAAGGGACGTATTCGTAGTTGGAATAGCAGAGGAGGAAGAAAAAAAGAGACGTTAAGCCCAGGTAAAGAATGGCTTTGCGGGATCCGAGCCATCCGGCTGTGGGAGGGGTTTTTAACCCCGATACTGGGTCAGCAGGGGAAGACGTCTTTGCTGGACTTTCCGGCGGAGGGTCTTTCGTAGTGCAGGACTTCAGTCCTGCCCGAGGCAGGCAGGACTGAAGTCCTGTACTACGAGCAGCCGGCTCGGCGTACTTCGTCGGATCAAGCGCCCGGAGAAAGAAGTACATCCCGGCGAAGGCGAAGCACCACTGATGATTGGTAAAGAGGTTATCCCCCCAGGCGATATAGAGCGGGTTGGAGATAAATACCGCCAGGCTGATCAGGGCGGTCAGGGGGCCGGCCAATCGCTTCAATAAGAGATAGAAGAACCAGGCGCCTAACAGGTTCCAGAGGATGGCGATAATCCGCTGCTGTGAGATCTGATGGAGGCCGGCCCGGTAGTAAAGGCCGCTCATGATCTCGGAGAGCGATGGATTATGAGTATACCAGAGCGGATAACACTCCTCCGGCCCGGTGGCGTATTCTGCCAGAAAGTGCTCCCGGAAGAACCCCCGTTCGGCAAAATTCTTTCCGGGAAGATACTGATTGGCATCCAGATAAGGATCCCCCTGCCCGAACGATTTATACTCCGGGAACCGCGCCCAGACCAGGAATAGTACCACCCCCAGTGCCACAATCAGGAGTAGAGCCAACCGATCATATTTAGTGATTATCGAAGTCAAAATAGTTAGATTATGTATGCCGCAAGCATGATTACGGGTGATTTAATAGTTATTTGGTTCCGGCAGTTGGCAATTTGATCATAACAGAAAGATATTGTCTGTCAATGAGGTGAGCTGACCGCCCGACCTATTTATACGTTAATCCCCCCCTTATTATAGAATAGATTAAATCTATAATATGTGCTGAACCAACATGAAAACTACGATATTAATGAATATAACTTGTCGGACAACTCCTGGACGATCGTTCATTAGTTGTCCGATGTTATGAATCAATTCTGTTCAGAGCGAGCAGTTAGGCAGGTATTAACTAATCTATTACTTCTTGCGGTTGAGAAAAGAATCTATGAATTTTCTGGCTTTTTCTCCTCCCCAATCGTCGGGAAGGAATTCATGAGGCAGTTGGGGGTCCCGGGTAAGGATGGTCTGGTAATCCCAGAGTAAATGCTCTCTGATTATTTGCTTCGCGATTTTCTTGTCTTGCGGCGTTGTTTTTAGCAGGTCGGCCAACTCATTCTGTTTCCTGGTATATCGTTCAATCAATTTTAGATATTTATTATGAATCTCTTTAAGATCCCAGAAAGTTTCTACTAACGCAGCTTCCGACAAGCCCTTGAAGTTGTCGGCGGTTATCTGAAATATATAATCGGATAACCCCAACTTCCTGGCATAACGCTGAATAATTGCGCTGAAATCATATGGAGAGATCCAGATACTTCTCTGAACTTTTCCAAAACCCAGTATGACCAGATAGCGCCGAAAATAGTTCCGTAATTTCCGTTTTTGTTCAGGGATATCAAAGACAACCAGTCTCCATTTTCTATCCCAGGAATGCGCCGAACCGCGATCCGCCGCCCGGTGTTTCTTTATAAATTTCCTTCCTTGATCGGTAAGCCGGAAATAAGTTTTCTCCTCTTTCTTCAGGGTTTTAATAAACCCTTCCCGTCCTAATCGGAGGATAGTTCTATTGAAAGATCCGGGATTATAAGGAGTCCCTATCTTAAATAAACGACCCGGATCGGAATGAAGGAACAGGAGATCTTCTTCAAGCAGGAGTAATATTTTCTCTTTTAGAGACGGCATTGAGTTCCCCCTAACTTCGACCGAGCAATATAAAAAAACATAATTTTCGACATCCAGCCCACGCCCCGTGCTATATCCGTTCGACGGAGAAAATGATTAACCGGACAACTCATGGACGATCGTCCATGAGTTGTCCGGTTAATATTTTAATTATCAGTATTACATACTGGAAATATTTACAGTTGTTTTTGGCAGTCCGATTCCGATTAACTATTATTCAAAGAGCGCCAGTTCCGCCATGGAATAAAATTTGCCGCTCTCATATCCGGTGGTGATGAGTAGTTTGTAATATCGGAAGGCACGATTGTTGTCGAATTTCCACTCTATCCAGGCGGCGTCACGTGGCTGTGAATCCTGGATAATACTGCTGATCGTCTCCCAGTCTTCTCCGTTGTTGCTGCCGAGAAGCTCGGCGGTCCGGAAGAACTGCCGTGCGAATTTTTTCCGGGGGAGAGCCCCCAGAGAGCGCACTACCTTCTCTCCGCCCTCACCGAAATCAACCATGACCCAGGCCGGTTCACCCAGCCGATCAAGGTTCACATGCCAGAAGGTATGCGGCGCGCTATCGACCAGCTTATTGACGATCTCGCTATCCAGATTATGGGAGGACGCGGATAGGGCGGCAGACGATCCCCTCAGGAGGTTAGCCTCTAGATTAAGATCCGCACCCTCCACCACCTCACTCCGGGGAGGAGATCCGAAATCCCCTAATCTCCAGACCATCTGAGCTATTATTGCCACCAGAATCACCCCGAATATAACCAGAGCAACTTTCTCTTTCCGACTGAACTTTTCCATAATAGTACCTCCAGATTATTTTGTTATTCGAAAAGGGCCAGTTCCGCCATTGAATAAAACTTGCCCCCCTCATGTCCATTGGTAATGAGAAACTTATAATACCTATAAGCCTGGTTATTATCAACGGTCCATTTCCGCCAGGTCGCGATCTTCGGTCTTTCTCCCTGAATAATCTCGCTGATTGGTTTCCAATCCTGACCGGTATTGCTGCCGAATAGTTCGGCCTGGTGAAAAAACTGCCGGGGCAGATCCATCCGGGGCAGCGCAGCCAATGATCGAACCGTTTTTTTCTTCCCATTCCCGAAATCAATCGTTACCCAGGCCGGTTCACCCAGCCGGTCAATCGCCACATGCCAGTATGAGGTTGTCTTTTGATCCGTCAACTTATCCGCAGACTGGTTATTTTCATTATGGGAAGATTCCATTATTTCAAATTCTCCCGGTTTAAGGAGGTTATGGGAATAATCAATATTTACCTCTACCGGGATAATCCCTCCGCCTGAGAAAGACACAAGTTTCCCCCCTCTCCAGATTAACTGAATAATAATTGCCATCAGAAGCACTCCGAATACCATCAGGGCAATCTTCTCTTTCCGGCTGAATTTTTTCATTTTCCGATTATTTTATAATTTAACTCGCCGCTCAGCTCTTTGCAGAGGAAATATTATGATTATAAATAACCCAATGCATTAAGGCTTTTCCTTCTTTTTAATAACTCTTCTTCAGTCATTATTTTGCCAGATTTTATCCCGGAGAGCAGTTCCGGAATAAATCGGATATGCCGGATTGCTATGGGATGACGGTCCGGGGGGTTATAAGTTAACTTCAACCAAAACCGATTTTCCTGGATTTTCACCATCCCCAGGTTTAAATAATAATTATTTTTCCGCTTATTATCCAGAGATTCGATCTTTGCCGGTTGTGAGGGATCACCATTCTGGTTAAATCGAAATAGAAGATTTGATGATATTTTAGAAATAGGAATAGAAGCACTAGTTTCCACTAAAATACTAACATCATAGATTCCATCAGGCAACCGGGTTGAAATAGTTAAAGAACGGGGCGTACCATTAGCCGGGATACAGAAAAGTCCGGAACCGGAAGCTCGATTATTCAGCAGCCATGGTTGATGGGGCGATACTTCTTTTATGACTTTAAGAAAATCCATATTTCGGTTGGTACACCGTTCGAATCCTTCAACCGGAGTAATCCGGAATTGATGGATTAATATATAAAAAGGATAATCGGGAGGTTCAACTCTACGGGCATTGTCATAACGTTCTTTATATGGCTGCATAATTTGCTGAAATAATGTTTTTAATTTATTGGTTAGTTTCGGATTGTCTGATGCTATGTTGGTTGTTTCTCTCGGATCTTTTTTAAGATCATGTAATTCATTTGGTGCGATATATCTATAATCTTCTGTTCGGATCGATTCATTGGTGAATATAGCCGGTTTACACTTGGCTGGATTGGAGATAACAGGCAGAAGACTTATCCCGTCCATCTCCTTTCCTGTAGGCATTTCGATGCCGCAAATGTCAAGGATGGTAGGCATAATATCTATAGATTCCGTTAAACCGGATATTTTAACACCCGGGGGAATCAGCGGTGGGTATACCATAATCAAGGGAACGTGGGTAACGGAATCATAAGTTCTGAATCCATGCCCCAGGACGTTATGTTCTCCCAGGTTTTCTCCATGATCAGAAGTTATAATAATAAGCGTTTTATCTTCCAAACCCAATTCCACCAGTTTATTGAAAAGTACGCCTACATAGTTATCGGTGTGCTTTAAATTGCTATCATACAATATTCCTAAATATTCAAGCTCCTTCTTGCTCCAATCCTGGGAAAACCAGCTTTTTCGATTAGTATTTTTATCCCGAACATACTGTAGTATGGATATATCCCGATTATGTAAAAATTCATAATCTTCCTTTTTCGGAGGGTACGGTTCATGGGGAGACATTATATGACAGTAGATAAAAAAATTCTTATCTCGATTATCTTCTAACCATGAAATTGTTTTAGCGATTACTTCTTTATCCACCAGATGCGGGTAAGAGAATAATCCGCGCAGAGAATATTTTTGCTGAAAGAGAGATAAGATAAATGAGGTTTTAGTAAAACTGGCATGGTCATAGAAAATAGAGGTTATATAACCATGCCGGGATAAAAATTCCGGTAAAAAAATCTGCTGATTATCAAAATTTTGATTTATGCTCTGGGGCGTTTCGGATCGTATCCCCCAATCCCACTCACTCAATCCCCAGATTGGTTTAGAATAATACCGCGATGAAAAATAACGGGGAACTGATACCATGGTAAAAGTGCCGGGAGAAAAATTATTTAAAAAAGTGGTTCCTCTTCGGGCGATAGCGTCTATACAGGGAGTAGTATTTTCCGAATAGCCATAGCCGGAAAAATGATCCGCCCGAGCTGCATCAAGGACGATGTAGATTACATTCGGCCTCCGAATCAGTCGGCGGATTTTCTCTGGTAATAATGCGGGAAAGAGTAAATAAAACAGGATGATAGCCGCCAGACAATCGGCAAGTAAGATCAATGAAAATCTTTTATTTTGCATGATATCTCATTTGCCGTTGTTTATTGAGTGGGGATACAATCTTTGAATTCTATCGTAAGATTTTATCGGGATCATATTCCCTCGTTGTCCTATTTAACCCAGTTTGTTGGGGTCCACGAATTGGGTTAGTTTTGATCCACATTGAAGAACTCTCTCAAGATAGTATCAGCTATGTTCAACGCCAGGAGGTGATTCCCCTGCCGGGTACAGTGACCAAAATCCCCGCCGAAACAGTCAGTGAAATAATTACGATAGCTTCCCCTTCTAACGGCGCCTTTGAAGATTATTTCATTATCAACAAAGATGGGTACGTTCCGTCCGGAAAATATTATTTCCAGAGGTTTTATGCTTCGCATCGGGTATTGAACACAGACCAGCTGGATTCCCCGTTCATCGAGGATTCTTTTAATTCTGCGGTAATTTTCGATTGTTTCAGCTCTATATTCCCGGCACTGCCTGATGACTGATTCATTGTAGTAATAATCTGCCAGTGCTTGTTTCCCCCAGATCTGGTAACAGTGGGCCATAGTTCCCAGTAACCGGGGATTATCCGGCTGTTTCACAAGAAGCGCTTTGCCCAGTTCTTCTGCTTTTTTAAACTGTCTTCTTCGGAAATACTCCCGCATCAGGTGGGTAAACGCTATATTCCCCGGTTTCAGATCGACTGCTCTCCGGTATGCTTCTTCGGCTTCATCCCAACGACCTCTTGCTCTATGGGCATCTCCCAGATAGCACCAGGCGGGGGCACTGCCGGGATCCCTTTCCAAGACCAGTCGGCAGACCCATTCCGCCTTCTTCGGGTTACTGAGATTTAGGTACGCCCGAGCCATTTGAGTCCCGGTAACGCTGTTGATTTTACCCGGGTGCGATGAGATCACTTTTTCCCCCAACCGAAGGCACTCATTATTAAGCCCCTGATCATAATAGAGCTGTGTCAATTTATCGTAGCGGCCCTCAAGAAGTCCGGGGTCAAGTAACTCTATTTTTCGAAAACATTTTTCCGCTTCCGCCAGATCCCCCTTCCTCATGAAGATGTCTCCGAGTTCAAGATAAGGCTGCGGATCATCGACGTCGGAGCGTATCTTTTTTTCCAGAGCTAATCTCCGATCAGTGGTAGCATCCGCTATCTCTGATTTAGGGGGATCATTTATTATGTCGCCTTTATCATCCGGAGAGATTGGCTGCTCACTATCTCCGAGCGTCAAAACGATATGTTTATAAAGAAGCCGCGCGAGCTTATAGACGCGAAGATTACGGATAAATCGCTGAAATGGAGCATGTGAAATGTCTTCAAATGCCCAAAGAGCGTTACTGTCGTTGATCCCGACCATCGTCAGTACCATGTCGGGTCGGTAGTGATCAAGATTCTCCTCCAGGAGGTTGGCTATCATGGTGGTATTGGTGGCGGCGATCCCTTTGTTAATAACGGAGAATCTGATTCCGATATCGCGATCATTAAGGATTCTTTCAAGTTGCCTGGGATAGGAATTATTACCCCCCAGAGCAGTGGTAGATTCTCCCAGGCAGAGGATTATAAACTCCCCTTTCTCCTTGAGTGAAGCCATATTGGCCCGTTCCTGTAAGTGAAGAAGGACAAATCCGCCTATCCTCAAACCGGCTTCAAGGAGAATGATTCCCAGGAAGAGACCGAACGTGATCAGGGATATTTTCTGTTTGAAGGTTGTTTTCGGCATGGGGATCGCTTTGGAAAACCTAAAATTAAGGTATTTTCCCAATCACTGCCAGTGGTTCCAATCTTTTAAAATAGCATCTCTCCGAAAGGAGAGATGCTATTTTAAAAGAGCGGTGATAAACTTATAGAGCGGCACCGGCTCCACCGAATCCCGGTTGCAGACGATCCGGACAGCTAACGCGCCGACGGCGTTTCCGACAAACCCGACCATATCCATCGGATATCCCGCGGCGACACAGGCGGAGGTGATCGCCAGGTAGGCGTCCCCGGCCCCGATCCGGTCCACGATCTCTTTTGAGAGGACCGGCACTTCGACAAAACCCTGATCCGGTTCGTACCCCAGTGAACCGTTATGTCCCCGGGTAACCGTGATCCGGTCGCATTCCATCCGTCCGGCAATCTTGATCATCATGTCCTCGAGGCTCCCGTACTTATCGCTCAGGGCGAGGCGGATCTCCGGTTCGTCGATACAGACATACTGGGCTTTAGGATACTTGGTGATCAGGTTGAAACCGGTATTGGCGCTGTTGGTCTGAGTATTGACCGCCAGGAATTTTGACTTCTGGCAGAGAACTTCCACGATCTCGGAACCGATGAAGCCATTGCCGAAGTCGGAAGCGAGAACCAGGTCATAATCAGCACAGACCCCGGAGAGATACTGACAGACTTCTTCGGTCACCTCCGGCGGAGGAGTCCTGGTATTGAGGAAGCAGACTTCGAACATCTTGGAGAGAAAGGCGGGATCGACATAACGACGTTTGGTGACGGTCGGAGCGTCATCGCGGTAGAAGAATTTGGGAGTGATGTTAGGCTTGAGGCGATCCCGGATGAACTCTTCCTGGGTATTTTCGTTTCCCAGGCAGGCTACCAGGTCGACTCTGTCGCAGAAACCGGCGATATGGTTGGCGGTGGCCAGTACGCCGCCGGCAAAAGACTCCCGGTTGATATAGCGGGTGGTGATGACGGTCTCCTTCCAGGCCTTCCCCATCGGGTGACAGTAGTGATATTCATCGATGATAGGATCTCCGACTACCAGTACTTTGAGATTCTTCAGATCTTTCATCATCGAGATGATCCGATCCACGCTGTAACTCTTCCGGAAATTTTTCAAGAACTCGTTTGCTTCCCGGTGGTAGACGCTGAAATGGACGTTTAGGAGTTCGGTGGAACTGAAGGAGATCTCGTCGGTGAAATGGATCCTGCCGCCGCCCTCCTTGACCGCTTCTTCCTCGTTATGGATCTCGCCGGTCAGGTCCTGGGAGCGGTCGGCGTAATCGCTCCCCTTGGCGTAGACATCGGGCTTGAGTTTCTTCAGGGTCTCGGTCGCGGTTGGCCACTGATTGATCGCCACATAATCAACGCATTCAATCTCAGCCATGGTCTCGGCCCGGAGACGCTGGTTGAAGACCGGGCGGCCGGGACCTTTGCCGACATACTGATCCTGGGTCAGGGTGACAACCAGGATATCGCCTTCATTCTTGGCGGCCTCAAAGTGTTTGATATGTCCCGGATGGAGAAGATCGAAGACGCCATGGCAGAGGACCACGGCTTTGCCGTTCTTCTTCAGTTCCGAGATTATCAACTCCAGTTCATCGAGTGTTTTGATCTTATCGTAGGTTTTCATGATTATTTCCACAGATAGGTTTTATTGTTCGCCTCGCTTTAGCGACCTTGCAGTCCACGAATTACACGAATCTACACTAATTGTTCCCCCTACCTCGGCCCCTTTTTTGTCCACGGATTTCACGGATTACACTGATTGATGCCTCGCCTCGGCCCTTCTTTAAACCGCTAATTATATCCCGCGATGACCGAATGGAATTTTGCGTGGCTCGCTAATCTACGCGAATTAGAACCGAAAAATCGGGGTATCATCTCGAGCTAAAAAAACTGCCCCCACAGTACTATGCAACCAGGTTGCCAGGTGAAGCGACAACTTTAGGCACTTTAGCGCACTTTAGGCACTTCCAACTTTCTTTACTTTAGCGCACTTTAGGCACTTTCAACTTTTGTTACTTTAGTGCACTTTAGGCACTTTCAACTTTCTTTACTTTAGGCACTTTCAACTTAAATACCTAAACCAGTCCTGAGTCGCGTCGGCAATCGATTCCGGATTCCAGACCGGGGCGTTTCTCCAGTAGTCGATGTTTTTCAGGAGGATATTTACTCCCTCTTCGATGCTTATCTCCGGTTTCCAGCCCAGGAGTCTTTGGATCTTTTTCGTGTCGGCATGGGTGCAGTCCGGCTCTCCCGGGCGTTTTGGTATATGTACCACATCCCCTCCCAGCAATTCCACCAGTTTATTGACACTGACCGGGTTTCCGCTGGCCACGTTCATGACCTCCTGACGGGTATCGGAGTCGGCGGCCGTCAGACAGGCCGAGACTACATCAGTGACAAACGTAAAATCGCGGGTCTGAGTACCGTCTCCTACCACCGTGAAAGGTTCTCCGGCGAGTTTCTGGGCCAGGAAGATACCGAATACCGCCCCGTAGGTTCCTGAGGTCCGCGAACGGGGACCGTAGACATTGAAGAATCTCAACGCTACTACCGGGAGGTCATAGATATCCCCCCAGTGGAGAACATACTGCTCTCCGACATATTTGGTTAGAGCGTAGGGGTACTGCGGCCGGGCCGGCGCGGTCTCGGGGGTGGGGTAATGATCGGGGATCCCGTAGCAGGAGGATGAGGCCGCGTAGACCAGCTTTTTTACCCCGCCCGCCCGCGCGGCTTCCAGAACACTGATTGTCCCGTCCACGTTGGAGTGGTGATAAGCAAAAGGCATCCGGATCGATGGGACAATGTCGGCCAGGGCGGCGATGTGAAATACTTGATCAACCCCCCGGAAGTAATCTTTGATTGATTCATAGTCGGCGATATCGACATTATGGAATTCTATGGAATCTCCTCCTTCCAGGAGATCGAGGTTCTCTTTTCTCCCGGTGGAGAGATTGTCGAGGACGGTGACTTGATCGCCGCGTTTTAAGAGCGCCTCCACAATGTGACTCCCGATAAAACCGGCGCCACCGGTTACCAGTGATTTTCTTGGTGTAGTCAAAGTACGATATTTCTCCTGAATTATATGGTTATAGTTTTATATATGATGGTAAGCGGTAAAGGACGAACTGTAAGCGGTAAGCAGTTAGCGGTAAGCGGTAAAGGACGAACTGTAAGCGGTAAGCAGTTAGCGGTAAGCGGTAAAGGACGAACTGTAAGCGGTAAGCAGTTAGCGGTAAGCGGTAAAGGACGAACTGTAAGCGGTAAACAGTTAGCGGTAAGCGGTAAAGGACGAACTGTAAGCGGTAAGCAGTTAGCGGTAAGCGGTATTCGCTCACTGCCCTACC
>CAKZYZ010000112.1 GCA_937885075.1 uncultured bacterium | reverse complement strand
CGAGATCTACACTCCTTCCCTACCCGACGCGCTTCCGATCTAGTACGGCCCGGTCCTGCCCGGGGAGGAGTGGCTCCATATTGTCGGGGTTTACGATACCTCGGCCCCCTATCACCGGCTCTTCATCAATGGAGAAGAAGTCTCTGTTGATGACTTCTCCAGTGCGATCGCCTCTTCGGGAGAATTGACGTTCGGGAGGTATAACCCGAACGGCACCCATTACCTGGATGGAGCGATTGATGAGGTGGCGGTCTATGAGCGTATTCTCTCGGATGATGAGATCCTGGATCATTACCGGCGGGGTGCCTGCCGACTGAGGTTTCAACTTAGAAGTGGAGAAAGCGATCCCCCGGCGGGGAGTTTTACGGGGCCGGAGGGGACCTCCGGAGATTACTACTCCGAGTTGGATAACGATACACGCAATCCCCCCGTTTTCGCCATTACCAACTTGGCATCAGGGCGTTATCTCCAGTACCGGGCCTACTTTGACACGGACAATGAGAATTACAGCCCGGAACTTAAATCGGTAACGATCGACTACTGCCGGTTTACACCCACGCCAAGCGTGACCCCAACTCCGGTTCCCTCACCCAGCGTACCCTTGATAGATGAGGGGTTTAATTATTTCGATCAGGGGGTCCGGCCCGAAGGTTGGACATTTGCCGGCTGTAACAACGATCAGGATACCTACACCACCAGTGGGAATTACGGGAAGAACTCTCCCTCTTTAAAGTTGGATGCCACCGATGATGCTATTGTTACCAAGGAGTTCTTCCGGCCCGATGAACTCAGCTTCTGGCTGAAAGGGCAGAGCACCGATACCTCCAGTGCGCTTTACGTGGAAGAGTACTATTCCGCTGACTGGAACCAGGTTACCGATATTTATAACCTGCCCACGTTCGGGACCATCTACGGCGCTCTCCAACTCAATCCCAGCAGTAATCAGGTAAGATTTACTTATTCGAAGAGTTCAGGAGACCTGGCCTTCGACGATGTCAGAATTACCGAACTGGCGACTCCCTCGCCGGTTCCGACCAAAACTCCGATCCCCACTCCGTCGATCCCGCCCACTCCTTCTCCAACGCTGACGCCTTCACCAACCCCGACTCCATCCTCTACCCCGATCCCGACCGCCACGCCCTCCCCGACAATCTCGCCGGTCCCGACCGCGTCCCCATCACCCAGCCCCATCTCCTGGGACGGAGGCCTGCTGGAAAACGCCGGATTTGAGTCCTGGAGCGATACCGATACCGATGCCTATTACTGGTCCTGGGATATGCCCGATGGTCAGTGGATCCGATCTACTGACGCCTATTACGCGGGTTCGGCCGGCCGGTTCAGCCGGGAGGCCACTACGGCTGGAAGCCTCGATCAGTTCGGCAAGACCATGAATCAGGAGGATACCTATTACGCGGCTTTGATGGTAAAAGGCAGCGGCCAGCTCCGACTGGGGATAAGGTATCCGCATACCGCCTACAGCAATTACGGGGATTGGACCTCATTCTCCGGCGCCGGGTGGACATTGGTTGAACATGAAGCGAACCCGACCGGTTCAGGGAGTAATGGTGGTATGAGGATCCAGGTCAGAAATTGTTTTGAGCCTTATCTTTTGATCGATAATGCCTATCTGGCAAATTCCCACATTAATCCGTCCCCCACCCCGATTCCCAGCGCCACGCCGTCCCTGACGCCGTCTCCCACCGCTTCGATCACTCCGACGCCATCGGTTACCCCATCGCCCCGGGCGACCACGACCCCTACTCCCTTCCCTCCGGCTAATCCGGGCGACGTGGTAATCAACGAGATTGGGTGGATGGGGACCGGGGCCGCTACGGCCGATGAGTATATCGAACTCTTTAACGCCACTACTGATGTGATTATCCTGAACGGCTGGACCCTGGCCGCAGCTGACGGCACGCCGGATATCTCTCTCTCGGGAACTATCACCGCTGAGGGATACTTCCTCCTGGAGCGGACCGACGACAACACAGTCAGCGATATCAGCGCCGATCTGATCTATACCGGAGGGTTGGAGAATACCGGAGAACTTTTAAAACTGACTGATGGGACCGATCAATTGATTGATGCTGTTGGCGGGGAAGTGCAAGAGTGGTTTGCCGGCGCTCCTGCCCCTGGTTATTACTCGATGGAGCGAATCGATCCATCGATCTCCGGGACTTTGGCGAGCAACTGGCGCGATAACGACGGCTGTCTCACTAACGGTGAAGACGCCAACGGTAATCCCCTCAATGCTTCCCTCGACAGCCTCAATAGTGTCTATTATCCCGGCCCACCCATTGACTTCGATCTTGATGCCTACGACGGCCGGGTAGTCTGCGAATGGTCACCGGCGGAAAAGGGTAAATATGATATCGACGGGTATAATATCTATCGGCGTGAAGATAGCGGTTCATACCAGGACCCGCTCAACCCTGATCCGATCGAAGGGCTCTCCTATACCGATAATACGGTCACCAATGGGGTTAAGTATTATTATAAGAGCAAGGCGGTCGATGATGAAGAGAATGAGAGCAACTGCGCCACCGATGAAGAGACCGTCACCCCGGGCCCGCCGGTTGTGCTGGGCGATAACGTGATTATCAACGAAGTTCTCTTCAATCCCTATGGTCTCGAATCACTCTATGAATGGATTGAGCTTTTTAATCCCACCACCTCCGGAATCAACATTGATCTCTGGTGGATTACCGACGGCGAGGGACGATATACCTTCCCTGAGAATGGTAATCTGGTTATTGCCGCCGGGGAGTATCTTGTCCTGGGCGCCAGCGCCGCGGCCGCCGATGGTGACGTGGACGTTGTTTACAACGGCCAGACCACCAGCGATGGAGATATCCTGCTCAGCAACTCCGGGGATGAGATCACCCTCTACAACTCCCAGAGCGAGATCGTCGATGAACTCCAGTATGGAAGCAACTGGACCAGGGGAGAGGGATACTCTCTGGTCCGGAAGGCGATCCAACGAAGCTCCAACTTCATCGAAGTGAAGAATATCGGCAGTAATGCCGTTGACCTGGCCGGGATGAAGATCTTTGACGGCGCTGAAACCGACGAACTCGAAGCTTTCCGGACAGATGATACGGTGCTGCAGCCTGGAGAGTATGGTCTGATAGTGAATAATCAATTTTATAATAATTACGATATTGAAGAAGGAACCATCGGAGTCACCTGCGGGGACCTGGCGATCGGGAACGGCCTGACCCCGATCGATGATCTGATCCTCTACAGTTTGAATGGGACCACCGAGTTGGATACCTTCACCTCCTTCAGCGCGGTAGAGAGCCCGCCGGATAACACCTCTGTAGAGAAGATTAACCCACAGACGGGAGACCTGGAGACCAACTGGTCCCTTAGCACCGATGCAACCGGATCTACACCAGGCCTGAAGAACAGCATAACTCCCTAAAATTTATCATCGAAAAATTTAGGGAAGTAATCAGTGATTGGTAATCAGTAGTCAGTACGCCGTGACTATAGCGAGGCCCTGTAGCCGAGGTCGTTGACCTCGGAAATACCAATTCCCGATCACAGTTTACCGATTACTTTATTCTGTGGGAGGGCTTTTCAAGCCCGATAGGGTCTGCGGCGAGGCAAACAATTCGTGAAATCAGTGTAATTAGTGGACTGTTAAAGGGGCCGAGGTGGGGGTTGGAATTTATTTGGATTTTGATACTTGGAATTTGGAATTTAAAAATAGGGGGTTTTAAATGAAAAAACTAATCGTATTGTTTATCCTCATGTTTTGTACTTTAGCCGTCTCCATTCATACCTCTCCGGCGGCCGATGAAATCATTATCAATGAGATAATGTCAAAGGGCGTACCCGAAGATATTCTGCCTGAGGATCGGGCCAACTGGGCAGAAAGTAAAGAGAAAGACGGCACCCCCGGTGAACCGGGCGCGCCCGATACGTTACCCCCGGTTATCGTTCATACTCCGGTAGATCAGACCCTGGCCGATCGCCCGATATATATCCACTGCGATATTTACGACCCCAACGATCCTCAGATGTATTCCGCCAAAGAGCCGACTATCTATTATCGCAAGACCGGTGAAACTGCCTTTCAATCGACACCGTTGGGCGCATTTTTTGGTGAGTATAACGGCGCCATCCCGGCCTCGGAGGTGAGCACCGACGGTGTGGAATATTATATCACCGCCCGGGACTGGTCCTATAACCTGGCCACATCTCCCGCATTCAACCCCCAATCCTATCCCTATGAAGTGGAAGTAGTAACCAGCCCAGATTCCGTGATTCGATTTACCGAGGTTATGTACGATCCTCCCGGAGAACTCGATGATGAGAGTACTCTGGAGTGGACCGAATTTTATAATGTCAGTTCTTCACGGACGGTGGATTTGGGGGGATGGAAGTTTACCGATCTGGAGGGAACCTATACCTTTCCGACCGGAGCTTCCATCTCCCCCGGTGAATACCAGGTCCTCTGCAAAACCGACGACGGTCCTTCCGGTTCCTTTACCCGCTATACCTATGGTTCCGGCTCGGGGAGCGGGATCACATTAAGTAATTCCCTGGGAGTCTTCACCGATCAGTTAATTTTGAAAGATGATACCGGCCTGATAATGGAAGAAGTCAATTACTCCGCCAACTGGGGCGCTTCCAATGCCAAAGGCCCCAATAATCATACCCTGGAAAAGATCGATTCGGAAGGCGACGATGATGGAGATAACTGGAGATACTCAATGGTGGAAGGGGGGACGCCGGGAGAAGAGAGTTCCCCCCATTTTATCTTCCATAAATATGAGACCGAAGCCGGCTGGAAGACCCGGCCGGGGATAGAGATCACCCCGACCCTGATCAATCCCGGAATGGAAGAATGCACCGTCTCTTATCGCCTGGACCGGGACTGTGATGTGACCATCAAGGTTTACAATACGCCTGAGAATATCCCGCCTGAAAATTGCTATGACGCGACCTATTACCTGGTCACACTGGTGGATGACATAGCTAAAACGGAAAATATGGATCCCATTCAGTTTGCCGCCCACACCGCCGTCTGGGACGGCACCTATAACGGTCAGACCGTCTCCAGCAACTGCTGCCGGATAGTCCTCTGGGCTACCGATACTGAAGATACCACCTCCGTCTGCGATTCCAACGATACCATGATGACCACCCTTGCTCACGGATTTAATCCGGATAACTTTTATCACAACAGTCATCAACCAACTGTCTATTCCTTCTACCAGAGTAAGCCCGCTTTTATCACAGTTACTTTAAGCAAAAAACTTGAAACCGGCGAATATGAAGAGATGCGCGATCTGATTGATGATGTCTCTTATCCTTATCCATTAGACGGTGAGGATAATAAGGTCATCTGGGACGGCCGGGATGGCTATGGATTATTTATAAAACCATTTATGAATGTCAAAGCGGAAGTTAAAGCGAAAGATATATTCGGCAATGTGGTGATCGCCCGGCCGAAACTCTTCATCTTCGGGGCCGAGAATATCCCGAGAAGTTATTTTAATCCCGACTCTTCCGATCCCGCGATGCAGGTCCAGACCATCTATTTCAACCTGACCCGGGAGGCGAATGTCTCCATGTCAATCGCGAATCAGGCGGAAGAATGGATAGCCTGGCCCACGGTAAGTTCCATCCCATCCCGGAACCAGCCCTATTATTCCTACAAAGCCACCTGGGACGGCGGAACCGACAATGATGGAACCTATACATATACAATCAGAGCAAAAACAATTGAAGATTGGAATCAGTGGGGAGAGAAAGCCAGATACTCCAACGAAATCTCCCTCCACCGCTGGGAATAGGACCAGACCAAAGAAAATAATAATTCCCCCTCCTTTGAAGGAGGGTTAGAGGCCCAAGGCAAAAAAATAATTCCCCCTCCCTGAGGGAGGGGGTTAGGGGGAGGGTGTCCAGGTTGGCGCTTGTGGGAGGGCTTTTCAAGCCCGATGAAGTTGTGGGAGGGGTTTCCAACCCCGATAGATTGTAACTCGCAGTTAAGGACTTTTCGAAGATCCAGTTTCAGACGGAAGTCTTGCTTAGGGCCGAGGTAATGGAACATTTTGCGATTTTTGTGCATTTTTGCGGCTAAATTAAGGGGCCGAGGAGAGGCTTACGGTCAGCCTCTCCGCCATAGCAGCATAGCTGCGAAGGCTGGATTGTAATTTGAATTTTGGATTTTATCCCGATTGAATCAACCGGGACAGGTTCTGGAATTTGATGTTTGAGATTTTCAACCAAAGGATGATCAGCCTCTGGCTGAAGAATTTAAAAGACCCGACATAAATCATGTAAAGAAATAAGCAACGCACATTCAATTAATAATAATAACCAGATCAACTAACTTTGGAGGTTTGCCATGATCATTCTTCTCCGGTCCCGAGCAACAAAATATATCTGCATCTTCGCGTCATTTTTAATTTTAACAGATCGGAAGAGCACACGTCTGAACTCCAGTCACACTGATATATCTCGTATGCCGTCTTCTGCTTGAAAAAAAAAAAAACAATAAAATATAA
>CAKZYZ010000111.1 GCA_937885075.1 uncultured bacterium | reverse complement strand
GGTCGCGAATTAATGTTTTGAACAACAAATTTATGTAAAAAAATTCCCGCAATACCGATCAAGGCTTGCCCAATCTTGTTTTCCGGAGGAAAAAAAGAGTTTAGAACGGCGGCATCGCCTCGCCGCCGCCGCCGGAAGCTGCCGGTGGTTCCGGCGGGAAGTTTACTTCGTATGGAGCTGGAGCCGGGGCAACGTCGTTGTTGGAGCGGGATTCACCCCTTGGGCCGCTTGATAAAAATGTAACCCTCCGGGCCCGGATCTTATGCTTGCTTCGCTTTTTTCCGGTCTCCCGATCATCCCAGGTATCCAGTTTCAGGCTTCCCTCTACCAGAATAGGGCTGCCTTTCTTCAGATACTCACCACAAGTTTCCGCCTGGCGCTTCCAGACCTCGACATCGATAAAGCAGACATCTTCTTTCTTCTCCCCATCCCGAGTTTTATATACATTACTAATAGCGAGTCCAAGTCTGGCCACCGCCGTTCCTTGCGGAGTGTATCTCACTTCGGGATCACGGGTTAAATTACCGCCTAAAATAACTGTATTTATACTAACCATTTTACGCCTCCTTTGGCCCCGTCCCGGGAATCTCTTCAGACGGGATGGAATCACTATTAACTTCTATTTTTAAGTCATCAATGGATTCTGTAACCTCGCTGGTGATGATACTGATGTCATCATCAGTATCATCACTGATTGGAATCTCCAGAATAGCCGCCTCGGTTAATTCCTCCGTGGATTCTTCAGGCTCAATTGTCTCAATTTCGATGGTGGGGCGTTTCTTATACCGGACAATTAAGCTCCGTATAATGGCATTGTTCAATTTGAGGCTATCGCGCAAGGTGACAACAGCCTCGGGAGGAAGCATGAAGTGCGCGAGGATGTAGAGTCCCTCGGTATAATCTTCAATAGGGTAAGCCAGCTTCCTCTGGCCCATACTGCCGATATCCATCACCTCGCCGCCGGCTTGGACTATCTCCCGCGAGATTGTCTCTTCCGCCTGGGAGAGTTCATCCCCCTCCTCCCGAGCGACATTCATAATGCTTACTATCTCATAGGTATTCAATCTCTTTTCTCCTTATTTCTATTGAAACGGTTCATTGCGCTTTCAATTCCTTCGCGTATGATCCCGGAAATCGCCTTTACCGCTTCGTTGATAATCAGATTGTAACTTTCTTCTTCTTTCTTTTTCGGGCGGGAGAGGACATGTCCGGTAAGATCATCGAGTTCTCCTCCTCCGATCCCAATCCGGATTCGGGCGAAATCCCGACTCCCGATCTCCTGGATTATTGACTCCAGGCCATGGTGCCCGCCTGCTCCACCCTTCGAGCGAATCCTCAGTGTACCCGGCGGAAGGCTGACATCGTCAACCACTACCAGCATATCCCGGGCGGAGATATTATAGTAACTCAATATCTTCCGGACAGCTCTCCCGCTGGCATTAACATAAGTGGCCGGTTTTACGGTTATCAGGTTTGCCCCTTCCCAGCATCCGAATCCCAGCCAGGCAGCGAACTTAGATCTCTTCTTCCAGCGAATCGACGCGTCTTCCGCCAGGGCGTCCAGCACCCGGAATCCCAGGTTATGAAGGGTCAGCCGATAATGCCGCCCGGGGTTGCCAAGTCCTACGATAACTTTCAATCTTGTCCTCTTTGCCGCATACAGCGCTCCTATTACTGCTACCCTCGCAGCGCTTGGGCAATTTTACCTCTAAGGAAAGCAGGAAATCAGGAGAATTTAAAGTAATCCCCCTCCTGCCTTCCTGCTTTCCTTAGAGGTTATTTGAATTCCGAAGCAGCCTCGATAAATCGGGATGCAAGCATAGGTTAAGTTTAACCCTCGGTTTTGGCGTCTTCGCCTTCTTCCCCTTCACCTTCGCCTTCAGCGGCAGCTTCCTCTTCCTCAATCTCCTCGGGCGCGACTTCCTCTTCGGTAATCGGCGCGGCCAGGGCGAAAATACTGAGAGTGGGTTCGGTTAAGATCTCAACGCCCTCTATAGCCGTAATATCACTTACATGGATAGTAGCTCCCACCGTAAGCTCTGAGACATCAACTTCGATGGATTCCGGCAGATCTGTGGGCAAACACTCGATCTCAACTTCCCGTAAAATATGCTCCAGTATTCCTCCGTCACGGGTTACTCCGATCGATTCTCCAATAGAGATAAGCGGAACCATGGCGGTTAACTTCTCATCCAGCGCGATCTGTTGAAAATCAATATGGAGGAGAGCGTTGGCCAGGTAATCCACCTGAATCTCCTTGACGATCGCGGGCTTTTTGAACTTTTTCCCGTCCCGATCAATCTCCAGACTGACAATTTGGTTCTCACGCAGTCTTCCCGTTGCCTTCCTGATATACTCCAGATTCAGTGTAAGTGGGATAGGTTCCTCCCCTCGACTATAAAAGACCCCGGGGAGCAGCCCCTCTCGTCGAAGCATCCGCGGACGACCTCCTCCGATCTCGGAACGAACTTTAACCTCTAATGTTAGTTGTGCCATAATTTTTGCTCCTTTTATTTATAACTTAGCTCCGCGACTTTTTGCCACCAAGGCACCAAGGCACAAAGAAAAGAATTAATGATGTAATAAAAAATACTCTTGCTCCGTATCTCACGAGGCGACTAACGGCCTTCAACGATCTTTAACGTTTTTTATCTTCAACGTTTTTATTTTTTAACGTTAGCGCCGAAGGCGCTAACGTCCTGTTTAATTTGGTTCGATGCGGGAATTTCTCCTGCTTCCCCGAGTTTTCCGGATCTTCCGAGTATTCAAAAAGAATACTGACCGGAGTATCCGCGTGGATTCGATTGATCGCTTCACCAAGCAGATTGGCTATCGAGATGGTTTTAATCTTCGGCGCACGGTGGGCGTCTTCTCTGAGGGGGATAGTATCGCTTACCCAGAGTGTTTTTATCGGAGACTGTTCGATATTATTTACCGCGTTTCCCGGGAGTACGGGATGGGTGACTACCGCGTAAACATCTTTTGCTCCCCTTTCCTGGAGGATCCGCGCGGCGTTAGCCAGTGAGGTCCCGGTTGAGATAAGGTCGTCAACAATCAGAATATTCCTATCCGTGACATCTCCGATTACATTTCTGACCACGGTTTTGGAGTCCCCCATCCTCCGTTTGTCGACGATTGCCAGGGGGCAGTGGAAGTCCCGGGCGAAGTGATCGGCGATTTTGATCCCGCCCACATCGGGAGAGACAATCGTCATCCGCTTACGTTCCGTCAGGGGAAATAGCCCCTTCAGGGCCTTGATCAGAACCGGAGCGGCGTAGAGGTGATCTACCGGTATATCGAAGAAGCCCTGGATCTGAGCAGCGTGGAGATCCAGCGTAAGGAGTCGGTCCGCCCCGGAGGCGGTTATCAGGTTTGCTACCAGTTTAGCCGTAATCGGGACACCGGGCCGATTCTTCCGGTCCTGGCGTCCGTATCCGTAATAAGGCAGTACCGCGGTGATCCGGGCCGCGGATGCCCGTTTCAACGCGTCAATCATAATCAGTAACTCCATTAAATTCTCATTCGTCGGCGGTGATGTCCCCTGGATCAGGAATACATCCGCGCCCCGGACATGTTCTTGGATCTCAACGGCTACTTCCCCCTCCGGGTACCGCGCGACCTTTGATTTGCTTATCCGCAAATCCAGGTAACGGGCAATCTTCTTCGCCAGTTCCGGGTTGGCGTTTCCGCTAAACAGCATAAGTTTCTTTTTAAACATAGTATTTTTTCTCCGAAATAATTTTTACTCCGTAAAAATTAGTATGTTTTGAATTCCATGATATTCCGTGGTCTGCCAGCCAATAAGGTTAGAATAGCGAAACAGCCCCGATAGTCATCGGGATGCAAGCAAAATATAGTAACTGAGGAGGCAGGGGAGCATGGTGCTGGAGAGGTCATCATAAGCGTGCTCCGGTTGTTGAGAAGACACCGGTAGCATTCGGTTATGATGACTGCCCGGCGAGGGCTCGAACCTCGAAACTCGGCTCCAAAAGCCGATGTGTTGCCATTACACCACCGGGCATAAAATCGGAGCAGGTTCAGGTTCGGCTCGGAACGCGATGCTCGGAAGCCTCCTGGACAGTATAGCAAGCGCCCTGGGCGCTTACTATATTTACATATCGCAACACTGGACCGCTCCGGATTCAGAAAAAACCGGATACAGCATTTCAGTATTGGGTGAAAGATAATGGAAGCGCGTCGGGAAGTCAATAGATTATTTAAGGAGGGAGAAGCAAGGAATATCCAATGACCAACTTCCAACTGCCAACTTCCAAGTAGCAGGGAGAAGCACGGTAGCACCGGGCTCAGCGCCCGTCCGATCTGTCCGACCCCTCGGATCAGTCGGATCCGACCGATCCGTCCGATCCGTCCGATTAAAAAATAAAACAAGGCAAAGTGAGTCTTCCCCCCCAAAAAAGGCAAAACCTCAAATTGAGTTTGTCGCGATCCGAAAGAGATAATCTGACGGAAATTCGGATCGAGCCCGGTCAGCCAGAGCTTGAGCTTCCGGTTCCGTTGCTACCAGGCCAACTACCGTGGAACCGGATCCGGAGAGGATAGTTCCGAGTGTGTTGTTATTCCGGAAGAAGTTCAGGATCTCATGGAGCCTGGGAATCTTTGGTTCCAGAACTTCCTGAAAAATATTATAGAGCGAACTTCCCAGGCCGGATAGATCGGAACTATTAAGCGCCTCAATTATTACTTTCAGCTTTCGATGCGGAGGGCGGGAACCTGATATAGCTAACTCTTCGTATGCCCAGTGGGTGGAGATAGGGAATGACGGTTTGATAAGCACCGCCCAGAATCCGGGGGGAGGGGGGAGAGGGGTTATTTCTTCTCCCCGCCCCCGGCAGAGCGAAGTTGTCGGATTGAGAAAGAAGGGTACATCTGATCCGAGCTGTCCGCCCAGGCGGACCATGGTCTGGGGAGATAGGTTCAGTTCCCAGAGTTCATTAAGTCTCAGTAATGTCCGCGCCGCGTTGGCGCTCCCGCCGCCCAACCCCGCCGCCGCCGGGACCATTTTCTCGATCCGGATCACGACTCCTCTCTTGATCCCGGATTCCTCTCGGATTAATTGGGCGGCTTGATAGACAATATTATCCGGACCATCCGGGATCCCGGGGTGATCGGTATAGACCTTTATCTCTCCGGCTGTCTCCCGGAGATGGAGTATATCGTGGAGGCTGAGCGGCTCGATGATGGTAACTACTTCGTGAAAGTCATCCGCCCGGCGATCAATTACATCGAGGAAGAGATTGAACTTGCAGGGGGAGGTGTAAATTATCTCCGGGAATTTCAAAGTGACTCTGTATTCATTTGGATTTCTTTCGGGTTTCCTCATTCGGGTTTTGTCATTCTCTCATCTTCCCCCCTCCCCGCTTTCTCAATCTTCTCTCGAATCTTCTCCTGGTCCCTGGAGCCAAGAACCAGGGCTTTCTTCCATTCCTCTATCGCTTTAGGGATATCTCCCCGTTGGGCATAGGCGTCACCAAGATGATCATGGCCGGTGGGGTCATCGGCAATAATCGCGATGGCTTTCTCAAGTTCTACGATCGCCTGGTCAGTCATCCCCATCCGGTAGTAGACCCATCCCAGGCTATCGAGGAAGGCGCCGTTCTCCGGCTCTAATTCCAGAGCCCGCTGGACCAATTCCAGCGCTTCGTCCAGCTTGATCCCTTTTTCGGCGTACATATAGCCGAGGTAATTATAGGCTTCGGCATTGCGGGGATTGATCTCAATTGTCTGCTCAAATTGACGGATAGCTTCATCAAAATTATCGTTTCCTTCATAAGCGGCTCCCAGGTTGAAATGGGTCAGATCGTTTTCAGCCCCCAGTTCCAATACCTTCCGGTAAGCCTCGATCGCTTGCGGGTAATTATGGTTATTGAGATAGGCAGTTCCCAGGAGGAAATAGATATTGGAGGAATCAGGCTCTAACTCTAATAACCGTCGAAACGCGGCAATGGATTCTTTTATCCGGGAGGTTGTGAAGTAGAGGATTCCCAGTCGCCGGTAAATATTGCCGTTGTCGGGGGAAATCTCCCGGGCTAACTCATATTCCTTGATTGCCAGTTCGTCATCATCGTGGAGATCATAAGCTGATGCCAGTGCCAGATGCGCTTCCAGTGATTCCGGAGCCAGTTCCAGTACTTTTCGGAACATCTCAATTGCCGAGGAGAGATTATCCTGTTTTATGTAGAGTAGTCCCAGCTTGAACCAGATGTTAGCCTGAGCGGGTGACTGCCGGACGGCATCCAGATAAATTAATACGGCGGCGGCGTAATCCTCCCGCTGAACATAGATGGAGGCCATAATGAGGTAGGGACTCCGTTCATCCGGGGATAGACGGATCGCTCCCCGGTATCCTTCCAGGGCTTTGTCTTCCTGGCCGGCTTTATAGTAAGCGGTGGCAAGAAGGAATGCCGCCCGGTATGAATCAGGATCCAGTTCCCGGGCTCTGCGGAGCAATTCAATACTCTCTTCCTGATTGCCCTCTCCCAGGAGGATGGCCCCGATCTTCATGCGGGCGTCGAACGAATCCGGGTCAAGCTTCAGGACTGCCCGGTATTCTTTGAGCGCGGCCTTAATATCCCCGTGATATTCCTGGTAGACCGCCATGCAGTAATGGGAATAGGCCTGCTGGCGGTCTACCTCGAAACCGGAATCACGGCCGGGCGGATCATTCGAAGAACTCGAATTGATCAGGCACCCGGAGAGAAGAAAGATAATTAAACCGCTCAATATTAGCGGTCTTATGCTCATTTCTTTTTCTTCTTGTGACGATCCCTTCTCAGTCTTTTCTTCCGTTTATGCTTGGCGATCTTAGATTTTCTTTTCTTGCGTCCTGAAGGCATATAGGTGCTCCTTTTAGGATTAAAATGTTATACTTAAACTATCTGTCAAATTAAATTACAATCTTATTCAGCGGGTACTCAATGATTCCCGCTGCTCCTGCTTCTTTCAGCGCCGGTATCAGTTCTCTCACCTCGTTCTCCTTGATGATGACCTCGATCGCTATCCATTTTTTGTCCAACTGATCCGAGATAGTGGGGGAGTGGAGCGCGGGAAGAATCTTCAGTACTTTCTCCAGATCGTCTTTGCGGAGATTCATCTTCAGACCAACTTTTCCCTGGGCATTGATAGCCCCCTGGAGGAGCAGGGCGATATTATCGAGTTTCCGTCGCTGGGCCGGGTTGTCTTCGACGGATTTATTCGCGATAAATCGGGTGGTGCTCTCCAGTACCGTCTCAATAATTCTGAGGTTATTGGCCCGCAGCGATGAGCCGGTCTCGGTCAGTTCCACGATTCCGTCAACCAGTTGCGGCGGTTTAACTTCAGTCGCCCCCCAGGAGAACTCAATTTCACAATCAATTCCCCGCCCGGCAAAGAACTCCCGGGTGATATTGACCACTTCCGTGGCAATCCGCTTCCCGCGGAGATCATCGGCGCATTTGAAGGGAGAGTCTTCCGGCACCGCCAGGACCCAGCGAACCGGTCGAAAGCCCGCCTTGGCATAGATCAGATTAGAGATCTCCAGGACATCGGCGCCGCTCTCTTTAATCCAGTCCAGTCCCGTGATCCCGGCATCGATAGCCCCATTTTCGACATAACGCGCTATCTCCTGAGCCCGGATCAATACGGCCGAAATTTCAGGGTCGTCGAGGTTGGGGTAGTATGATCGTGATCCGAGTGAGATCGAGAAGCCCGCCCGCCGGAAGAGGTCAAAGGTTGATTCCTGGAGGCTGCCCTTGGGAAGTCCCAGCTTGATCAATGGGGTAGTTTCGTTTTGATTGTCGGAGTGTGTATTCATAATAAATATTCTTGTTTTTTTATCCGACGGATCGGTCGGCTCAGACGGATCCGTCGGAGGTGTCTCCAATTTAGTGTTGGCTCCAGATATTATGGAACCAGGTTTTAATTTTTTGCTATTATTATCCTGCTTGGCGCATTTAGGCAACTATTAATTTTTTCTTGACGGATCTGCTGATAACAGGTATGAATTACACAGTTATATAGTGAGGAAAGAATTCCAAACCATAACCGCAAGGAGGTTATATAATGGTTGAAGACGCGAAAGGTTCGGTATTAACCCAGAGGTTGCTGGAACTGACCTGGAAACCGGGAAAGATCTGTCTCCAGACAGGAACCCTGATAGTGGCTTACTTTGTTCTCCTGGTTGCCGCCTGGATCGCTCCGGAAAGGATTGCATGGTTAGGTTCCATCATTAATTATCTCGGGATTATTGTGGCTTATTTTGTCGCCCTCCTGGGAATGACGGCGGTGGCGAAGATGACCCTCTCTGAATTGAAGGGTGAAGCCGAGATCCCGGCCCGGGCGGCGCTGGCTGCTGCCATGGGGAAAGGCAAAGAGATAATTAACTCTCCGATTAAGATCTTCGGTATCTTTGCCGGTCTGGTTGTCTTCCACGGTGTTATTGACCTCTGCGGCAAGATCCCCTTTGTCGGAGAGCTGGGCTGGATGTTCTCCCCGGTGATTACCTTCCCGTTAGGTATCGCCCTGGTCGCCACCATCCTGATTCTGGTCTTCGGAGCGATGATTCTGCCGACCATCATCATGCTGGGCAAGGAAGGCCCGGTCAGTGAGCTGATTGATTTCCTGAGGAAGAATACCATCAAGTTCGCGGGTCATTTCCTGATCGCTCTGGTGGTTGCCCTTATTACCATTATTGTCCTTAACTGGGCCCTCAGCGCGAGCAATGAAGTCTCCCGGGTTGTTATGGGAGATAAGTTTGCTTATATTGAGAACTTGATTCCGGGTTGGCTTCAGCATGCCCCCGGTTTTGAGAATTATGCCGTCATCGCGAAGGTGACTACTTTTCGGGATTTTATGCAGGATCTAAACCCTGTTGCCAATCCTAAGGCATTCCGCTGGACCCTCTACCTGGCCGGCTTTGTCTACGGGATCATCATGTGGCTGATCCAGATGTCGATCCTGGGTTTCATCGTTACTAACTTCAGTGTCGCCGGGACCCTGTCGTATGTAGGGTTGACCGGGGACTCCGGAGAAGAGAAACCGGATACGGATGAGGTAATAGAGGAAGTGGTAGTGGTAGAAGAGCCGAAGAAAGCTCCCAAGCCGAAACCCGCGCCGAAGAAAACTCCGGCGAAGAAGAAAGAGATCAAAAAAGAAGAGCCCAAAAAAGAATAACCGGCTGGAAAAAGCCCCCCTGATCGTAGATCAGGGGGGCTTTTTTGTTATCAGTCGGATCGGTCGGATCCGACCGATCCGTCGGAGTTGGCTGCCACGGCGGCCGCTCACCGATTACCGATCGCTGATTACCGCTCACCTAAAAAGCTCCCGATAATCCAGCTCTCCCTCTATCACCGCCATCGCCTTCTCTACTCTCCTTTCATTCCCGCAGACCCGATCGAATATCATCCGGGGGAAGAGGCCGCTCAACCGGGATGCCAGGTTGGCCAGGAAGATATTCATTCCCAGAGATTTTTTGATCGCGGTTTGGTAGGCATTCAGCCGGGCGTCTCCCTGGAGGAAATCTTTTACCGCCCCTCCGGCCAGCTCTCCGCTGAGAATTGCCGGATAGATCCCCTCACCGGTCAGCCGGTCGGTCAGTCCGGCGGCGTCACCGGTGAGGCAGCAGGGGCCTTTAACCAGTCCGGATGGCCGGAGGCGGAATGCCAGCCTGCCTCCCCGGATATCGGAATTGCCGCTATATTTTTCCAGTCCTTCTCTGAGCAGATAATCCCGGAGAGAGCCCCTTAATCCCCGGAAAGCTGAGCGCCGGGTAGCGACGCCCACGTTCAGAGAATCTTCCAGGGGGAAGATCCAGCCGTATCCTCCCGGGATGCCGCCCAGATCAAAATAGAGATTCCCTCTCCTCTCTTCCAGGATTGAATCGGGAACCTCTATCCTGGTCTCCAGCGCGAATCCCGGACGGGAGTGGCGTGTCAGACCCAGTCGCCGTCCAACGGCGCTACCCGCCCCATCGGCCCCGATCAATGTCCTCCCCGAGAAGTTGTCCCCGGTGGTGGTTACATGGACAAGACCCCCCCGCTCTTCCAGGTTGATAAATTTGCACCCCTCTTCGACCTTCGCGCCGGCGGATCGGGCTTGCTCAAGAAGGAGCTGATCAAAGACCTCCCGTTTCACCACCCATCCCAGCAGTTCGTCTCCACTTCGGGAATGAGTCTCTCCTGATAACCAGCTGAAGACAATCCCCCGGGCCGGAGCATCACAGCAGATGGAAAAATCAAAATCAAGAATTTTGGCTACCTTTCGGGGTATTCCCCCTCCGCAGCATTTATAGCGGGGCATCTTCTCTTTCTCCAGAAGAAGCACATCAAGCCCCGCCCGGGCCATAGCATAGGCCGCGCTCGCTCCCGCCGGCCCGCCGCCCACCACAATGGAATCGAAGATGTGCATAAATAAGTGCCTTAAGTGCCTAAAGTTGAAAGTGCCTAAAGTTGTCGCCTCACCTGGCTGCTGTAGCCGCGGTCGCTGACCGCGGAAGCCTGGGCTAATGTCAGTGGCCTTAGCTGCCGGATTCGAAAAAGCAAATCAATTCTCTATATAAATATATGCCGGTCTCATGCCATGTCGAAGCGACAACTTTAGGCACTTTAGCGCACTTTAGGCACTTTAGGCACTTCTTTTCCTTTAGGCACTTTTTCTCTCCTCCATTTACTGAATCCAAATACGATTAATACAAAGATCATCGTATAAGGTAGAAATCTCACCGAGTCTTCCGGCCAGAAAAGTCCGGC
>CAKZYZ010000110.1 GCA_937885075.1 uncultured bacterium | reverse complement strand
AGAAAAAAGAAAAGAAGAAAGGAAGAAAAGAGAAGGCGGGAATCCAGAAAAGAAGAGAAAAGAAAAGAAAAAGAAAAGAAAGAAGAAGAAGAAAAAAAAGAAAAGAAAAAAGAGAAAAGAATGATTTTTTTTTTAATGATACGGCGACCACCGAGATCTACACTCTTTCCCTACACGACGCTCTTCCGATCTCGGTAACCAGTAATCAGTGCTCGGTAATCAGGGGCAATGCGCCTGTTGGCCATGTGTCATTTTCCCGATTACTGATTACTGTTTACTGATTACCTGCCTTTAATAGTTTCATTCCCCCGGTAAGCATGTATAACGACCAGCCCGGTCAGGTTGAGGAAGAAGACCGCGTAACAGGTGGCGGCTACCCCTAAGATCGGCAGAACCAGCGCGCTGATCAGTATCGCTCCCAGGCAGGCCCCGATAAGATCAAACCCGTAGGTCAGTCCGGCGACCAGACCCATCCTCTTCTTCCCCCGCAAATATATCCTCCCCGCCAGGGGCAGCTGGAATCCGCCGATGAAACCAGCCAGGACCGGGAGAGCCGGGAAGATTATATTCTCACCCAACCGCCGGGTCAGCTCCCCCGGATAAGCAGTCAGGAGATAAAAGACCACCGGGAGGATTAATGGATAGAGGCAGATGGCTATCTGGGTGATAAAGAAGAGCCTGCCTTCATCCCGGATCCGGGGCAGGATCGCGGTGATCACACCCCCGCCCAGAACCAGCCCGACCATGAAGAGGGTGAGGATAATCCCCAGCTTGTAATAGACATAGCCATAGAGGATCTGGAAAGAGAGCAGGACCACCACCTGAAAGACGATCTCGGAGAAGCCCGAGGTCATCACCGGCCAGAGGACCCAGGCTCCCCGGGTCCTGTTTCGCCGCCGACTAAAAATAGGGAAGAGAAGGAGGGAAAGGCCAACCGGGATCAGGAACCACCACCAGCGCATGATCAGGGAGGCTGTCAGAAACCGGGTGAACCACCCCCCGCCCTCTCCGCTGAAATAGCTGGACCAGAAGATCATGTCATAGAAATAACAGATCGGATGAAAATCCAGGTTGAGCTGGACCCGGGGAGCGGTCTCGATCATCCGCTGGAGATAATCGATCCGGGACCTCCGCATCCGATCGGCCAGGTAATAGCCGCGGACATACTTAAGATCCAACCTCCGTTCCCGGATCCGGTCTTCAAGAACGGCATAGTCATCGGTCAAATAATCCGCCGTATCCGAGGCGATAAAGTAATTACTCCCCCCTGGAATAACTACCAGGTAGGGGAAGACGGATTTGACGGTCTTATAGATACACCCCAGAAAGTTCCTCAGTTCGCCGCTGATATAGTTCTCGGCGGAGGTAACCCCGAAACTCAGACGACCGCCCGGCCGAAGCCGGGATCGGGCCAGTTCGAAGAACTCACGGGTATAGAATCGATTGATCTGCGCGGTGAATGGATCGGGAAGGTTTACGATGATCAGATCATATTTCTGCCGCGCCCGCTCAAGATAAAGCCGCCCGTCGCCATTGATCACCTTTACCCGGGGATCAGTCAGGATGGCCGATTCGGATGGATCGAGAAACTCTCCAGCCAATCGGATGATTGCCGGGTCCAGTTCCAGATAGGTTACTCCGGAGACAGAGGGATAACGCAGAATCTCCCGCAGGCTGCCCCCTACGCCGCCGCCGATCAATAAAATCCGCTGGGGCTCGGGATGCTCCAGCATCGCGAAGTGGACCGACTCCTCGGCGGAGAGAAGATCAGGGTGGGTAAAGACCAACAGGCCGTTCTCGAAGATGCTGAACTGGTTCTCCCCTCCGGTTACCGCGAGGTTCCCATAGATGGAGTTCTCGACCTTCTCCAGCTTAAAACCCCGCCACTGCCAGCCGAGAGTTAGCTGCGCCAGATCCCCGAGCCCCCCGGCAACTACGGCAACAATAGACGCCACCGCCACCACCAGCCAGAGCACTTTTATCTTCTTCGCCATACGGCGGTCCGATGAGGAGTAGAGGAGCAGCCCGGCGGCAGCCAGATTCAATCCCCCCAGAATACCAACCAGGACCATCGGAGAAACCGTCCGGATCAGGACCAGGCTGGTCAGCAGGCCTCCCGCTACAGCCCCCAGTGCTTCCAGGATATAGATCAGGCCCAGCCCCCGGCTGGCTCGGTCGAGTCCGGCACCGGTGGTTTTTTCGTATATTCTACAGCCCAGGGAGAAGAGAAAACCATTCAGGAGGCAGAAAACTGAGACAACCGCGAACGAAGCTATGAAGATAGGGATATAGCCAACGATCTGTCCGGGAGAGAGATTAAGGAAGAGCTTGACCGATCTGATCGCCAGAAGAGTCAGAACCAGAGCAATGGCCAGAAGGATCTGTAGGAATGAGAAGATGGCGGCTGGAGAACGGAACCGATCGGCCAACCGTCCCAGGAGTATACTTCCGATCCCGGTCCAGAAGAGCCAGCACCCCAGAACCACACCAATGGAGAGTTCATTGCCATAGAAGAGAACCATGAGTTCCCGGAGAAAGACGATCTGAGCGGAGAGGGAGGTGAAACCAATTATGAATACGGCGATGAATAGTGGGGAGAGTTTCCATTGTATTTTTGAACTCACTTAAAAAACCATGATTAAAATGAGAAGACCATCCTGTAAATGACGAAATTCGAATGAGGAATGACGAAAGAATGACAAATTTCCAAAAAGCAAATGACAAAATAGCCTCGCTACCGCTACGGGAAAATACTCAGGAGACCTTTCTCCTTTTGTCCGCCATAGCCCGAAGGGCGACGGCGGATCATTCGGATTTCGTCATTCTTTCGTCATTCCTCATTCGGATTTCCTCATTCATCTTTGTTCCATCATATCTATAATCTGGCCCACCACATCTTCAACAGTTAAGTCAGAGGTATCGATCCGGTGCTCGATCCGGTCATAGAATATGCGGCGCGCGGCGAGCAGTTCCTCGATTTTAGCGAGACGATCCTCCACCTCCAGGAGCGGACGGTGGGTCTCATTCTCTACCCGGCTCAAGATAACTTCCGGATGAGCGGTCAGGCATAAGACAATTCCGGTCTTCTTAAAGTCCCGGATATTATCCGGGTTCAAGACCACGCCCCCGCCGGTGGCAATAACCTTCCCGCCCTCCCGGGATAGTTCCAGAACCAGTTCCCGTTCACACCGGCGGAAGTATTCCTCTCCCTTCTCGGCAAAGATACGACTGATCAACATCCCTTCCCGTTCCTCGATCAGATCGTCCATCTCCACCACCGGGCAGCCCAACCGGTCTCCCAGTCTGCGGGCGACAGCAGATTTACCGGTCCCCATGAAACCGAAGAGAATGATGTTTGGATAGTGGTTCGTCATCATACAGATTGCAATCTTAAATAAAAAGACGATATTGGTAAGCTGGCAACATGGAGTACTGGATGGTTGGAGTACTGGAGATTTGGAACACCGGGGTGGGTGCCGGGCGATATATTCCATCACTCCATTATTCCATCACTCCTCTATGAATTAATTGCCGGATGCGTATTTAACTGATCGAATCCATGTACCCCCGGTAGTTCCGGCTAATTTCCTCCATGCTATCCCCACCAAACTTCTCCAGGAAGGCCCGGGCCAGTTCCAGGGCCGCCATCGCTCGCCCTACTATCGAGGCGGCGGGGAGAGCGCAGACATCGGCCCGTTCCCGGGCGGCATCCGCCGGTTCTCCGGTCTTCAGGTCCACGGTCTTCAGAGGCTTGCCCAGAGTCGGAATCGGTTTCATTGCCGCCCGGATAATAATCTTCTCCCCGTTGCTCACCCCCCCTCAATTCCCCCGGCCCGGTTGGTGAGACGGCAAAAACCGTCTTCGGTACAGATGATTTCATCGTGAACCTTCGAGCCGGAGAGATGAGCCATCTCAAATCCCGGTCCGATCTCCACTCCTTTAATCGCCGGAATCCCCATCAGGGCGGAGGCCAGACTGCCATCCAGACGGGTATCCCCTTGAGAGTAGCTTCCCAGACCGGGTGGAACTCCGCTGATCTCCACCCGAAAGATACCGCCCAGACTATCTCCGTCACGAATTACCCGGTCGATCAGTTCGATCATCATTTTCTCAGCCGCCGGATCAGGACAGTTCAGAAGAGAAGACCGCAGGTTCTCCATCCTCTCCTCCTCACTCGTCTCACCAATCATAATCCCCCCCAGACCCTCGATCCAGCTCTCCACCCGGATATCGAACTCCCGGAGCAATAATTGCGTGACCGCCCCCAGGGCAACCCGGGCCGCGGTCTCCCGGGCACTGGCCCGTTCCAGAACATTACGGATATCCCGGTGGCCGTATTTTTGAGCTCCGGCCAGATCGGCATGTCCGGGACGGGGGGCGGTAACCGGCGGCAGTTCGTCTATCTTGAAATCATTATTCCTGATCAGGATCCCCAGAGGAGAGCCGATAGAGACCCCACCCCGAATACCGGACCAGATCTCCACCCGGTCAGACTCGATCTTCATCCGGCCGCCGCGGCCATATCCGGCCTGACGAGCCTGAAGTTCGGCATTGATAAACTCCTCGTCTATCTTCAATCCGGCCGGGAAACCATCCAGGATTGCCAGTAACCCTCGCCCGTGTGATTCTCCCGCTGTTAGATAACGTAACATTTCCGTATCCTCCAAAATGAATATTTTAGGTTCTTAGTAATATGGGCCAGATAAATAGTTGTAAATATGCCATCAGATATTAATGACTAAATCCGAATGAAGAAACCCTAATAAAAACCGAATGACTAATGTCTAAATTCCCAATTCCCTTCTCAGTATAACTGCGTGGAAAGCCAGTGCGAGTTTCATCATTCGACATTTGGTTTTCGTCATTCATTCTTCATTCCTCATTCGGGATTCGTCATTTGAAAAGTTGTTATTATCATATCAGCATCTGCCCACACAAAATAACAGATAACTTATTAGTATAATCTCAAATACCAGAACAATATCTCCCAGCCAAAGAAGAGAGTGATCAGGGAACCTGCCGCCAGGTACGGACCAAAAGGGATCTTCGAACCAAATTTTGCTTTCTTCATGACTATGAAGGTTATCCCCACTACCGCGGCGACCAGGGCGCCGAGAAAGATAGCGAATAGTACTAACTCCCACCCCTGCCAGGCTCCAACCGCCGCCATCAGTTTGACATCACCCAATCCCATCGCCTCTTTCTTGAACGCGGCTTTGCCGAGCAGACCGATCAGCCAGAGACTCAAACCTCCCGCCAACGCCCCGATCAAAGCGCGGAGCATGCCGGGACCTATGGTCGAACTCCCCAGATGGCCGGGATATAGAGCAGCCAGCAGAAAGCCCACGATAACCAGCGGATAAGTGAGCCAATCAGGAAGAATGAAAAATTCCCCATCAATTACACTCAGGATAACCAGGGTAGCGCAAAAATACCAGTAAAACGGGATCAGGATCAGCCGTTCCCCCCGGGAGAGGACAAAGAGATAGACGCCGAGAAAGAGCAATCCAATCAACAACTCGACCAGTGGATACTGAATGGAGATAGATGCGCGACAGTATCGGCACTTTCCCCGGAGAAGCAGGAAACCGAGAACCGGGATATTATCGTACCAGGCGATTGTCTTCCCGCAATGCGGGCAGAACGATCGGGGCGGATTGGCGATTGATTTCTTCCTCGGCAGGCGGTAGATACAGACATTAGCGAAACTGCCGATTGAGAGGCCGAAGAGGAAGATTATGATTATTATTACGATGGAACCCATTTTATGAACCTACAAAATGAAGAAAGAATTACTAAATCATAATTGAAATGACGAAACCCGAATGAGGAATGACGAATGAATTCCAAATGAATAAATGTCTAATGACCAAATCGCTTCGGCAAGGGTGCTTCGACATTCGGATTTTGACATTCTTTCGTCATTCCTCATTCGTAATTCATCATTTTCTCACATATCTACTTCCTCTCAAACATAGATTTTTGGGCAGCCTCTTTCATCACTTCAATCGGCGCCGTCTCCCCGGTCCAGATCTCCCAGGCGAGTGCTGCCTGATGAATAAGCATTCCGAGACCATTCAGCGTGTCTATGCCAAGGTCCCGCGCCGCCGCGAGGAGCTCTGTCTCCGGAGGATTATAGACCAGATCCATCACCAATGCCCCATGGTTCAGCAGAACGGGATCGAAACTGATCGGATCATTTGGCTTCAGGCCAAGAGGAGTAGCGTCAACTACCAGATCGGCGGCGGCGATTATCTCGTCTCCTTCCCGGGATCCGACTCGAAATACACCGGAGAGTCCCGCTCTTATCTCCTGATTTATCCAGTCACTCAACTCCTCCGCCCGATTACTATCCAGATCGGCAATATCGATCCGGGCGATACCTGAAAGTGCCGACTGGACCGCTACCGCCCTCCCCGCTCCACCGGCGCCGATCAGGCAGACTCGCATTCCATCCAGTAAAAAATCTTTCTCCTCCCTCAAAGCCCGGACAAATCCCGGGCCATCGGTATTATACCCCAGGGACCGCCCATCTCGAAATAATACCGTATTAACCGCCCCGATCAACCGGGCCTCCTCACTTACTTCATCCAGAAGCCGCATAACTTTCTGCTTGTGAGGGATGGTGATATTAAGCCCCCTCCCACCCAACGCTTGAAACCCAATGAAAGCCTCCTCCAGATCTTCCGGCTTCACCGAGAAAGCCAGATAAGTCCAGTCCAGTTGGGACTCGGAATAAGCCGAGGTATGAATCACCGGAGAGATGGTATGCCCGACCGGATACCCAAGAAGTCCGGTCAGAACAGTTAAACTGTTGCGGGGAGCATTCATTTAGAAAAGCAGCAGACTATCTAAGCACAAAAGTTTTTACACTTAAATATTTCGCAGAAATATTTAATAACTCAGTTCCAGCCAGCAGATAAAATCCGCCAGGGTCGGCCAGGACATCTGATAATCGGCGGCGTCGATCCTGACCTGGATAATATCCTGATTCAGTTCCTTGAGAACCTTCTCCTGATTATACTTTGAGAAGGAAGACATCACCCAGGGGATACACTCTCCCTCCCCGCATTCGGGGGACTTGGCTACCACCTTACCCAGAGATTTTCTGCTGCAGAGAAGTATCAGATGGTCGGGGTGATCGCGTACATGAAAATGGACATGGCCGGCCAGATCCAGCCCTTCCCGAAAGACTGTATTGAAGACATGCTGGGCCAGGGAACGGGCGGTGAGGGAGAAATGGGGTTTACGATAGTAATACTTTCTCCGGACGAAGCCGAACCGCGGTTTTCTCGTGGCGAAACGGAGTACGTCTTTCAGGTGATTAAACGCGAATGGCTTTCTGAGAAAGCTGCGGATTCCCAGGGCCTGGGCTTCCTTCAATTTCTGGGGAGAGAGTTCATAAGCGGACATTAACATTACAGGAGTATGCCGACCTTGCTCCCGGAGGTTCCGGCAGAGTTCTATCCCGTTCATTCCCGGAAGTTGATTGTCGAGAAGTATAACATCAGGAACTTCCTTCAGAGCTAGGGCGAGTCCATCATCGCCCCGGTCGGCCTGGAGGACCCGGTACCCCAAAAGCCCGAAATATCTGGTAATCACCTGCCGGTTGAGCGGTTCGTCTTCAACTATCAGGATTGTTTTACGATAATCCCGGCGCGGGGGGCGGCAGTCATCTCTTCCCTCCGTCCCGACCACTCCCTCGCTGAATTTCTCAATCGGGGGTCGTTCCTTGCTATCCGATGCATCCATGATATTTACTTTCCATTAGTAAAATTGGAAAAAACCTGAAAGAGAAGCAGAAAGATTATCCCCTACTTCACTTCGTGAAGACAGTAAAAAGTAAACGGTAAGCAGTGAGCGGTGAACTGGTGCTACTGCTCACTGCTTACCTCTATTTAATATCGTCCCGTCAAAAATAATCTCAGCTTCTCGCGATCGCTATCTTGCCTGCGCGGACCAATTCTTTTATTCCGAAACGGGATAAAAGATCTAGAATCGCCTTGATCTTGTCATCCGCTCCGGTAATCTCCATAACTACAGAGTTACGGGAAATATCGACCACCCGGGCCCGGAAGATCCGGGCAATCTCTAGTATCTCCAGACGGGTTGTGGTTGTGGTCTTGACTTTGACCAGGATTAACTCCCGATTAACAGACTCTCCGCGGGAGAAATCCTGAACCTTAATAACATTGACCAGCTTATTAAGCTGTTTTTCCACCTGCTCCATTATCCTGGGTGACCCCTGATCGTCTACAACAATCGTCATATGAGAGATATCAGGGTCACTGCTCTCACCAACCGACAGGCTGGTGATATTAAACCCCCGCCCGGAAAAAAGCCCCGCCACCCGGGCCAGAACTCCAAACTTATTCTCAACCAATACCGATATTGTATGCTTCATATTTTTTTCCTCCGGAATAAGTTAGTGCTTCGCACTGACTTAGTTTTGAAAAAAGACTGTGTATTTATGCTATTGCAACACGGAAATAAATTTCCATCATCTCAAGCTGAGTTTGATCCTGACCCAATAACGCCGGCAGTTTTTCAAAATGATTATTTTTGCACAGCAAAAATAATCATGTCATTCCACTGATCATCTGCTTGATGGAGACTCCGGACGGGACCATCGGCCAGACATTCTCTTCCCGGGCGATACGAAAGTCCATCATAACCGGACCTTTGTATTTCAGAGCCTTCTTCAGAGCCGGGATGACATCTTTTTTCTTCTCTATCAGAATTCCGAGAGCGCCATAGGCTTCCGCCAGTTTTATAAAGTCGGGATTATCGTCCAGAACAGTCCCGGCATAGTTCTTTTCATAAAACATCTCCTGCCACTGCCGAACCATCCCCAGGTAATTATTGTTTAATATAGCTATCTTAACCGGGAGCTTATTGTTTACCGCGGTGGTGAGTTCCTGGATATTCATCTGGATACTGCCGTCACCGGCTATATCAAAGACCACCCGATCGGGACAGGCAACCTGCGCGCCGATCGCGGCCGGAAAACCATACCCCATAGTTCCCAATCCTCCCGAAGAGAGAAAGGTCCGGGGTTCGGTCATGCAGCAATACTGGGCCGCCCACATCTGATTCTGCCCGACTTCAGTAGCAATAATCGCTTTGCCGCCGGTGACCTTCCGGATCTGCTCGATCACATACTGGGGCCTGATCACATCATCATCATCCTGATAAACCAGCGGGTAGTCCTTCTTCCACTTTTTTATCTGCTTGAGCCAGGGCCCGATCTTTCCCGGCTTAACAATCTTATTCAACTCCTTCAAAACCAGCCGGACATCTCCGACCACCGGGATATCAACCCGGACATTCTTCTTCAGGGAAGTCGGATCGATGTCGATGTGGGCAACTTTCGCGTGAGGAGCGAACTCACTGATCTTTCCGGTGATCCGGTCGTCAAATCGAGCTCCGACGGCAATAAGCAGGTCGGAATCCATAATGGCATAGTTCGCGTACATGGTCCCGTGCATCCCCAGCATCCCCAGAGAGAGCGGATCGGTCTCCGGGAAGGTCCCCAGTCCCAGCAGTGTGGTCGTAACCGGGATCTTCGTCTTAGCGACCAGTTTTCTCAGCTCCGCCGACCCCCCGGAAGCGACTGTGCCGCCTCCGACATAAAGGATCGGCTTCCGCGCCTTCAGAATCGCCTGGGCCAAAAGTTTTATCTGTTTCGGATGGCCGATATAGACCGGGTTGTATCCCGGGATCTCTACCTTCTTCGGGTAAGTCTCCCTGGACTGCGCCTGCAGAACATCCTTGGGGAGATCGATCAGAACCGGTCCGGGGCGGCCACTCGATGCCAGAAAAAATGCCTCCTTGACTATCCGCGGCAGTTCGTCGACATCGGTGACCAGATAATTATGCTTGGTAATCGGACGGGTAATCCCAACAATATCGGCTTCCTGGAAAGCGTCATTTCCGATCATGTTGGTCGGAACCTGCCCGGTGAGCGCCACCATCGGGATGGAATCCATATAAGCGGTGGCGATCCCGGTCACCAGGTTAGTCCCTCCAGGACCGGAGGTGGCCATGCAGACCCCGGTCTTACCGGAAGCCCGGGCATAGCCATCGGCGGCATGGGCAGCACCCTGTTCATGGCGGGTGAGTATAAATCTGATCGGGTAGTTCTGGAATTCATCGAATATATCGAGCACCGATCCGCCCGGGTAGCCAAAGATCACCTCAACGCCTTCCTCGGTCAGGCACTCTAAAAGTAATTTCGCTCCATTCATATTATTATCTCCGTTATAATTTTCTTCGAAAATTATAATTGAAATTTTCCCGCGGAAAATTTTAGTTATATAAAATAGTCCAATATTTCAGCGTACCTGCACCCTGAATCCTGTGTCTTCATTGGATATTAAGTGTCTACTGTATCCTGAATCCTGTATCCGCCCCGCCTACCGGCGGGATCTTCGCACAGTCTACCCCGATTTATCGGGGCTCCGACATCCCTCATCACTTTACCACAAGTACCGCCCCATCGGAAGCTGAGGTTACCTGTTCGGCATATCTTTCCAGATATCCGGTTAATTCCTTTCTCGGCCTCTTCCATTTCTTCAAACGCGCGGCCAGTTCTTTCTTCGTCAACTTAACCGAGAGCTTCCGGGACGGGATGTCGAGGGTGATTTCATCCCCATTCCGGAGCAGAGCAATAGGTCCGCCGGCAGCGGCTTCGGGTGAGATATGCCCCACACAGGGGCCCTTGGTCCCGCCGGAGAATCTCCCGTCAGTAATCAGGGCCACCGACTCACCCATCCCCATACCGACAATAGCAGAGGTCAGCGAAAGCATCTCCCGCATCCCGGGGCCGCCCCGCGGCCCTTCGTACCGGATCACCACTACCGTACCCGGCTTGATCTTCCCTTTCATCAGCGCGCTCATCCCGGCCTCTTCCGAATCAAATACTCGTGCCTTTCCGGTAAATACGTGAACTTCCGGAGCCACGGCGCTCTGCTTGATTACCGCGCCTTCCGGGGCCAGATTCCCCTTCAGGACGGCGATCCCTCCCTCCTCGTGATAGGCCTGCTTGATCGGTCTGATTACTCCGGGATCGAGGACCCGGGCCCGGCGCTGGATCTGTTTCCAACTCAGGCCGTTGACCGTCATCTCGTCATTTATCCTATTGCCCAGGGTCTTCATTACTGCCGGTATCCCCCCGGCCAGATCAAGATCCTCCATCATATTATCACCCCCCGGCCGCATATCGGCCAGGTGGGGAGTATCGCGGCTGATCCGGTCAAAGTCATCCAGAGTAACCGGAATACCCAGCTCATAAGCTATTCCCATCAGATGGAGGACGGTATTGGTGGATCCGCCCAGGGTCATGTCAACCGAGATCCCGTTCTCAATTGCTTTTCGGGTCATAATATCCCGGGCACAGACACCTTCCCGAACCAGTTCCACGATCCGCTGGCCGCTCTGATAGGCGATCCTTTTTTTGTCCGCCAGGCCGGACGGCGCCGTCGCGCATCCGCTCAGGCTCATTCCTATGGCCTCGGTTATACAGGCCATGGTATTGGCGGTGTACATCCCCTGACATGAGCCGGACCCGGGACAGGCCCGGATCTCCAGTTCCCGAACCGCCGCTTCGCTGATATTTCCGGCCTGGGCCTGGCCGATCGCTTCAAAGGTATCACGGACCAGCGAGAGACGCCGATTGTTATAATGCCCGGCCAGCATCGGCCCGGCGGTAACCACGATGGCCGGGATATTCAGCCGGGCCGCGGCCATCAGCATCCCCGGAGTTATCTTGTCGCAGTTGGTCAGAAGCACAATCCCGTCCAGAGCGTGACCCTGCACCACCATCTCGATCATATCCGCGATCAGTCCCCGGGTCGGGAGGGAGCAGAACATCCCGGGATGGCCCATCGCGATCCCATCGCAGACACCCGGAACGGAGAAGATAAAGGGTCTCCCCTGCCCGGCATAGACTCCGTTCTCGATCGCCCGCTCCAGATCCCGCATCCCCACATGACCGGGGATCAGGTCGGTAAAACTGGAGACTACACCAATATAAGGTTTCTTCAGATCAGCCGGATCAACTCCGGTTGCGTACATCAAACACCGGTGCGGCGCCCGCTCCAATCCAACCTTGGTAACGTCACTCCGTAGCGACGGAGACTTCTTCTTGCTTCGTTTATTTGTCATCTTCTCTTTGCTCCTTCTTTTATTATTACTAATATTCACAAAATCCGGGGAAATAGAAAAGAAAAATAAATTTTTTAAAAAGGATATCAGGAGATCAGGTCATCAGGGAATCAGGTCGCCGCTCAGCCCCCGCCTGATAACCTGATCCCCTGATCCCCTGATCCCCTGATAACCTGATCCCCTGACATCCTGATCCCCTGACATCCTGATCCCCTGATCTACGCATTCAAATCCACCCTTGATACTCTCTTCCCTAATTGAGCTAATACCTCATAGGAGATGGTCCCGATCCTCTCAGCAATCTCTTCCGCCGTGATCCGATCACCTCCCTGTTCGCCGATCAGTACCGCCTCATCTCCGACCGCCACGCCATCGATACCTCCTACATCGACCATTATCTGGTCCATAGTCACAATTCCGATGATGGGAGCCCGTCGACCGCGGATTAACACCTCCCCCCGATTGGAATGAGCCCGACTGAAACCGTCCCCATAACCGATCGGCAATGTGGCCACCCTGGTCTTCTTCTTCACCAGATAGGTCAATCCATAGCTGATTGTCCGCCCCGGTTCCACTGTCTTCAGATAAGCAATTCTGGTCTTCAGGCTCAACACCGGTTTCAGTTCAATCCGGGACCGGTAATGTGGAGTCGGATATATGCCATAGAGCATAATGCCGGGCCGTACCATATCGAGATGAGTTTCCTTAAGATTGATCAGGGCTCCGCTGTTGGCAATGTGATGGAGAGGAATATCAATCCCCTCCTCTTTAACCTCCTTCACTACTCTTAAAAAATCTGCTAGCTGGCGATCGGTAAAAGCACTATCCGGATCATCGGCGGCAGCAAAGTGAGAGGCCAGACCTTCCAGTCTTATCCCTTTGATCTGAGAGATCTGTTTCAGAAAGGTGAGAGAATTTTCATGCCATACCCCGATCCGGCCCATCCCGGTGTCCAGCATAACATGTATATTAGCGATGGTTCCGGCAGCAAGCGCGGTCTCGGCCAGATCCCGGGCGATCTCCAGGGAGCAGACTACCGGAGTCAGTCTGTTCCTGACAATGAGGCGGGTATGTCCGCTCATCCCGGAACTGAGAATCAATATGGGGGTATCCGGAAAGAAGGCACGCAGTTCCAGCGCTTCTTTAACATGTGAAACCCCCAGCCATTCAGCTCCGGCCGATAGGGCCGTCCGGGAGATGGAGACAGCTCCATGTCCATAACCCTCCGCCTTTACACTGACCAGTATCTTGACTCGGGGACCGATCAGCTTTCTAATTTGCCGAATATTAAATCGGATAGCTTCATGATCGATCTCCGCCCAGGTTTTGAATAATGAGTACATATTGAAGTGCCTAAAGTTTGAAGTGCCTAAAGTGCCTAAAGTTGTTCGCCTTCGCCAGGTCTGTAACGTTTCCGTGAATCCCGTTGCCCCGGGCTCGCAGAGGCGACCTTCAGGTCGCCATCGTGTGGCAGCCTGAAGGCAGCCGCTACGAGAGTACGGGGTTCACTGAAAAATTACCTTAGTTTAGTATCCCGGTTAAGACTATCAACTATAGTTTGAAGTGCCTTCCTCCGTCGTGCTTGCATCCCGGATCAAGTTCGAAATACAAGCACTATGGCATCTGTGGACTGTTCCCTATTCCCTAATACTGGCACCTGGTCAACCGCTCACTGCTTACTGATTACTGCTCACCTTTTTCTGATTTTTCCAATACTGGCTTAGGTAGATCGGGGTGGCGGTTTCAATTTTGTTGACCGGGTTCTCTCTTAATTTTTTCCGGGCCAGTATAGCAATCCATCTTGCTTGAGGGATACCCTTTTCTCCGCCGGCTATCCCCCATCCTTCCGCTTTCTTTTTCCATTCTTCCCATAGGGGAATAACGATCCAGGCCCTGCGGCAGAGAGCCTCAATATCCCCGGAAGAGACAAGCCGCGGAGGGACGGTCTCTTCGATATCATCTGCGCTTTTTCGATACCCGGCGCCATATACTCGCCCCCGTCCGGCATCCAGGAGAGTAACCACCGGGCCAACCGGGGCTGAACTCCCCCGGGCCATAGCCGAACAGCTTCCGATCCCTATCAGAGGGATTGACGCGCCGAAGGCTATCCCCTGCCCCGCCGCCAGTCCGACCCGAATTCCGGTAAACGAACCCGGTCCCAATCCCACCCCGACTCCATCCAGATCATCTATCCCCCACCCTGCCGTCTGTAAAAGCTCATTAAGAACCGGAATCAGGCGGGCGGAGTGATTCAATCTGGTATCAATATCAGAACGGGCAACGAGATCATCTCCTTCAATCAGAGCCAGGCTACCAATCTTAACCGATGTTTCAATCCCAAGAATTTTCATGAAATATAGCGCCTCCGGCGCTATCGTTAAAAAATAAGAACGTTGAAGAATAATGACGTTAAAGATCGTTGAAGACCGTCGAACTCAGAAAACTGCTTACTGCTTACCGCTTACCGATTACCTCTTCTCAGATCATTTCCCATAAAATATGATCTCTCTGGTCTTCTCGTCAATGCATTCTATTAAGATATCTATCGTCCGTTCCGGAAGACCTTCCCCCATCTTCTCCGACCATTCAATGGCGGTTATGCCGTCACCATCCAGATACTCATCAAGACCTAACATCCCGATCTCGATTCCGGGGGCCAGGCGATACAGATCAATATGATAGAGCGGCATTCTCCCCTGATATTCCCGGACCAGGACAAAAGTTGGAGAAGTGATATATCTCTCGGTCACTCCCAAACCACGCGCGATCCCCTGGACAAAACAGGTCTTCCCCGACCCCAGGGGACCATTAAGTGCCAGAATATCTCCCGGTTTAAGATCCGCCGCGAAACGCGCGGCCAACTCCCGGGTCTCTTCGGGACTATGGGTTATATTATTATAATCTGTCATGGCCATAAGTTAGCGCCTGCGGCGCCAACTTAGTTTTGAACAGAGACTGACATAATTATGTCAGGTTAGCGCCAATAGTTCCTTTATATCCGGGCGGTTTGGTTTTTGTCTTAATTACCGGGAAATATCCTGTTTCATGCCTCCCAGACTGGTTCCCATCCACTCCAGGGCGGTGTCATCCACTTCATCGCCCAGTTCTTTTAATAAGCGCGAGGCCTCCTCCATCTTATCCAGACGCCAGGCGATGGCGGCTTGAAGAGACTTGTAATAATTCCTGTTCTTCCTGGTCCACTCGGGAGCGGCCAGAATTCCGTCAGCCACGGTTCTAACGTTCTCGTAAACACCCGGCTTACGCCAGTACTTATCGTCTTTCCTGTCCTCCTCGATCTTGACCAGGGTCACGATATAGCGGACCGGAACGGCCGTGTCGAAACGTCCGGTCTCCAGACATTCCAGACCGAACTGATACATCTCTTCATGACTCCCCCCCCAGCGGGGCCAGAGGGACCAGAGCAGTTTCGAGTAAGCGCTCATGTAGTCAAACTGGGCGGATACCGCCCGGTCGAACCAGGTTCGTTCGTCTTCTCCCGGTTTAGCCGCACCGGCCATGGCAATCGTAATCATGTTGGTAGCGGCTTCCGGGTACTCCGGATGCAGTTTCCAGGCCCGGGTTAAATTACGGCGCGCCTCTTTCAGATACCGGGAAAACTTCTTCCATCCCAGATTGTCAACCTTGCTGGCCCAGCCTCCTCCCCGGTAAGCCCAGGCCAGTTTAATATTTATCATCCCCTCGATCATATTTTCGGTCCATTCGTTGATATCCGGTAACTGCCGAATCTCCACCAGAAAATCCTCCATCCGGCTGATGCCATCTCTGGAGATGAGGCGGATGAGGTAGCCGATATGTTCCCATAAGATCCGCTGCTCGTCCTCCCGATAAAGGCCGCTCTGGAGGACCCGCAATACCTGTTTCCGGTAAAGACCGCTATATTTTTCCGTCGCCGGAATCCGGTTTAAATGACTCAGGTCCCAGAGGATCCGCTGCAGGCAGAACATAACCCGGTTCGGGGGATAATTTAATTCGATCAGACCGGGATAAGCCCGCTCCAGATATCGATAAGACGATTCCCACCGGCCGTTTTCCTGTAAAGCGGCGCCGTACAGATAAAGGATATAGGGATCGTCACAGCCGGCATCCACCAGATTCTTCCCCTCCCGCTCCAATTCCTCATACGAGACAGCATCCGGCAGAGGGGTAAATCTACGGGCGAACTTTTCCAGGTATTCGATCGCGGCCTCATCCCATCTCGGATCTCTCCGACCGACGGACCGGTAAGCATCAACCATCGTCCTCCGGCTGAAATCCAGGACCTTCTTCCGGTACTGCTTGTTCAGGTAAACTCCGGGACCGGACGGGATGGGTTTCCCCGATCTTCTCACTTTATTATAGCTGCTAACCGTACTGCTTGACTCCGCCACTGCCGGGGGAGACGGGGAGGTGAATTTTGCCGGAGGAATTTCTCCTCCTTGATCCCGAATTTCTTCTTCCGGCGGTGAAATCGGCGAATGATTCCGGATATAATCGATCACAAGATCGGTTATATCTTCTTCCCGGACCTGAATATCCTTACAGACTCTCTTGTCGAGATAATCGGAATTATAGAGATAACTATTGGTGGCAAAGGTATATACCCGGTTTTTTTCAATCTCCCGCCCGCCGATGGTAATATGCTTTACCCTCAGGTCAGGCCCGCGATCGAGCCGGGCCCCGTCGATATAGATCCAGGGAACCCGGTCCACCGCCCCGGCCAGCATCTGAAGAAGAGAGCAGTCATAGATATAGCGCCCCTTCACCTTGAAAGTCACCAGCTTATTATCAAAGGGCAAAATATCGTGGATGTCCCGCAGCGTGATCGGCCCCTGCTTGAGATATCGCCGGATAGCTCCCAGGTTTTCGATGGCCGCGTCGGTATGGGCATACTGTCGCATCGCCCGGCAGACCAGGGTTCCCAGAGGGGAGTTCCAATTCTCATCCCAATCTTTGGAAATATCTTCAGTCGCGCGCCCGATCACCTCCTGGAGACGGTTGCCGGCCATCCTCTCCGCGTAGTCGTCGACCATGGCCCGGATTTCGGGATCGTCCGAACTCTCTCCCGCGATCATGAAATATCTCTCCCCCCGGGCGTCTTCAATCTTCCGGCTGCTCTTATCATAGTTGAGATCGATCCGGCCCACGGCAAAATGGCTGTCAACTTCCGGGAAGATATAGGTCCCGCCGATTCGCGTCGGTTCTTCCAGGGTGAAATTCTTGGTATATACACTGGCCCACTCGGACGCCCCGTCGATCAGGATATCGATACCATCCACCGATCGCGCGATCTCCCGATAATTGTTGCCGGCCGAATGATCGACGGCGATAATCAATTCGGCCCCGGCTTTCGTCATCTCCGCGATGGTCTTCCGGAGCAGGGGAGCTATCCGAACCCCTTTCAGGCCTTTTACTTTATCCGGATCAACCCAGCCGGAAATATTCCGCTGCCCGTATCCCACAATCCCGATCTTCAAACCTTCTGCTTCCACCATGGTGTAAGGTTTAATATACGGGGGGTTCTTCCCGGTAGCGGTCTCCAGCAGATTGGCATTTAAAAAGGGGAACCGGGCCTGGCCGGCTAATTCTTTCACCACCTTCTTCCCCAGCGAAAAATCCAGGTTTGATACGGTTATAGAGTCATATCCCACCCTGTTCATGAATTCCACGCTAACCGCCCCCTTATAAAAATTCGCTTCCGCGCTCCCCACCAGAGAATTGCCCCCATCCACCAGGATAAATACCCTTCTCTCCCGCTCCGCCTGGGAACGCGCCTGCCGGATGTAGGAGGCCAGCGCGGAGTAGCCGCCATAATCCCGGCCGACTTCAAGTTTTAAATCCCGGGCCACCGGACCGGCAAAGGCTTTAAAAGGCAGAAAATACCCCTTGCTGCCCGAGGTATAAAGGATGGTAACAGGAATGATATCCTCCGCCCGGGGAGAGGAAGGTAATAACAAGAGAAACAACAGGAAAGCTATTATCCGACTTAATATCATGGTAATTAAGGAAGGAGTTTATATTTGGTTTTCAGTCATTTTCATGAGAAGTGATTATAACCGGTTTCAGGAAAAGGCTTCACCTTCCCATCCCGGCCAACCAACTCTCGCCGGCCTTGATCATCGATTATTTTCCCGATCGGGGTCACCGTGGTTCCGGTTTCAGCCGAAAATGAACTCAAAAGATTGCTTATCTCATTCTCCGGGAGGGAAAATAATAGTTCAAACTCTTCTCCATCCCCGAGCGCCCGCAGTTTCACCTTCTCACTCTTTCCCCGCAGGCGGGCTGCTAATGGAATTGCCGATTCACCGATCACCGCCCCTACCCCGCTCGCCCGGCAGATATGACCGAGATCGGCAAAAAGACCGTCACTGATGTCGATCATCGCGGAGGGAGAGAATGACTCTCCCAGGTATCTTCCCTCTTTAATCCGGGGCGTAAATTTCAGGTGCTTCCCGCGACCTTCCCCCAACTTTCCGGTCACGCAGATCACATCCCCCGGTCTCGCTCCGTCCCGGAAGACACATCGCTTCCTCTCCACCTCCCCGATCACTGTCACTGAAATTACAATCCCATCCGGCGACCGGAAGGTATCTCCTCCCACGACACTTAATTCAAACTCCTCGGCCAGTTCCGCCATCCCCCGATATAACTGCCGGCAATACCGGACCGAGATTCCGGATGGGATCCCTAAATTAACCACCGCCCAGAGCGGAGATCCTCCCATAGCGGCGATATCGGATAAATTTACCGCCAGTCCCTTTCGGCCGATCCAATAAGCCCCGGAAGAACGACGGAAATGGACATTCTCCGCGATCGAATCAGTAGCGACCAGAAGATAGCTATCTCTTCGTCGTCCCGCAAGAACAGCCGCGTCATCCCCGATCCCTTTAATGACATCTTTCCCCTCTGGCAACAGACGGGCCAGTTCTTCAATCAATCCGAATTCACCTATGGATTCAATTTTCATATTATTTTTCTCCGAAAAATATTATATTTCTTTCCGGTGTGGAGACGTTATATTATATTAATTCAACAATATCCATTAAAACAACTTTTTCATCGAATTCGACAGAATAAAATTATAATATTTTTTGACAGGATAACAGGATGTACAGGATACGTTCCTAACGTTACTGTGCAGCATCCAAATTGAATATCCTGTTCATCCTGTCAAGGAGGAGATTTATGCCTTTCTCGTTCACCAAAACCCATATCCCCGGTGTGGTGGTTATTGAGTATAAGAAGTTCGACGACAACCGGGGGTTCTTCATGGAGACCTTCCAGAAGTCTGATTTCGTGGCCCACGGGATCAACCTCCCCTTCGTCCAGGACAACTACTCCCATTCGGTCCGGGGGGTCCTCCGCGGCCTCCATTACCAGAAAAACCCCTTCGCCCAGGGAAAACTGGTCCTGGTCCTGAAAGGGTCGGTATTTGACGTAGGGGTGGATATCCGGCAGGGCTCCCCCACCTACGGCAAGTGGATCGGAGAAACCCTCTCCGCGGAGAACCATAAAATGCTCTACCTCCCCCCCGGAATGGCCCACGGTTTCTGCGTGCTTTCGGATGAAGTGGACTTCTTCTACAAGGTCACCGCCGACTACGCCCCGGAGATGGACCGGGGGTTCATCTGGAACGACCCAGAGGTTGGAGTAAAATGGCCGATCTCCAACCCGATCTTATCCGTAAAAGACAAAAATCTCCCCCCCTTCCGGGAAGTAGATAACAACTATATCTACCTGCCGTAAAGAAAGGCATGGTGTCCCCATTTCATTGTTGTAATTGTGCACCCGGTTTTACACCTATCATGAATTACGTAGTTTTTCGAGTTCCTTAAGTTTTCATGATGCCAACGAGATCCAATCGGTGTGTTGCAGCGATTTTTCAATCATCTCCGGTGAAACTCTCGCCTGTTCAGCAACCTCCGGCCAATGCGAAACAACCCTACCCACATCAGTAATGATGCCCGTTGCATCCTTAATCCCATACTGCTCAGCTACCAATAGCAAGTCTTCCCGAATGAAATTATCTCGCTTTCCATTAATTCTCATTTGGTGTTGTAACGTCCACTTCCCTATGGGATTGTAACACCAGATTACATCAAAAGCAGGAGCGAGTTGCCATTCTCCAGCCTTATCCATGAGGAACGCAATGTTCCGTGTATGGTCATCATGATTTCTCGCCATGACATTGAAGACCATTCTGCGATACATTTCCTTCACTGCGGGATAACCAAGATTGAGTTTTTGAATAACGCCAAATGCGTGTTCATAGCTATATTCGCCGGGAGCATTAAAATCATAATGTCCCATGGCGCAGAGGGACTGCATATGAATCTTCTCTCCAGCATCAGTACGGTCGAAACGGCGCGTCATGAAGTGAGCTCGCCCCCCCTCCTCAAGGAGCCGGCATTTACTCATTTTGATTCCGGCGGCGGTAGCCATATTATAATATGCGTATTCGATCCTGCCGTAGCCTTCTGGATCTCCAAGTGAATCTTGGTTGACACCATCAAACTTGAGTAACCATGATTCGAATCCCTCAGGCGCTCGAACTTGACCCGAGCGAATCTTATTGGTTTTAGGGTTCCATGCAATGACGGCCTTTGCTCTTGCTCCGCCGGCTGAGGCACCAACTCGAATAATCATTTTCAAGGCTTCAGCCTTAGATCCTCTGAGATTCACCAACAGATCAGTCCGTTGCTGCAAAATGTCGGAAGCTAGTTGCGTAAGCTCCGAAATCTCGATGGGTATCGCTTTCCGAGCCTGCGGTCCAATGGCCGGCTTGAATTCAAGGGCGCCCATTCCCCGTGTTCCCATATAGCATAAGCGTTCTATTGGACTAAAATCATCAACATCCCTCCCTTGCCGCCTCAGCCAGATATCAATACACGCCTTGCCGTAACGATCAGGTAATGCGTCCGCGAGTAGCCCGGGCAAACCTAAATAAGTTTCTATATTCAAAGCGGGAAACGAGTATATACGTCCTTCATTAAGCGGCATCATAATTGGCGCGATCTCATACCCGTCGCGAACGAAATCAGGCGTGTACTCAAATCTCCCAATGCCACGATCTTCGTCCCATGCGACTACGCCAACCTCTTTTCCCCATAGCTGGACGGTAGCGGTCCTTACCTTGCGTACCTTTGCCATGATCAGGACTCCCCATTATTCACGGATTTTTTCTCTCCGGAGGCCCGTTGTCTTTCTCTCCCCTGGAGTCGCGCAAGTTGAATGGGGCTAATACCAGGATCCGGAAGGAAATTATCCAGTTGAGCCAGAAGATTAAGGGCTCGCATGACCCGGAGCAATCCAGCAATCATGAAATCTTCTCCCTGTTCCATCTTTTTGATTAAGGTACGTCCCACGCCCGCTTTCTCTGCTAGCTCCATCTGAGTAATATCCTGGTTCAGTCGTTGGCGTCGCAACCGAGAACCGAGTTCTTCAAGAATAGCTTTATCACTCATCACTATATAATCCATAATAAAAGCCTCCTGTATTATTGTATCTTATATACTCCCTTTACTGATCGCATCTGTATTCATTTGGATGAACTGCTTCATACCACACAATGATTGCGTTCGCAAGCTTTATCTGAGTTTTCCCTACTTAATGATTGCGAGCGCAATCATTATAATAACTTCCAGAAATCCATCCATAAAATTCTATCAGTTGAGCAGATCCCGGAGAAGCATACGTGGAGTGGATTGTCCAGCGACAACTACATTTCCCTGGGTGGAAAGTATAATTGTCGTTGACTAATGGATCGGCGAGACCCTCTCCGCGAAGAACCATAAAATGCTCTATCTCCCCCCCTTCCGGGAAGCCGATAACAATTATCTGTTTAAAGAGTGACCAGTAGCCATATTCTGACGATCGTCAGAATATGGCTACTGCTTTAACCACTTCGATTGGAAGCAGCTAACCGGATCTATCCCGAACCGAGTCACCGTGAGGGGAAATTACCGGCTTCTATTTTTCAAAAATTCTTGAATCTAGTCCTAAATTAAGCGAACTCTGAGTAGGAATTGCAAGTTTTGCGGTTTCCAGGGCAATTATTCAAAATATTCGGGATCCAGGGTTTATCAGGTTACCAAAGAGCCCAGAGTCGGAGCTTTAATGAAGTT